>JBBIQI010000099.1:0-12814 GCA_037442465.1 Burkholderiales bacterium
CTTGCGTTCATTGGCGCGCCGCGGAGGGGGTCCGCCGGCGGCCCGCACGCGGCCGCGCCGTCCCCTCATGCCGGCCATCGGCGCAGCGTCAGCTCGAGCGGCTCGCCGCGTCGAGCAGCAACGCGTTCATCCGCCGCACGAACGACGCCGGGTCGTCGAGCGGGCCCCCTTCGGCGAGCACCGCCTGGTCGAGCAGCAGCGCGGCCCAGTCGGCGAGCTTCGCCTCCTCGTACTTCAGCCGCTGCACCAGCGGGTGATGCGGATTCAGCTCGAGGATCGGCTTCGACGCCGGCGCCTTCTGCCCGGCCGCTTTCAGCAGCCGCGCGAGATGTGCGCTCATCGCGTCGCGGTCGACGACGATGCACGCCGGCGAATCGGTCAGCCGCAATGTCACGCGCACGTCCTGCACGCGGTCGCCGAGCGCGGACTTCACCTTGCCGACGAGCTCCTTGTACTCGTCGGCGACCTTCTGCTGCTCTTCCTTCTCCTGCGCGTCGGCCAGCTCGCCGAGGTCGAGATCGCCTTTGGCGACCGACGCCAGCGGCTTGCCGTCGAACTCGTGCAGGAAGGTGAGCATCCATTCGTCGACGCGATCGGTCAGCAGCAGCACCTCGACACCCTTCTTGCGGAAGATCTCCAGGTGCGGGCTGGACTTCGCCGCCTCCGGCGTGTCGGCCGTCAGGTAGTAGATCGACTTCTGGCCGGGCTTCATCCGCGCGACGTAATCGCCGAGCGACACGTTTTGCGCGCCGTCGCTCGCGGTCGATGCGAAGCGCAGCAGCTTGGCGATGCGCTCGCGGTTGGCCGGATCGTCGCCGACGCCCTCCTTCAGCACCTGACCGAACTCGGACCAGAACTTCGCGTAGTCGTCCTTGCGGTTTTCGGCCAGGTCTTCGAGCAGCGACAGCACGCGCTTGGTGCAGCCTTCGCGGATCGCCTTGACATCGCGCGACTCCTGCAGGATCTCGCGGCTGACGTTCAACGGCAGGTCGCTCGAATCGACCACGCCGCGCACGAAGCGCAGATAAGGCGGCAGCAGTTGCTCGGCGTCGTCCATGATGAACACGCGTCGCACGTACAGCTTCACGCCGTGCCGCTGGTTGCGATCCCAGATGTCGAACGGCGCGCGCGACGGGATGTACAGCAGCTGGATGTATTCGGTCTTGCCTTCCACGCGGTTGTGCGTCCACGCCAGCGGTTCGGTGAAGTCGTGCGCGACGTGCTGGTAGAACGCCTTGTATTGCTCGTCGGTGATCTCGCTCTTGGCGCGCGCCCACAGCGCGCTCGCCTGGTTGACCGTTTCTTCCTCGTCCTTGACGACGTACTCGTTCTTGTCCTTGTCCCACTCCTCCTTCTTCATGCGGATCGGCGTGGGGATGTGATCCGAGTACTTGGTCAGAATCGAGCGCAGCTTCCAACTGGACAGCAGCTCGTCCTCGCCCTCCTTCAGGTGCAGGATCACGTCGGTGCCGCGCAATTCGCGCGTGACGGGCTCGACCGTGAACTCTCCCGTGCCGTCGCTTTCCCACTTGACCGCCTGATCCGCCGGCAGCCCGGCGCGGCGCGTGATCACCGTGACGCGGTCGGCGACGATGAAGCTGGAATAGAAGCCCACGCCGAACTGGCCGATCAACTGCGTGTCCTTCTGCTGGTCGCCGGTCAGTTGCGCGAAGAATTCGCGCGTGCCGCTCTTGGCGATCGTGCCGAGGTGCTGGATCGCTTCGTCGCGCGACATGCCGATGCCGTTGTCCGACACCGTGATCGTGCGCGCCGCCTTGTCGTAGGCCACGCGGATCGCGAAGTCGGCGTCGCCTTCGAGCAGCTCGGGCCTGGCGATCGCCTCGAAGCGCAGCTTGTCGCACGCGTCCGACGCGTTGCTGACCAGCTCGCGCAGGAAGATCTCCTTGTTCGAATACAGCGAATGCGTCACGAGGTGAAGAAGCTGCTTCACCTCGGCCTGGAAGCCCAGGGTTTCCTTGATCTTGGTGTCGGGTGCGCCCATGCAAGTCCTCCGGTACGGCCGTAGCGGGGCGGATTATGGGGGCGGGGCGGGCGGCTTCAAGTCCGCGTCGTCCGGCCGGACCGCTGCCGCCCGGGCGACTCGCCGTCGACCTATTCGCCGATCTGCTGCAGCAGGTACAGCCGCTGGTAAATGCCGCCTGCGATCGCCATCAGTTCGTCGTGCGTGCCCTGCTCGGCGATGCGGCCGTGGTTAAGCACGACGATCCGGTCGGCGGCGCGAATCGTCGACAGCCGGTGCGCGATCGCGATCACCGTCACCTTGCCGCGCAGTTCGGCGAGTGCGGCCTGCACGAGCTGCTCGGTTTCGCTGTCGATGCGCGCGGTCGCTTCGTCCAGGAACAGCACGCGCGGCCACCCCGCCAGCGCGCGCGCCACCGCGATCAACTGTTTCTGCCCGGACGACAGACGTGCGCCGGACTCGCCGAGCGGCGTGTCGTAGCCCTGCGGCAGCCGCTCGATCACCTCGTGCACGCGCGCGGCGCGCGCGGCGGCTTCGATCACCGCTTGCGGCAGACCGCGCCCCATGTCGATGTTCTCGCGCGCGCTTGCCGCCAGCAGGAAAGGCTCCTGCGGCACGAGTCCCACGTCGGCGCGAAAGTGCTCGTCGCCGATCGTCGCCAGCGGGATGCCGTCGATTTCGATGCGGCCGGCCTGCGGCGCGTAGAAGCGCAGCAGCAGCGCAAGCAGCGTGGATTTGCCGCTGCCGGTCGCGCCGACGATGCCGACGAACGCACCGGCCTGAATCTCCAGACTTAGGTCGTGCAGTACCGGCTCGTCGGGGTCGTAGCCGAACGTCACGTCGCGCAGCTCGACGCGCCCGTGCGCGATGCGGCGCGCATGCGTGACGCGCTCGCTCTCGCCCTCCTGCAGCAACGCATTCACGCGCGCGGCGGCGATCACCGACTGCTGCAACAGCGAGAACTGCATCGTGATCTGGATCAGCGGCTCGACCACGCGTGCGATGTACGCGATGAACGCGTACAGCAGACCGATCTCGAGCGCATCCGGACGCTGGGCGCCGAACGCTGCGATCACCGCGACGATCAGCAGCACGTTGACCAGATCCAGCGCCGGCCGCAGCAGCCACGCGTTGGCGCGGATCTCGCCCATGCGCGCGCGCCAGTACGCATCGTTGGTGGCCGCGAAGCGTCGGCCGAAGCGCCGCACCGCGCCGGTGGCCTGCAGCACGCTCATGCCGGCAATGCTCTCGGCCATCTGCGCGTTGATGTCGCTGCGCAGCTCGCGCGAGCGCGTCACCGCGCCGCTGGACAGCCGCTGGTAACCCCAGACGATCGCCGCCGTCGCCGGCACCAGCGTCAGCACGATCAGCATCAAGCGCCAGTCGAGCCAGGCCATCGCGACGACTGCGCCGAGCAACACCGTCAGCCCCTGCAGGATCTCGAACAGCACCTGCACGTACAGCTGCTTGACCGATTCGGTGTCGTTGGTGATGCGGCTGACCAGTTGGCCGGTGATCGCGCGGTCGAAGAAGGCGATCGGCAGCCGCAGCACGTGCGCGTACACACGCTCGCGCAGCCGCCGCACCGAGCGCATCGCCAGCCCGGCCAGCCGCACGAGTTGGAAGTAGCGCACGACGCTTGCGGCGCAACCCGACGCCAGATACCCGCCGAGCAGCAGCGCGATCGCCCACGGCTCGAACGAACGCGGCAGCAGGTGCGCGTCGATGAAGACCTTGCCGAAGATCGGCCCGAGCGCCTCCAGCCCGCCCGCCGCCGCCAGCCACAGCGTCGCCCACACGAGTTGGCGTTTGTCCGGCCGCGCCGCGCGCCACAACAGCGCGAACGCCTGCCGGCGCTCGTTCGGCTTGACCGGGCGCAGGTCGGGATGCGTTTCGGCTTCGATGGCGATAGACATTCTTGGGTCGAGGATCGATGAGCGAGGATTGAGGACTCAGGATTTGGCGGATTGGGGACTGCGGGTGGTGGACGCGTCTCGAAATCTTCTCCCGACTCACAACGGCCGGCGCGCTTCACGCCGCATCAAGGCTCGCCTCCAGTTGCTGGTACCTCCACTGCGCCGCGTACCAGCCGCCAAGCGCGAGCAGCTCGTCGTGCGTGCCGCGCTCGGTCAAGCGGCCGGCGCGGATCACGATGATCTGGTCGGCGTCGGCCACTGCCGACAGCCGATGGGTGACGATGAGCGCGGTGCGCGCCGCGCGCGCCCCGCGCAGATGCGCGAGGATGCGCGTCTCGGTGCCGGTGTCGACGGCAGACAGCGCGTCGTCGAGCACCAGCAGCGGCGTGTCGGTCAGCAGCGCGCGCGCGATCGCCACCCGCTGCCGTTGCCCGCCCGACAGCGTGACGCCGCGTTCGCCGACCAGCGTGTCGTAGCCGCGCGGGAAACGCAGGATGTCGTCGTGCAGCGCGGCCAGTCGCGCCGCCTCTTCGATCTGCGCGCGCGTCGCCTCGGGTCGGGCGAGCGCGATGTTCTCGGCGATCGACGCCGAGAACAGGAACGGCTCCTGCGGCACCCACGCGATCGCGGAACGCAGCGCGTCGAGCCGGTACGCGTGCAGCGGATGCGCACCCCAGCGAATCGACCCCGACTGCGGCACGTAGTGCCGCAGCAGCAGCCGGATCACGGTCGACTTGCCGGCGCCGGTCGGCCCCACGATGCCCAGCGTGCAGCCCGGCGCGAGGTCGAAGCTGACGCGATCGAGAGCGAGCCGGCGGGGTGGATCGACTGGCTGCACGGCCCCCTCGCCCTCGCCCTCGCCTCGCAAGCCGGGCGAGGCAGGGACGCCCTGCCGTCGCTCGCCCTCGCTCGGTTTCACGGTAGAGGCAAATGTCTCGCCCTCGCCGCGCACGCGCGGACGGGGCTGGGCCGAGCGGTCCTCACCCGGCGCTTCCGGATAAGCGAACGTCACCTCGTCGAACCGGATCGCACCGCGCTCGATCGCTTCAACGGTCCCGCGATCCTCGACCGACAGCGGCTCGGCGAGCAGCGGGTCGAGCCGGCCCCACGCCGCGCGGCCGCGCTCGATCAGCGACAACACCCAGCCGGCCGCGAACATCGGCCAGATCAGTTGCGCGAGGTACATCGTGAAAGCGGTCAGGCCGCCCACGGTCAGCTCGCCGCGCCAGACGAGCCAGCCGCCCACGGCGAGCGTCAGCACCGTCGCCACCGTCAGCGTCACGCCGACCGCCGGCTCGTAGGCCGCCTCCCACTTCTGCGCGTCGAAGCTCGCGTCGGCCGCGGCCTGCGTGCGCTGCGCGAAGTCCATGCCCGCGCGCGCCTCCAGCCCCAGTGCACGCAACGTGCGCACGCCCGCGACCGTCTCCTGCACGTGCTCGTTGAGTGCGGAGAAGCGGTCGAGCGACCGCCGCCAGGCGTCGTGCACGCGGCGCGAGATCACCCAGAACGAAGCGGCCATCAGCGGAAACGGCAGCAGTGCCACCAACGCGAGCCGCCAGTCCACGCCCAGCGTCATCATGCCCACCACCAGCACCAGCGTCAGCGTGCCGTCGAAGCCGGCGAGAAACGCCTCGCCGGCGGTCATTTCGACGGCATCGACGTCGTTGGTCGCGCGCGCCATCAGGTCGCCGGTGCGCTGGCGGTTGAAAAACGGCGGTCCCTGCTGCGCAAGCCGGGCGTACAAGCGCGCACGCAGTTCCACGCCGAGCCGATACGCGGCGGCGAATAGCTGCAGTCGCCAGCCCACGCGCAGCAGGTAGATCGCAATACCCATCAGCGCGAGCCACGCCAGCTCGCGCCACAGCGCGCCGTCGGCGAGCGTGCCGGCGACCAGGCCGTCGACGATGCGGCCGACCTGCCGCGGCACCCACACCGTCAGCACCGCGACACCGATCAGCATCAGCGCCGACGCTCCATAAGCGCGCCAGTGCCGGCGCACAAAGCCGCCGAGCAGTCGGGTCAGGGTGACGGTCACGGCGTCGTCGTACTTGTCAGGGGGGTGCCCGTTCGCATTGCGCCGCCCGAGATTGCCCGCGACGCGCAGTGTTCGACAGGTGCCGTCCAAGGAACGGAAGCGCGCGATTGTAGGCAGTCGGCAGGCGCGCGTCCCGCGTTTCGTCTCGATCAAATGCCGCTTCGGTGCGCGTTGACGTTGCGCGCACCGCCGCAGTAACGTGGCCTGCGTACGCACCCGCGCAGCGATGCGGTCGTTGCCACCGACCACGCGGTTCGATGACGGCAAACAGCGACACGAGCGCAGGCGCCCCGCGCGCCACCCGGCGTGCCGCCGCGTTGCGCGACGGCGCCGACCAGTTGCAGGCCAAGGTCGACTTCCTCGCCTCGCCCGCCGCGTATCCGGAGCACCCCGCGCACGTCGAGCTGCGGGAAACGCACATGTCCTGGGTCTTTCTGACCGACGGCACGGCCTACAAGCTGAAGAAGCCCGTCGTCTATCCGTATCTGGACTTCAGCACGCTGGCGGCGCGCGAGGCGCGTTGCCGCGACGAGGTGCGGCTCAACCGCCGGCTCGCGCCTGACGTGTATCTCGGTGTGGCGCGGTTGACGCGCGAGGCCGACGGGCGCTTGGCGATCGACGGCGAGGGCACGACGATCGACTGGCTGGTACGCATGCGCCGGCTGCCCGAGGAGCGCACGCTCGAGCGGCTCATCGCGCGCGGCGAGCTGGCGGCCGCGCATGTCGCGCAGATCGGCGCCGCGTTGGGCGCGTTCTACCGACGACTCGCGCCCGCCGACGTCGATGCGCAGCGCTACGTCGAGCTGCTGCGCGCCCAGCACGACGCCAACGCCGGCCTGCTGCTGCGGCCCGACTTCGCGCTCGACGGCGCACGCGTCGAGCGCACGCTGGAGGCGGTCGGGCGCTTCTTCGACGCCGACCGCGCGCTGCTCGAAGCGCGCGCCACCGGCGGCCATGTCGTCGAGGGCCACGGCGACCTGCGCCCCGAACACGTCTTCCTGCTCGAGCAGCCGGTCATCATCGACTGCCTTGAGTTCAACCGCGCGCTGCGGCTCGTGGACCCGTTCGACGAGATCGGCTTCCTCGGCCTCGAATGCGAGCGGCTCGGCGCACCGTGGGTCGGCGAACGACTGCGCCGCGACCTCGAAGCGCGCCTCGGCGACCGCATCGACGACCGCCTGCACCACTTCTATGTCGCGCTGCGCGCCTGCCTGCGCGCCCGGCTGGCGCTCGCGCATCTCACGGAGCCCGAGCCACGCGATCCGCACAAGTGGCCGCAGCGGGCGCGGGAATATCTGGCGCTGGCGGAGCGGGCGGTGGGGGGCATCGCCAAGAGTTGATTCGATCTATGCAGACTGGAAGGATCTGCGGTGCGACGGAACGCTCCGAGCGATCGGACCCTGCCCGCGTGCCGCGCGTCTGCGTCTTTCACAGCACCGTCGGGTGCTCCCTGCTCGCATGTCAAAAGGCGAGAACCCTCAACTCGCCCGGATCCGCCTTGTAGTAGATGAAGTAGCCGACGCGATTCAAGAAGAGGCGCCGCACGCCGGGGGTTCGACTCCCCGAGTACCGCGCACCAATTCCGGGTTGCTCCGCGAGCAGCGCAGTGGCCTCAGCGAAGTCAGCCGCAACCGCGCCGGGAGCGCTCGGACGATTCTCTGCCCACCACTCGGCAGCCCGACGAATCTGACTTGCTGCTCGGGCAGAGACCTTGACCCGAAGCGTCATGCTCAGGGCTTATCGCGAAGCGATGCAAGCAACTCGTCCAACGTTTCGAACCCGCCTCGCTCGATCTCGGCGATGGCTTCGAGAAGCTCGTTTTCCTGTGTCTCTGACAGAGAAAAGCTCTCGGCAGCGCCGCGCGAGAGCACGGTGACGACCGCGCCTTCGGGAAGATCCGCTCCCTCGACGACGATCTTGCCGTTTACGACAGTTCCGGTGGCGACTTGCATGTACCCGATCGTACTCCCTGATGCCCGCCCCTTTGATGCCACACCGAGTGCCGCGGACTAACCGTCCCCGACCACACAAAGCTACCCACTCAATTCCGCGCCGCATGCTCCAGCACGGTGCGAACCTGCTCCAACGTGACGCCCGGGAGCCACTGGACGAACTCCGGCACGAGTGCGCCGTGTTCGAGGTTCTAGAACAGCGCCGCCACGGGTACCCGCGTACCGCGAAACACCCAAACACCGCTCATGCGCTCCGGGTCGCGCTCGACGGCTGGACAGGTCGACCAATCGATCATGAGGCGCATCGTACTACCGCGGCACGCGAAGCGATGAACCGTCTGGATCAACGGTGCAGCGCGCTTGGCCGGCGCCTTCGAGCGGGACGTTCGCGCTGGGGCCAAAGCTCGCGCCACAACCGAGCGACGACCGTGCGCCCGCGGCAAGCCCAACTTGCGTCGACACTCGGAGCGAAAGTGGGTCCGATCAACTTCGGCGTTGGCACGTGGGACGATCGCGAGTCGAGGACGAAGCGTATTTTGGCCGGTACGCGCGCACCGCAAGGCCGCAAATCTCACCCGTACGCGTCGTGCATTCCGGGCCGCCGACTTTCGTACGCATACCAGAGGATCTCGACGGCAGATCCGGGCTGTGCGAGTTCACTGCGGATCGAAATATGCAGTCCCCCGAAAATTGCTGATTTCCCGAGTTCCTTCGAAGAGGTGCCTGCCTTGATCTTGTCGACGCAACGAGTACTTCACGGGACTGCATGGACTGTCAGGCCCGGTCGTAATCGTCAACTCAACGCCGTTGTACGTGCCGACGAATTGCGCAGGCTTTCCGTTGCAGCGCCCGGACCAGACGACGAGTGTGCCTCGTACATCCGTTCCGTCGACGGACTGGACGATGACTTCGTGTGTACTCGCGAAGCGCCCATCATCGGTTTGCCAACGACCAGCCATCTTCGGCGGCAAGCCTCCGCCGGTCTGAGCTGGCGGCATCGTGACGGCGGCCGAGTTCGCATCGCTCGCCTTCTCTTGTCCGAAACATGGGAAGGAAACAAGCATCGCAACGCCCAGCACGGTAAGCGGTGGCCTGGGGACCACAAGCTGCAATTTCATGTCCCCTCCGACGTGGCACGTTGCATGTAGCGTGCGCCCGCCCTCACGCGGCACCGCGTCGCAACACCCAGGAAACCTCTCGATCGACCACTTCTTGATGTACCGGCTCGGCGGAAGCGGGCTCGGCACTCTAAACAGCGCAAATCGATATGGAACTTCAAACTCGACTGTCAAGCACTGTTCGCTCGACAGGAGTCAAAGACGCTCGGCCACGAGAGTGAAGGTGTGGCCCGACTGGTCGGCCAACACCCAGCCCATCGATCCCGACGGTATCAACTCGCCGTCATCATTCCTTCGTGCACCCGCCGGATCGCGTCCGCGAACAGCGGCGCCGCGCTGACAACTTCGACCCGCTCGCGCGCCGCGGCGCTCAGGCGCAACAGCGGCACGGTGTCGGTGATGATCGTCGTGGCGAAGGCGGGATTCGCGATCACCTCGCTCGCACCCGCGTTGAACAGTCCGTGCGCGGCGAAGGCGTAAACCTTGGTCGCACCGGCGGCGAGGCAGGTCTGCGCGGCGCGTAGCATCGTGCCGCCGGTGCTGATCAGATCGTCGACGAGCAGCACCGTCGCACCCGCGACGTCGCCCGCGAGCATGTCGCCGCTGACCACACCGGCGCTGCGGCGCTTCTCCAGGTACGCGGCGCCGAACGGGCGCGCAAGCCGCGCTTCGAGCGTTTCGCGGAAAAGCTGCGCGCGCTTCACCCCGCCGGGGTCGGGCGAGGCCACGACGACCGGGCCGCTGCCCGCGAGTTCGCCGGCACGCCGCGCGAAGATCTCGGCCGATTCGAGGTGCAGCGTCGGAATGCGAAACGCGTTCTGGAACGCAGCGACGTTGTGCACTTCGAGCGCGATCACGCCGGCGACGCCCATCGCCTCGAAAAGCTGCGCGACATAGCGCGTGATCACCGGGTCCCACGGCTTGGTCACGCGGTCCTTGCGCGCGTACGCGAGATAGGGCACGACGGCGGTGACGCGCGCCGCACCGTGGTCGCGCAGCGCGCCGGCAAAAAACAGCAGCCGGGCAAGCTTGTCGTTGGCGCTGCCGTCGGGGCCGCCATGCAGGCTTTGGATCACGAAGCAGTCGTGCCCGCGCACGTCAAGCAGCGGACGCGCCTTGTGTTCGCCGTCCTCGAACTCGCGCTCTTCCAAGGGGGCGAGTTCGACGCCGAGCGCGGCGGCGACGCGTTCGCCAAATTCACGCGTGTGCTTGAGGGCAAAGAGCAGCATCGTGTTCTCCCGTCGAGCGTTACGAATCTTCATGGAAGATGCCGACCGCGGCGCTGCGAGTCGACGTGCCCCGTCGTTCCGCGCGCACGCCGCTGGCGATTCCCGGCGCGCGCCCTCATCACCAAGCCGACACCCGACCCCGTTTCGAGCCACGGCTTCGGACCGCGGCGGGGAATCCCAGCCCTGGCGATGTGCAGAGCCCTCGCGTTGCTCGGGGTGACGGCACGTGCGCCGGCATCGGCCCGGTGCGCGGACCGGATCGAGGTGTCGCGCCGTCGGGTAGCGCTCGATCGCTTGCAGTGCTTCCACTCCTCGCCTTGACTGCGACCCTTGCACCGATGCTCACAGCGCTTCCCGCCGCTGTGCGGCGTCCTGCGCCCTTCGGGCTGTCCGCTTGCCCGGGCAGAGGAAAGACAGGTCACCCGTGCCAACGTCACCACCTCAGGACAAGTGTGCCATCGGGTTGCCGCTCGACGCGCGTGCCGAGCGCGCGGCCCTCGCGCTCGAGCGTGTCGGCGAGCCATCGTGCTTCGTCGGCTGCGGCGCGCTGCACACGGAAGCGGCGCATCCGCGTCGGTGTCATGTCGAGCGCGGCGAGCGCACCGGTGGCGGCGTCGAGCGCGGCGAAGTACATCAGGGCGAGGTCGCCGCGCCAGCGTTCGTGGCCGCGGATGCCTTCGTAGTCGTTCACGAAGTCGCCGCAGCCGTACAGGATCAGCTTGCCGCGGTGCACTTCGATCCCCTTGACGTGATGCGACGAGTGGCCGTGCACGAGGTCCACACCGGCTTCGTCGATCAGCCGATGCGCGAAGTCGCGCTGCGCGGCAGGGATCGCGAAACCCCAGTTGCCGCCCCAGTGGATCGACGCGACGACCGCATCGCCGGCGCGCCGCACCGCGCTGACCTGCGCGGCGATGTCGGCGGCGGACTGCGCGTCGAGTCTGCTGAGCAGCGCCACGCCGGGGCGCGACGCGGTGGCGGCCCATTCGCGCGGCACGCCGCTGTCTTCGGTGCAGAAGCCGAACACGAGCACGCGGCGGCCCGGCGGCAGGTCGATCACCGCGGGCGTCGCCGCCTGTGCAGCGTCGCGGCCGGCGCCCGCGGTGCGGATGCCGGCGCGCGCGAGCGTGTCGAGCGTTTCGGCGAGCCCCGCGTGTCCCCAGTCGAGCACGTGGTTGTTGGCGAGCACGCAGCAGTCGAGCTGTGCGGCCATCAGCGCGCGCACGTTGGCCGGATGCATCCGGTAGTGGATGCCCTTGCCGGGCCAGGCGTCGTCGCTCGTCGTGACGGCAGTCTCCAGGTTGACGATGCGCGCATCGGGTCGCCGGCGTTCGAACTCGGCGAGCGCGTCGCCCCACAGGTCCGCAAAGTCCATCGGCCGGCGGATCGGACCGCTGGCGGCCGCGGCCAGCTCGACGTAGCCGAGCGCCGAGTGCACGTAGTCCTCGTACAGCTGCGGCCGGCTCGGATGCGGCAGCACCTGATCGATGCCGCGGCCGGTCATCACGTCGCCGCACAGAAACAGCGCGATCGTGTTGGCACTCATCGCTGCGGCTCGTCGCACCAGTCCAGAGCGCGGAAGCGGCGCACGAAGTCGTCGAGGCGATCGGCCGGCAATCGATCGATGCCCGCCGCCGTGCTGCGGCCGCCGCCGCGCGCAAACCGCCGACACAACGCATCGGCACCGCGCGGCGCTCGCACGCTGATCGTGAAGCTGCCGTCGGTGTTCGCGCGCACGACGGCGAACGCGCGCCGCGGATCGTCCGCCGCGAGCCGATGCGCGAAGGTACCGATCACGCGTCGCGCCCACGGCTCGTCCGGCAGCCGGTACAGCGTGCAGCGCGCGTCGGCGTACGCAGGCGCGACCGCGCGCGCGGCGGCAAGATCGGCGCGGCAGCGTTCGATCAGGCGGGCGGCGATCGGCTCGCGCGCGCGGAACTCGAACGGATCCTCGTACGCGTGCAACACGCGATACAACTCGCGCGGGTGGATCAGCACGTCGGCCTCGGTCTCGCCGTAGCCGTTGTAGTTCAGCGCCTCGCCGAGCGCGCGCAACGCGTCGGTACGTGCGTCGTCCAGTCCCAGCGCGGCGGCCAGTTCGAGCGCGGGCACGCGCAGGTTGTCGCCGAAGGCGGCGACCACGGCCCAGCGGCGGAAGCGGCCGCCGAGGTGGCGGTCGACCAGGATGCTCGTGCAGGTCGAAGGCGCGGGATCGATGTGCAGCTCGAGCCGCGGATGCGTCGGGACGTGGCCAGCGTAGTGATGGTCGAACCAGCGCACGCGCGCGCCCGCCTGCAGCACGCGGTCGAGCGCGGCGCGGTTGCGGTCGAGCGAGATGTCGAGCACGGTGATCGCGCAGTCGGTATCGGCGCGCACGCGTTCGAGCAGCTCGATGTCGCGCTTCAGCCCCGTTACCCGCTCGGCGTCGGCCGGCTCCGCGAGCCGCAACTGATGCAATGCGCAGAGGCCGTCGGCGTCGCCGTTGAACACGTCGATATGGCGCATGGCCTTTGCCGATTCGCGAAGCACTATTGGGGATTGGCCGATCTCGTGACACCGCCGCGTTGCGAGTGCGCCTCGCCC
>JBBIQI010000100.1:0-7069 GCA_037442465.1 Burkholderiales bacterium
CGAAGCCCGCGGCGTCCAGCACGCGGCGCGCGGCGAGCGCGTCGCTGACCCGTTGCGCGGCCTCGCCCGGATTGGCGTAACCGGCCTGCGCCATGCGCTGCGCGAGCGGCTCGCCGAGCACGAGCGCGCCGTTGCCGTCGGTGCCTGCACCTTCGTCGCGCGCACCCTGCGGCGCGAGGAAGATCGCATCGAACGTTTTCGCGACGAATTCGCGCGTCTCGTCGAAGCGGCTGCGCAGCGCCTGCGCCGAAGGCAGCCGCAGCATCGCCGCCACGCGCCCCAGCTCCGTGGGATCGGTCGGCAGCAGGTGCGTCTGCGCGTCGTCGACGTACTGCAGCGCATGCTCGAGGCGGCGCAGGAAGTCGTACGCGGCCGCCAGGCGCTCGCAGGTGGGCGCGGCCAGCGCGCCCAGTTGCGCGAGCGTCGCCAGCGTCGCCAGCGTGCTGCGGTTTCTGAGCCGCACGTCGCGCCCGCCGCGGATCACCTGGAAGGTCTGCGCGATGAACTCGATCTCGCGGATGCCGCCGCGGCCGAGCTTGACGTTGTCCTGCGGCTGCGCGCGCGCGGCGCGCTTGCGCTCGGTCTCGGCGCGGATCAGCGCGTGCAGGTCGCGCAGCGACGCGATCGCGTTGAAGTCCAGATACTTGCGATAGACGAAGGGGCGGACGATCTGGTCGAGCGCGCGGCACTGCGCATCGAACGCGGCGGCGTCGGCGAACACCGGTGCCGAGATCACGCGACCCTTCAGCCAGGCGAAGCGCTCCCACTCGCGCCCTTGACGCACCAGGTACTCCTCGAGCATCGCGTTGGACACCGCCAGCGGACCGGCATCGCCGTTCGGACGCAGGCGCATGTCGACGCGGAACACGAAGCCGTCGGCCGTGACTTCCGACAACGCGCCGATCAGCCGGCGGCCGAGCCGCTCGAAGAACTCGTGGTTCGTCAGCGGGCGCCGCGCGTCGGCGAACCCGCCGCTCGGCCGCGTCTGGCCGTCCTCGTCGTAGACGAACACCAGATCGAGGTCGGAAGAGACGTTCAGTTCGCCGCCGCCGCCCTTGCCCATCGCGACGACCAGCAGGTCCTGCGGCACGCCTGCGCCGCTCGTCGGCACGCCGTGCGAGCGCGCCAGCGCGTGCGCGTGTGCGGCGACCGCACGCGCGACAGCGACTTCCGCCAGCGCCGTCATCGTGGCGACGACTTCGGCCAGCGGCGCCACACCGCCCAAGTCGCGCGCGATCACCGCGAGCAGGACCTGCCGGCGCAGCCGGCGCAGCGCGGCGGCAAGCCGTTCGGTGAAATCTTCGGCCGCATCGGCAGCGCCGCAGGCCGCCAGCAACGCATCGAGCGCCGCTTCGATGCGTTCGCGCGGCCATGGCGCGTCGGCCAGTTCGCGCAGGCGGGCTGCCTTGGCCGCGTCGCCCGCGCGCGCACCGAGCTCGGCCGCAAGCGCACGCTGCACGTAGCGAGAAAGCGCCAGCGCCGCGGTGCAGCCCGCTGCGACGGCTTCGTTCGTGTCGGAGATCAAGACGGGCGGCGTGCTCGCTGTGCTAGCCTCGGTCGGCGAAACGCCCGCGCTGCGCGTTCGCAGTCACCGTCGACCTGTCCGCAGCCCCGGGCGCGCCCGGCGGCGGGCCCGACCGGGACGCGCGCATTGTATGTCGGCGGTCGGCGGCCGATGGAACCGAACGACGCCAGCCCGCGCCTAACCGCTACGTCCGACCGCGCGCCGCGCCGTCTCCGCGTGAAACCCGACACCCAGCCTCGCTCCGATCGCGCGCCCGCCGTGACCGCCGCGCTCGAGCGGATCGAGCACGCCGTCGAAGAGGCGGTCGAGCACGCGTTCGAAGCGACCGAACGCACACTCGCGCAGCGCTTCGGTGCCGGCTGCGTGCGCGGACTGCGCTGGACGCTGAAGGCGCTGGCGGTCGCCGCGCTGGTCGCGTATTTCGCGTTCGGAGCACTGCTGCTGGCTGCGCGCTACTGGGTGATGCCGCGCATCGACACGTACCGGCCCGCGCTCGAACGCGAGGCGAGCCGGCTGCTCGGCGCCGACGTTCGGATCGGCCGCATCGACGCGCGCTGGCGCGCGTTCAACCCGCACCTGCGACTCGACGACGTGCGAGTGCTCGACGCGCGCGGCGAAGTACGGTTGGCGCTGCCGCAGCTCGAAGCGACCGTCTCGTGGCTCAGCGTGCCGACGCTCGGGTTGCGCTTCGCGTCGCTTTCGATCCTGGCACCGGAGCTGGACGTGCGGCGGCTGCCCGGTGGGCGCTTCGCGGTGGCGGGCTTCGTCGTCGATCCGGCCGGCGCCGGCGGCGACGGCGGCGCGGCCGACTGGGTGCTCGCGCAGAAACGCATCAGTATCCGTCACGCGACGCTGCGCTACACGGACGAGACGCGGGCGGACCCCGAGACGGTCGCGCTCGCGGACGTGAATCTGGTCCTCGAAGCAGGCTTTCGCTCGCACCGCTTCGCGCTGCAGGCGCGCCCGCCCGCGGATCTGGCCAGCCCGATCGACGTGCGCGCCCGCTTCGACCACGCGTGGGGCGAACGTCCGTCCGACGCGCGACACTGGTCGGGGCGCGTGTTCGCGCAGATGGACTACGCCGACGTGGCGCGCATCGAGCGGCTGGCGCGCGTGTTGCCCGAGCCGATTGCGATCGCGCGCGCACACGGCGCGCTGCGTGCATGGTTCGACTTCGAGGCGCTCGCGTCAACGCGCTTCACGGCCGACGTGGCGCTCGCCGACGTCGACGCGCGGCTCGGCGCCGATCTCGAGCCGCTGCGGTTGGCAGGCGTGCAAGGCCGCTTCACCCAGCGCGTCTGGGGCAACGAATTCGAAGGCGGACAGGAGCTCGCGCTCGTGCGCTTTTCGCTTCAGGCCGACACGTTCGCGCTGCCGCCGACCGACCTGCGGCTGCGCGTGACGCGCGCCGCCGACGAGCGGCCGCTGCGCGGAGAACTGGAAACGAACATCCTGTCGCTCGACACGTTGAGCGAGCTGGCCGCGCACGTACCGCTCGCCCGCGACCTGCGCGACTTTGCGGCGCGCCACGCGGTACGTGGACGGCTGACGGACCTGAAGCTCGCCTGGGAAGGCGAGCCCGCGTCACCCGGGCGGTTTTCGCTGCGCGCGCGCTTCGACGGGCTGGGCTCGAGCGGTCAGCCGGCCGCAACGCCCTCCGCGCACACGGAAGGCGCCGCGAGCGGCAAGCCGCGCCCCGGGCTGCCCGGTTTCGAGAATCTGGCGGGCTCGGTCGAGGCGACCGAAGCTGGCGGCACCGTGCAAGTGGATGCGCGCGACGCCGTGCTGGTGTTCCCTGGCGTCTTCGAAGAGCCGCGGCTGCCGTGGCGCCATCTCACGACGCGCGTTTACTGGACCACCCGGCCGGGCTTCGATCTGCGCGTCGACGGTTTCGCGGCATCCAACGACGAGGTCGAACTCAACGCCAGCGGCTCGTACCGCAGCGGCGGCAAAGGGCCGGGGTTGGTCGACTTCAGCGGCCGCATCGTGCGCGCGCAGGCGCGCGCGGCATACAAGTACGTGCCGCTCGTCGCCGGCGCCAGGACGCGCGCCTGGCTGCGTCATGCGCTGATCGAAGGCGAGGCGGTCGACGGCAGCTTCAGGCTGCGCGGCGACTTGTGGGACTTTCCATTCAAGGATCCCCGAACGGGCGAGTTCCGCGTCGCCGCGCGCGTGCGCAACGGCACGCTCGACTACGTCCCCGCCGCGGGTCGGACCGAAGGACCGCAAGGCGGTCTGCCGGGCGCCCGCGAGGCCGGCCAGCCGGCGGCCGACACGTCCTGGCCCCGCATCGAGGGCATCGACGCCGAGCTGCTGTTCGAACGCCAGCGCATGACGATCACCGGCCGACGCGGTTCGATCTATGGCGTTGCGCTGACCGACGTCAAGGTCGACATTCCGGACCTCGGCGCGCGCGAGGCGCACCTGGTCATCCGCGGCGAAGCGAGCGGCCCGCTCGCCGACATGCTGCGCTACGTGAACGCATCGCCGGTGGGCGGCTGGATCGGCGGCTTTCTCGCCGAGGCGCAGGCCGGCGGCAACGGGCGCGTCCAACTGCAGCTCGACATCCCGCTGGACAACGCGCGCGCCACGCAGGTCGCTGGTGCCGTGAGTTTCCAGAATGGCGATATCACGCTGCGTCCCGACATCCCGCCGTTTACCCGCGCCGCCTGCCGCGTGGAGTTCACCGAACGTTCGCTGCGTCTGACCAACGCCACCGCGAACTTCGTCGGCGGGCAGGTTCGGATCGATGCAACCACCGCGGCCGATGGCGTGATCGCGATCAGCGCCGCGGGCACCGCCACGCCGCAAGGAGCCAGGCGCGCGGTCGAGCACGCGCTGGTGCAGCGTCTGCTCGAACGCGCACAGGGCACGGCCCGCTACACCGGCAGCGTGACGGTGCGCGCTCGCCGTGCCGAGATCCGCATCGAGTCCGACCTGGTCGGCTGGTCGTTGGACCTGCCGGCACCGGCGCGCAAGGCCGCCGCCGAGGCGCTGCCGCTGCGCTTCGAGCTGATTCCGGTCGGAGCCGATCGCGACAGCCTGCGGGTGACCGCGGGCGCGTTGCTGGCGCTGCACCTCGAACGCGCGCGCGACGCGGCCGGTGCAGTGCGCGTGGCCCGCGGCGCGATCGTCATCGGCGAGTCGGTCCCGCTGCCCGCTGCTGGCGTGCTCGCGAGCGTAAACCTCGCGCGGCTGGACGTCGATCGGTGGCGGCCGCTGCTTGAAGGCATCGTCGGGGCGGGCGGGGCCGACGCGGCGCGCGCGGGCGATGCCGGCATGCCGGACCTGCTCGCGCTGCGCGTGCGCGAGCTGGTAATCGCCGGCAAGCCGATCGCCAACGTGGTGCTCGGCGCCACCCGCACGGCCGATGGCCAGTGGGACGCCAATATCGAGTCGGATCATGCGACCGGCGCACTGACCTGGCGTCCTGGCGCAGGCGCGGCACCCGGACGCGTCAGCGCGCGGCTGGCACGCCTGACGATTCCGGACGCGCAGCGCGACCAGGTCGCCGAACTGCTCGACGCACCACCCGTCGAGATCCCCGCGCTCGACGTGATCGCGGACGAATTCGAGCTCGGCGCCCGCAAGCTCGGCCGGCTCGAACTGGTGGCGGACAACGTCACGGTCGACGGCGCCAATGCCTGGCGGATGCAGAAACTCGCGCTCGCCAATGCGGACGGGCGACTGACGGCGACCGGCCGCTGGGAGCGCGAAGCGAACGCGCCGCCCGCCGCGCCGCGCCGCACGACGATGGCCTTGTCGCTCGAGTTCGGCAACGCCGGTGCGCTGCTCGGCCGGCTCGGCATCCCGGACGCCGTGCGCAACGGCAGCGGCAAGCTCGAAGGCGAGCTTTCGTGGCGCGGCTCTCCGCTGGCGATCGACTATCCGACGTTGACGGGCAAGCTGCAGTTGGCGACCGCCAAGGGGCAGTTCCTCAAGGCGGACGCCGGCGCGGGCCGGCTGCTGGGCGTGATGTCGCTGCGGACGCTGCCGCGGCGCATCGCGCTCGACTTCCGCGACGTGTTCTCCGAAGGCTTCGCCTTCGACCAGATCAGCGCAAGCGCGCAACTGACGGGCGGCATACTGGTGACGCGCGACTTCAAGATGCGCGGCGCATCGGCCACCGTGCTGATGGAAGGCAGCATCGATCTGAAGAACGAAACGCAGAACCTGCACGTGCTCGTGCTGCCGGAGATCGACGCCCGCTCGGCGTCCCTCGTGTATGCTCTGATGGCCAATCCGGCCGTGGGCTTGGGCACGTTCCTCGCGCAGGTGCTGCTGCGCGATCCGCTGTCCAAGGCCTTCTCGTACGAGTACGACGTTTCCGGCTCGTGGACGGAGCCGCAGGTCAAGCGCCGCGAGCGCGCCGCCCCCGACGCTGCGGAAACCCGCAAGTAGAGATCGATCGCGCGTGAGTTCGGTTCTGCCTTCGATGGACGCGCCGGCGTCCGCGGTGCGCGTGGCTGCCGTGCAAATGGTCTCGACGCCGCGCGTCGACGACAACCTGCGCGCGGCCGAGGCGCTGATCGCGCAGGCGGCGGCCGCCGGCGCGCGGCTGGTCGCACTGCCCGAGTACTTTTGCCTGATGGGCCGCACCGACGAGGCCAAGGTCAGCGCGCGCGAAGTCGACGGACACGGCCCGATCCAGGAGTTTCTCGCGTCGCAGGCGCGCCGGCATGCGCTGTGGCTCGTCGGCGGAACGGTGCCGCTCGCTGCCCCGCAGCCCGACCGCGTGAAAAATTCCGTGCTCGTTTACGGACCCGACGGCGCGCGCGTGGCACGCTACGACAAGATCCACCTGTTTGCGTTTTCGCGCGGCGACGAGAACTACGATGAGGCGCGTACGATCGCGCCCGGCGAAGGGGTGGCGAGCTTCGAGTTCGCCCCGCCGCAAGGACCGCGGCTCAAGGTCGGACTTTCGGTCTGCTACGACCTGCGCTTTCCCGAGCTGTACCGCGCGCTGGCCAGCGACGGCAACGCGCCGGACCTGATCCTTGTGCCGTCCGCATTCACCGCGACCACCGGCCGCGCGCATTGGGAAACGCTGCTGCGCGCGCGCGCGATCGAGAACCTTTGCTACGTGCTGGCGCCGGCCCAGGGCGGGTGGCACGAAAATGGCCGCGCGACGTTCGGCCACACGATGCTGATCGATCCCTGGGGCGGCGTGGTCGCATCGCTCGCGACGGGTCCGGGGCTGATCGTCGGCGACATCGACACCCGGTTGATCGCACAGGTACGAACCGATCTGCCGGCGCTAAGCCATCGTGTCCTTGGCCGCTGAACATCGGTGGTCCACGTGCGGCATCCTCACGCGCCCCCGCTGCACCGCCTCGGCGGCAGCCGGTCGTGCCCGGCGAAGCGACGGATCCCGGCAGCGGCGGCGACCGAAGATTCCGCTCCTGCGATCGGGAGTGAACCGGAACAACAGGCCCGGCATGACGCCGAAGCATCGTCGCCCTTCACGCCCCACGATCATCGCGGCTCACGCCATCCGGTCACCGCGGTTTACGCAAACGTCCATCGCGGATCGCGCCCAATGTC
>JBBIQI010000100.1:7169-12812 GCA_037442465.1 Burkholderiales bacterium
CGGTCATCCCGAGCCGCGCCTCGCGGTCATCCCGAGCGAATGCGAGGGATCTCGGCATCGCGAGCCGGTGAGATTCCTCGCCTGCGGCTCGGAATGACGATCGGGAGGCGGCTCGGAATGACGATGGGGAAGCACCTCGAAACCACGAGCGAAAACCGTCTCGAGACGACGACGGGAAACCGCCTCGGAGTGACGAGTGGAACCCCACCTTCCGACGCCTGACCCTTTTGCCTTATCCCTCGATCCGGACTGCCGCCCCATGAAGCTCGCCGACCCCGCGCTCGATCGACTTGCCACGGCCAAGCGGTTGCTGCTCGACCCGTACGACCTGGACGAGGCGAAGCTGCAAGGCGCACTCGCGCTGATCTTCGAGCACCGCGCCGATTACGCCGATCTGTACTTCCAATACACGCGCAGCGAGTCGTTTTCGCTCGAGGAAGGCATCGTCAAGAGCGGCACCTTCGACATCGAGCAGGGTGTGGGCGTACGCGCCGTGGTCGGCGACCGCACGGCGTTTGCCTACTCGGACGATCTGTCCCCCGATGCGCTGACCGAAGCCGCGCGCTCGGCGCGCGCGATCGCGCGCGCCGGCGGTGGCGCGGTCAAGGTCGCCGCGCGTCTGGCCCCGCGCCCGCACCCGGTGCTGTACGCCGCCGCCGATCCGGTCGCCTCGCTCGATGCGACCGCCAAGATCCGGATGCTCGAGCGCCTCGAACGCGTCGCGCGGGCGCGCGATGCGCGCGTCAAGCAGGTGATGGCCACGCTCGGCGCCGAATACGACGTCGTGCTGATCGCGCGCAGCGACGGCCTGCTCGCCGCCGACGTGCGCCCGCTCGTGCGCCTGTCGCTGACCGTGATCGCCGAGGACGACGGTCGCCGTGAACAGGGCTTCGCGGGCGGCGGCGGCCGCGTGGACCTGTCCTATTTCACCGACGAGCGGCTGCAGCAGTACGCGCAGACCGCGGTCGAGATGGCGCTGGTCAATCTGCGCGCGCAGCCGGCACCTGCCGGCGTGATGACGGTCGTGCTCGGTCCCGGCTGGCCGGGCATTCTGCTGCACGAGGCGGTGGGCCACGGGCTCGAAGGCGACTTCAACCGCAAGGGCTCGAGCGCGTTTGCCGGCCGCATCGGCAAGCGCGTCGCCGCCAAGGGCGTCACGGTGATCGACGACGGCACGATCCCCGACCGGCGCGGTTCGCTGAATGTCGACGACGAAGGCAATCCGACCGAGCGCACGGTGCTGATCGAAGACGGCATCCTGCGTGGCTACATGCAGGACACGCTCAACGCGCGGCTGATGAAGGCGCCGCTCACGGGCAACGCGCGGCGCGAATCGTTCGCGCACCTGCCGATGCCGCGCATGACCAACACCTACATGCTCGGCGGCGCCACCGATCCGCGCGAGATCATCGCGTCGGTGAAAAGCGGTATCTATGCAACCAATTTCGGCGGCGGCCAGGTTGACATCACCAACGGCAAGTTCGTCTTCAGCATGGCCGAGGCGTATCTGATCGAAAACGGCCATGTCACCGCGCCGGTCAAGGGGGCAACGCTGATCGGCAACGGCCCCGACGCGCTGACGCGCGTGACGATGATCGGCAACGACATGGCGCTCGACCCCGGCATCGGCACCTGCGGCAAGGACGGTCAGAGCGTTCCGGTCGGCGTCGGCCAGCCGACGCTGCGCATCGAAGGGCTGACCGTCGGCGGCACGGGCTGAATTCGGGTTGGCAGCGCGCACGCGGCGCATAATCCGCGCCACAGAAGCCGCGCGCGCGGGCGACGCGGCCGGAAAGACCGCTTGAAGTTCCCCGTCAAGCTCATGCCGCCGATCGTGTGGCTGGTGCGCACACTGGTCGGTGCGTACCCGCGCTGGATCGGCTGCGCGCCGAGCGCGAACCAGCGCATCTACTTCGCCAATCACACGAGCCACATGGACACGGTCGTGCTGTGGGCCGCGCTGCCGGCCAGCCTGCGCGCGAACACGCGGCCGGTGGCGGCGAAGGACTACTGGGGCGGCGGCGGGCTGCGCACGCAGATCGCGCGCGACGAGCTGAACGTCGTGATGATCGACCGCGCGCGCGAGGACCCCGAGGCCGACCCGCTCGATCCGCTGCGCGACGCGCTCGAGCACGGCTTTTCGTTGATCATCTTTCCCGAGGGCACCCGCACGGCGCAGCCGCTGCCGGGACCGTTCAAGGCGGGGCTGTATCGCCTCGCCACCGAGTTCCCGCAGGTCGAACTGATTCCCGTGTACCTCGAGAATCTGCACCGCAGCATGCCGAAGGGGGCGCTGCTGCCGGTGCCGATCATCTGTACGGTGCGCTTCGGTGCGCCGATCGCGCTGCGCGAGGGCGAGTCGAAGGAACAGTTCCTCGAACGCGCGCGCGCCGCGGTGATCGCGCTGGCGCAGTAGGAGCGCGCGATGCACCTAACGCTGCACGAGACCTTCTTCGCGGTGCTGGGCGCGCTGATCGCGCTGTTTGCGACCGCCACGCTGCTGGGCGGCTGGCTGCAGGCGCGCACCACGGACGCCGTCAAGCTCGCCTGGATCGGCCAGCTCAATGCGCGCATCCGTGCCTCGTGGGCGATCGTGCTGCTGTTCGCGGTCGCGTTCGCCGCCGGCGAAGGCGCGCTGGTGCTGATCTTCGCGGTCGCCTCGTTCTTCGCGTTGCGCGAGTTCGTGGCGCTCACCCCGATCAAGCCGTCGGATCACCCGGCGCTGGTGCTCGCCTTCTACGTCGTGATTCCGTTGCAGTACGCGCTCGTGTACACGGGGTGGCACGGCATGTACGCGGTGCTGATCCCCGTGTACGTGTTTCTGCTGCTGCCGGTCGTGATGGCGCTCAGGCAGGACGTCGAGCGCTACCTGGAGCGAGTGGCCAAGGTGCAGTGGGGTCTGATGATCAGCGTGTTCTGCGTCAGCCATGCGCCGGCGATCGCGGGACTGCAGATCCCCGGCTACGAGGATCGCGGAGCGTTGCTGCTGCTGTACTTCCTGCTCGTGTTGCAATTGTCGGAACTGCTCGCGGTCATTGCATCGGCGGCGATCGGCCGCACGCCGCTGCGCTCCAATCCGAACAAGAGCCGCGAAGGTGCGTTGATCGGCGGCGTCGCGGCGACGCTGCTCGGCACGTCGCTGTGGTGGATGACGCCGTTCGCCTGGTGGCAGGCGGCGCTGATGTCCGCAGCGATCGTCACGGCCGGGTTCATGGGCGGACTGGTGCTCGCCTCGGTCAAGCGCAGCCTCGGCACGCGCGAGTGGTACGAGGGGGTGCAACTGACGCGCGGCACGCTCGAGCGGCTCGACGCCTTGTCCTTTGCGGCGCCGGTGTTTTTCCATGTCACCTGGTACGCCTTCGGCGCTTGAAGCTGTTGCCGATGAGCCACAGCGCAGCACCGTTCATTTGACTTCGAACAACCGCTGGCGAGGGATGTCGAAGATTCATGCTTTCGTCTACTGGCAGGCCATCGCGATTCGCGCTTGAATGTTTGCGCAAGCCGGCCTGCCGGCGACCGTGAGTGCAGGAGGAGCCATGCGCAACCGCCCCGTCTTCCGACCCAGCCTGCGCGCGTCGATCGCGCTGTGCGCCGTTGCCGTCGTCTCGCCGGCGCTGGCCGCGGAACAGGCGCCGGCGGGCGAACCCACCGTCGCTCCGCTGTACCGGTTGATCGACGCGTCCCCGCTGATCGCCTCGCGCTGGCAGACGCCGGCTGCCGGCCTACGGCTGGAAGGCGCCGCCTGGATCGCCCCGCGCCATGAACTTCTGCTGAGCTCGGCGCCGTTGACCGGCGCCGACTACGCGCGCTCGCTGGAAGGTGTTTCGTTCGCCACGCTGTCGGCTGGGCCGACATGGCGGCTCGACCCCTATCGCGCGACCTATCGATATACGTTCCTCGAGCAGCGCGACTGGCAGTGGAAAGTGGGCGTGACCACCAACCTGCGCGCGTTGGGAGAAGGACTGCGTCCCGGGCTGACACTGGGGCAGCGCCTGCGCCTCGGTGGTCTGCCGCAGATGCACCTGGCGGGCGAGGGACGGCTCGCCAACAAGTGGCGGCTGGCCTTCGACGCCGACAGCCCGACGACGCTGCGCGGCCGCGCGCTCGATCTCGGACTGCGGGTCAGCTATGCGCTGAACCCCAATTTTTCGCTCTATGGCGGCTATCGCTTGAGCGATCCGGCCGCGGAAGGCGACGACACTTACGCCGGCGGGCTCGCCAACAGCGCCAACGTCGGCATGCGGCTGCGCTTCTGACGGCGTTGATCTGCGGCAAACCGGCGGCTTGCCGCAGCGGGACCGATTCGGTTACAGTTCGTCGGCGCGCGCACCTTGCCGACCGCGCCCGACTGAAATGACCGCTGTGCGCTTCTACTTCTTTTACTTTTTCGCCTTTTTCCGGCCTTTGGCGGAAAGAGTCGATCGGCGCGCGTAGCAACACCGGATTCGACACCAACCGCCAGGCCCGAGACCTGGCGGTTTTTTTTTGCCGGGGCGGGCCCACCGACGAGAAAGAGGCCCCGATGGACGGAGCAAGAACGATGAAGTTCATGACCGACGATCTGCGAATCAAGGAGATCAAGGAACTGGCGCCGCCGGCGCACCTGCTGCGCGAATTTCCCTGCGGCGAGGCCGCATCGCAGACCGTCTTTGAGGCGCGCGCCGCGATCCACCGCATCCTGCACGGCATGGATGACCGGCTGATCGTCGTGATCGGTCCCTGCTCGATCCACGACCCGAAGGCCGCGCTCGAGTACGCACGCCGGCTGGTGGCCGAACGCAAGCGGCTGGCGGCCGATCTCGAAGTCGTGATGCGGGTGTACTTCGAAAAACCGCGCACGACCATCGGCTGGAAAGGGCTGATCAACGACCCGGACCTGGACGGCAGCTTCCGGATCAACCACGGATTGCGCGTAGCGCGCGAGCTGCTGATGGAGATCAACGAGATGGGCCTGCCGGCCGGCTGCGAGTATCTGGACATGATCACGCCGCAATACATCGCCGACTTCGTCAGTTGGGGCGCGATCGGCGCGCGCACGACCGAGTCGCAGGTGCATCGCGAACTCGCCTCCGGACTGTCGTGCCCGGTCGGATTCAAGAACGGCACCGACGGCAACATCCGTATCGCCGCCGACGCCATCAAGGCGGCACAGCAGCCGCACCACTTCCTGTCGGTGACCAAGGGCGGCCACTCGGCGATCGTCTCGACCAAGGGCAACGAGGACTGCCACATCATCCTGCGCGGCGGCCGCGCGCCGAACTACGACGCGGCGAGCGTGGAAGCTGCGTGCGCCGAGCTGGGCAAGGCCGGGCTCGCGCAGCGCCTGATGATCGACGCCAGCCACGCCAACAGCCAGAAAAAACACGACAACCAGATCGCGGTGTGCGACGACATCGCGCGCCAGCTCGAAGCCGGCGAGTCGCGCATCGTCGGCGTGATGGTCGAAAGCCATCTCGTTGCCGGCCGGCAGGACCTCGTCCCAGGCAAGCCGCTCGCGTACGGCCAGTCGATCACCGACGCGTGCCTCGGCTGGGACGACAGCGTCAAGGTGCTCGACCGGCTTGCCGCGGGCGTGCGCGGCCGCCGCGTCAAAGCCGCCGACTACGCGGGAAAGTGACGCATCGGCCCAAGAGCGCGCGGCAA
>JBBIQI010000101.1:0-12579 GCA_037442465.1 Burkholderiales bacterium
CAGGCAATCGAGGCGCCCATGCCTTCGGCCGCGCGCTCGCAGACGACGAGCCGGCAGCCGGTATCGGCCAGCGCCGTGTGCAGCCGGCGTTGTGGCTCGGCGTCGATCGGCCGCACGACGGCGACGACCTCGTCGACGGCGGCCTGCAGATTCAGGGCTGCGGCGACCGCGAGCGGGCGGCCGACGTGCGCGCCGCTCGGCGCGGGTTCGAGCAGCTTGAGCCGTGCACCGGTCGGATCGAAGCGCGTGCCCACACCCGCGGCAAGCAGGAGGCCGACGACGGTCTTCATGGCGCGTCGGGCAGCCGCACGATGCGCGGATGGCGCGGATGCGCGGATTCGTGCAGCAAGTCCAACAGGTACTGCTCGATTTCGTCCGGCGCGACGAACTCCGGGATCACCCGCTCGCTCGGCCGCCGTTTGCCGTCGCCGCCGACTTCGAACCACTGCCAGCGGCCGTGGTACACGGCGTCGATGCGACGGCCGAAAACGTCGAGCCGGATCACGCGGCCCGGCGCAGCCGCGCGATCGCCCATACGACGACACCGGCGAGCATCACGTAGATCGCGATCTGGATCGCCCGGTTCTGCAGCGTGAACTCGAGGCTCTTGTACAGCAGGAAGGCACAGGTCGCGACGAACACCATCGGCAGCACCGGGTACATCGGCACGCGGAACGGTCGCGCGACGTGCGCGTAGCGCAAGCGCAGCACGAACAGCGCGATGCCGGTCAGCAGGAAGAAGAACCAGAACACCGGCGCCGTGAAATCGACCATGAACTTGACGCCGCTCTGGTTGACCGCGGCGAACGCCACCAGCGCGAGCGACAGCACGCCGGTGACGACGAACGCGGCCACCGGCGCGTCGCGCCCGCCATGCCAGCGCCCCATGAAGCCGAACAGCGGCCAGTCGCGCCCGACGGAGTAGTTGGTGCGCGCGGCGACCAGCATCGTCGCGTTGATCGAGGTCAGCGCGGCGAGCGCCACCAGCGCGCCGATCAGCTTTTCGCCGAAGGCGCCCATCGACTTCTGCGCGACGTCGGCGGCGACCTGCTTGCTCGCTTTTAACCCGTCGAAGCCGAGCCCGACCAGCAGCGCGGCGACGAACAGCACGTACACGATGGTCACGAGCCCAAGCGCCAGCACCAGCGCCTTGACGATCGCGCGACTGCCGCCGCGCACTTCGGCCGAAATGTAGGCGGCCTCGTTCCAGCCGCCGAAGGTGAACAGTACGAACAGCAGCGCGGTGCCGAACAGCGCCGGCATGCCGCTCGCCGGCGCCGGCGCAGGTGTCGCGGCGGGCGCGGGGCTGACAAACCCGGAGACGACCACCAGCAGGATGCCGAGCACGAGCAGCGTCGACATCACGTTCTGCGTGCGCGCCGATTCGCGCAGCCCGGCGACGTTCACGGCGGTGAGCAGCACGACGACCAGCGCCGCGTAGATCGCCGAGGAGTTCGCGCCGAGCGAAACGACGCGCGAGGCGTAGTCGCCGAACACGAACGCGAGCAGCGCGATCGAACCGCTGGTGATCACCGTCACCCGCGCCCACGCGAAGAAGAACGACAGGTCCTTGCCGTAGGCGCGCGTCAGGAAGTGGTAGTCGCCGCCGGCGTTCGGAAAGGTCGTCGCCAGCTCCGCGTAGCACAGCGCGCCGATCAGCGCGAGCGCCGCACCCGCAAGCCAGGCGCCGAACATCCACTCGACCGAGCCGGTCATGCCGGCGACCAGCGGCGGAAACGAGAAGATCCCGCCGCCGATGATGATGCCGGTGACGATCATCACGGCGTCGAACACCGACAGCGCGGGGCGCGGCGTCGCAACGCCGCGCGCGGCGGCCTCGGGTGCGGCAGAACCGGTGGTGGCGCTCATGGGCAGGGCTCCGATGCAAAAAGCCCCCGACCGCGGGGCTCGTCGAAGGGCGGGTCAGGCGACGGGGTCTCAGCGCCGTGTGCCGCTGACCTTGACCTCGCCGCCGCCGGCAGCGCGCAGCGTGCCGTTGATCTCGCTGCCGCGAACGGTGCCGGTCAACGTGCGGGTGATGCCCTTGTCGTCGTTGAAGGCGAACCGGATCTCGTCGCCGCGCAGCGTGGCGCCGACCAGCGGCTGCTTCTTGCCGCCGACGGTCACCTCGCCGCTCACTTTCTGATATTTCTGCTTCAACGCCACGGTGAACCGCTGGCCGCTCGCGTCGCGGAAGCTCCAGTCGCCCTCGACCTTCGCCGGAACGATCCACAGATACGCGGTGCGATAGTCGATTTCCGCGGTTTCGTCCGCCTCCCAATCGCCCATCGTGAACTGGTGCGAGGTGACCCGCGTGCCGGGCCGCATATTGAGGATGGTCGGGCGCAGTCTGAGGTTCAGCTCCGGCAGCAGATACATCGTGACGACGGTGGCGCGGCTGAAGTCTTCCTTGAAGATGTCGCCCTGGATGATCTTGGCCTTGCCGGCGAGGCCTTCGGCCTCGACGTAACACTGCGCGAGCTTGGCCATGTCCGGGTTGTACTCGATGCCGACCGCAGTGGCGCCGAGCTTGGCAGCAGCGATCGCGATCTTGCCGTCGCCGGCGCCGAGGTCGTAGACGATGTCCTTCGGCGTGACCTTGGCCATCGCCAGCATGCGCTGCACGAGTTCGTCGGGTGTGGGCACCCAGACAACGTCCTTGCCGGGCTGGCCCACCGACGGCTTGTAGATGCGATCGCATTCCTTGCGATCCTTGGCGATGGCAGAGCCGGCGGCGATCAGCAGGCCGGCGACGGCGAGGGCGGCGGCTCGTAGCAGCAAGCGTGGTTTCATTCTTCCGGCTCCGTTTCGTTCGTGTCGCAGGGGTGTGCAAGTCTCGGCGTTGCGAAGGGATTCTGCCGCAAGTGGCGCCGGTGATCAGGTCGAAGCCAGGTCAAACGGCAGTCGGCGCAGCCGCTTGCCGGTGAGCTGGAACACGGCATTGGCGACCGCCGGCGCGATCGGCGGGGTGCCCGGCTCGCCCACGCCCGTCGGCGGCGCGTGGCTCGGCACGATGTGCACGCCGATCTCGGGCATCTCGTCGATGCGCAGCAGCGGGTAGTCGTGGAAGTTGGTCTGCTCGACCGCGCCGTTCTTCAGCGTGATCTTCCCATACAGCGCCGCCGAGAGCCCGAACACCAGCGCCGACTGCACCTGCGCGTCGACGCCCAGCGGGTTGACGGCGATGCCGCAGTCGATCGCCGAGGTCACGCGGTGCACGCGGATCGCGTTGTTTTCGACCGACACCTCGGCGACGTGTGCACACACCGAGCCGAAGCTCTCGTGGATTGCCACGCCGCGCGCGCGTCCTTGCGCGAGCGGCCTGCCCCAGCCGGACTTTTCGCGCACGAGATTGAGCACCGCGCGGTGCCGCGCGTGCTTGGCGTCGAGCAGCGACAGCCGATAGGCAATCGGGTCCTGCTTCGCGGCGGCCGCCAGCTCGTCGATCAGCGTCTCCATCACGAATGCGGTGTGCGTGTGGCCGACCGAGCGCCACCACAGCACCGGCACGTTGACGTCCGGATGATGGACAGAAACGCGCATGTTCGGCAGCTTGTACGGCGTGTCGACCACGCCTTCGGTCATCGTGTGATCCACGCCGTCCTTGATCAGGAACTTCGCGAACGCCGTGCCTTTGACGATCGACTGGCCGACGATCGTGTGCTGCCACGCGAGCGGGCGGCCCTTGGCGTCCAGACCGATCGCTACACGGTGCACGTGCAGCGGGCGGTAGTAGCCGCCGCGCATGTCGTCCTCGCGCGACCAGATCACCTTGACCGGAACGTCGAGTCCCGCCGGCTTCATCCCCTTGGCGACCTGCACCGCCTCGACCAGATAGTCCGACACCGGATTCGCGCGCCGGCCGAAGCCGCCGCCGGCGTAGGTCGTCACCAGATTGACCTGCTCCGGCTGCAGCCCAGCGGCCTGCGCGATGCGGATCTGGTCCACCGTCTGGAACTGCGAGCCGCACCAGACGTCGCAGCGATCCGCTCGCAGGTCGATCACCGCGTTGAGCGGCTCCATCGCGGCGTGCGCGAGATAAGGAAACTCGAACTCCGCCTCGATGCGCTTGGCCGCACCGTCGATCGCGCTGGGCGACCCGTCGGCGCGCGCGGGCAGTCCCGGCTGCGCGGCCAGTGCCTTGTACTGCGCGAGTTGCTCGCTGGTCGTCGGTCCCGCCGGCAGCTCCCATTCGATCTTCAGGCCGTCGCGCACCGTCTTGGCCGGCCAGTAGCCGTCGGCGACGACCGCGACGCCGCTGCCGCCGCGATCGACCGGAATCACGAACATCGTCTTGAAGCCATGGACCGTGATCTTGGTCGGATCGAGGTCGGCCTGCTTGACCCTGCCGCCAAAGACCGGCGGCCGGGCGACCACCGCGACCAGCATGCCGGGCAGCGTCTTGTCGATCGCGAACTGCGCACTGCCGTCGACCTTTTCGCGCGCATCGATGCGACGGGTCGGCTTGCCGATCAGGCGGAAGTCCTTCGGGTCGGCCTTGATGCCGATCTTCGCCGGTACCTCGAGCTTCATCGCGTCGGCGGCGAGCGCGCCGTAGTTGATGCGCCGCTTCTGCCCGCCGATCTCGATGACCACGCCGTCGCGGGTGTCGAGCCGCGCCTTGTCGACCTTCCAGCGCAGCGCGGCGGTGGTCAGCAGCATGTCGCGGGCGGCGGCGCCGATTACGCGCAACTGCTGCCAGCTCGACGTCACCGACTGCGAGCCGCCGGTCATCTGGATGCCGAAGCCCGGATGCGCGTAGACCTGCGCGGCCGGCGCATGTTCGGCGCGCACCTTTTTCCAGTCGCACTCGAGCTCTTCGGCGATCAGCATCGGCAGCGACGTGAACACGCCCTGACCGAATTCGAGCTTGCTGACGAGGATCGTCACGCTGTCGTCGGTGCCGATGCGGATGAACGCGGCCGGCGGGTAGACGAACTTCTTGCCCGGCTCCTGCGCCTGCGCGATGCGGCCGCCAAGCAGCGCGCTGGCGGGCAGGCCAATCGCGAGCATCAGTCCGCCGCCGGCGACACCGGTGGCCTTGAGGAAATCGCGGCGCGCGAGCTTGATCGGTTGCGTCGTCGAAAGTTGCGCGAGCAGGTCGGCGGCGTCGGCTTCGAAGAGTCGGTGCATCGCATCCTCCTCAACCGAGCGCCTTGGCGGCGTCCTTGATCGCGGCGCGGATGCGCGCGTAGGTGCCGCAGCGGCACAGGTTGCCGGCGAGCGCCTCGTCGATGTCCTTGTCGCTCGGGTTGCGCTTGGACTTCAGCAGCGCGGTCGCGGCCATCACCTGGCCCGACTGGCAGTAGCCGCATTGCACGACGTCGTTGCGCACCCAGGCGTCCTGCACGGCGCGGCCGACGCGGTCGGATGCCATCGCTTCGATCGTGACGACCTGCGCGCCGGCAGCGGCCGACAACGGGGTGCTGCAGCTGCGCACCGGCTGGCCGTTCAGGTGCACCGTGCACGCGCCGCAGACGGCGATGCCGCAGCCGAACTTGGTGCCGGTCAGCCCGAGCCGTTCGCGCAGCACCCACAGCAGCGGCGTGGTCGGATCGGCGTCGACCGAAACGCTGCGCCCGTTGACGTTCAGTTGGATCATCGGTTCGTCTTCGTGCAGGAGATGGGACGTGGCGCCGTGGGCGCCGTCGCTTCGCGGGCCGCTACGTTAGCAGCCCGGCGTACCGGCGCCATGACTTGTTCTGGCGGCCCCGGGGCGTGGAACCCGCGCGCGTGCGTCGCTGTCGCGTTGCGACCGCGATGCCGGTCAGTCGTCGTCGACGACGGTGGCAAAGTCGGCCGGCATGACGATCTCGAGCATCTCCAGATCGTCGGAGTGGCCGAGCTCTTTGTGGCGGATGCCCGGCGGCTGGTGTACGCACGAACCTGCGCTGAGCAGCACCTCGCCGACGCCTTCGTACTCGAACTTGATCCAGCCGCGCAGCACGTAGACGAGCTGGAATTGCACTTCGTGATGGTGGCGCCGATGTTCGGCCGCGGTGTCGGGACGCGCGCGGATCACGTGCGCGACGACCTTGCCGTCCGTAGCCGCGCGGATGCCGAGGTCGCGGTATTCGAAGAACGGCCGCAGGCCGTCGTGCGTAAAGGCGCCGTCGCGCGCGTGGCTGACCGAGAACTTCATCGGCCGGCCTCAACGGTTGACGTCGACGACGACGCGGCCGCGCACCCGGCCTGCGAGCAGGTCGCGCGCGACATCGAACGCTTCGGCGAACGGTACCACGCGCGTCATCGCGTCGAGCTTGGCAAGGTCGAGCGACTGCGCGAGCAACTGCCACGCCGCCTCGCGGCGCGGGCGCGGCACGGTTACGCTGTTGATCCCAAGCAGGGACACGCCGCGCAGGATGAACGGCGCCACCGTGGCCGGAAAGTCCATGCCCTGGGCCAGCCCGCAGGCGGCGACCGCCCCTTCGGCGCGCGTTTGCGCGCAGGCGTTGGCCAGCGTGTGGCTGCCGACCGAGTCGACGACCGCCGCCCAGCGCTCCTTCTGCAGCGGCTTGCCGGGTGCCGACAGTTCGGCACGGTCGATCACGTCCGCGGCGCCGAGCGACTTCAGATAATCGGCCTCGCCAAGCTTGCCGGTCGAGGCCACGACGCGATAACCGCGCGCGGCCAGCAGTGCGACCGCGATCGAACCGACGCCACCCGTGGCGCCGGTGACGAGCACGTCGCCCTGTTCGTGCGTCAATCCGTGGCGCTCCAGCGCCATCACGCACAACGCGGCCGTGAAGCCGGCGGTGCCGACCGCCATCGCCTGCTTAGTGCCGAAGGGTGCGGGTGGCGCGACCAGCCAGTCGCCCTTGAACCTGGCCTTCTGCGCGAGCCCGCCCCAGTGCGACTCGCCCACGCCCCAGCCGGTCAGCACGACCTTCTCGCCCGGCTTCCACAGCGGGTGGCTGCTCGCCAGCACGGTCCCGGCGGCGTCGATGCCGGCGACCATCGGCCACTTGCGCACGATCGGCGACTTGTCGGTCAGCGCCAGCGCGTCCTTGTAATTGATCGTCGAGTACTCCACCGCGACGGTCACATCGGCGCCCGCGGTCGCGGCCTCGAGCGCGGCATCGTCGAGTTCGGCGATGCGCGCGGCGAACCGCTCGTCGGTGCGGGTCAGGTAGATCGCTTTGAACATAGCGGGAGTCCTTTCTTTCAGAGGGTTGACGCAAGCGCGAGCGCCGCACCGATGGTCAGCCGCGTGCGCAGCACAGCGCCGTCCGGCCGGCGGCAGATCGCGATGCCGCCGATCCGTAACGCAAACACGAGCCCGGCGTGAAGGCCAGCGATCGACAGCAGCCGCGCGAGCCACGCTCGCGCCACCCGGCGCGATGCCTTGGCCGAAGGCTTTTAGCACCGGCGACGTGCCGAGCGCCGGCGTTGCGACGGCGCGCGCGCCACCGCACGAGGCCGGGAACGGAGCGGATGTGCGTCGCATGACCGACGCGCGCCGGCGCCACGACATTGTCGTTCGGCGACCCGAACGGCACCCGGCTCGCCGCAGCCAGCGCAACAAACGGGGCGCGCCCGAAGTTTCCGGACGGCGCTGCGCTGTGTTGTCGTTCGATCATCTGCGGCATCTGCGCGACCGCGCTCCAAAGAAGGCTCGACGCGGCTTGCGCGCATCGTCACGGCGTGCGATGCACGACCGGGTCCTCGAGCGCGCCGTTCGCAAGCGGGGACCGAGTGTAGCGAGCCTGCGCGCGCAGTCGTCGGCGGGCCGTCGCCTCGCTCACCCTGCGGCGGCGCGCGTGGCACAATCCTCGCCGCAAATCTACGCGTGCGCCGGCCGCATCGGCGCCAGCCGGCCGCGTCGCAGGAAACGAGGACGTTCGTGGCTTCGACCGTCATACCGCTGAGGCAGTCGGCCGTCGACAGGTCGCTCAAGCAGGCGGCCTTCGACCATCTGCCGCTGCCGGTCGTGTGCATGAACGCCTCGGCGCAGGTGCTCGCCGCGAACGCCGCGGCGACTGCGCTGCTGGGGCTCGTTGCCGATGCGGTCGTGGGGCGCCATCTTTCCGAGCTCGTCGCTTTCTGTCGTCACCGCGAGTCCGCCCGCCGCTGGGCCAAACTGTGGGCCCGGCTACAGGAGCGCGGTCGAGTCGCACTGCAGGCCAAGCTGCCCCTGAAGGACGGCCGCATTCTTGCGCTCGAACTCGACGCCGAGCTGCTGCGCTTCGAGCAGGAAAATGTGGTGGCGATCGCGTTGCGCGACATCGAGCCGCAGCGCCGTGCGGCACGCGAGGAGCGCGTGCGGCGCGCACGGGTGCAGGCACTGGCGCAGCCCGCGACCGATCTGGCGCTGCTCGTCGGCGCGGATCGACGCGTACTCGCCGCCAATGCGGCGGCCGAGGCGGCGACCGGGGTCGCACTGCCCGATCTGCTGGGGGTTCCCTTCGAATACCTGCTCGACGAAACGTCGAGCGCAGAGTTCCTGCAAGCCTTTGAGGCGCTGCGCGGGGGCCGTGGCGGCGAGGGCAGGCGCGGCTACCTTTGGCGGTTGCGCACCCGCGGCGACGGCCGGGGCGGGCGTCGGATCGATGCCGTGCTCATCGATCGGCTGCGCGATCCGCTGGTGCGGGCGGTCGTCGTCGGCGCCCGCGACGTGACCGAGCTGCGCGAGCTGGCGGCCCGTGCAGAGCGCATCGAGCGCAGACTGGTCGTGTTCGCCGAGAACACCGCGGACGTGTTGATGGTGCTCGACGCCGGCGGCACCGTGCGCTACCAGTCGCCGGCGATCCGCGCCACGCTCGGCATCGACCCGGAGTCGACGCTGGGCCAGCCCGGCGCGGCGCTGGCGATCGAAGCGGATCGGCCCGCGCTGCTGAAAGCGATCCAGGCCGCGGCGATCGACGTCGCGGGCGAACGCACGCACACGTGCCTGGTGCGCGCCAGCGGTGCGAACGGCGCCGTGCACCGCCTGTGGGTGGCGATTCGCAACTGCACCGCGGAGCCTGCGCTCGGCGGCCTGCTGGTGACCGCCCGCGATGTGGGCACGGCCCTGGCGCAGCGCGCCGGCGAAGGGTCTCAGCAGGCGCGCCGCCTCGAGTTCCGCGAGCGCCTGCTGGAACTGGCGATTCATACGCGCGCCGACTTCGCGCAATCGCTCGCGCGCGTGTTGCGCACGACGGCCGAGACGCTGCGGGCCGACTCGGTGAGTTTCTGGCGACACGTGCGCAACCCGGAAAGCCTGTTGTGCGAAGCGATGTTCGAGGGTCGGCACGAGCGTTTCGCACGCGACTGGATTGGCGTGGAGGTTCCGGCCACGGCGTTCCCCGAGTACTTCGCCCGCTTGCGCGACCGCCAGCCGCTGGTGGTTGACGACGCCCGCCGTTCGGCGCTGACCGCGCGCCTGGCAGGCGACCGCCGCTGGAGCGGCGTGCGTGCGTTGCTCGACGCGCCGGTGCTGCTCGACGGCACGGTGCAAGGCGTGCTGTGCGTGCACCACGAGTCGCCGCGTCACTGGGACGAGGACGAGGTCAACTTCGCCGCGACCGCGGCGCTGATGGTTTCGCTCGCGATGGAGGCGGCGCAGCGACAGGAGGCCGAAAGCCGCATCGAGCAGCTTGCGTGGTACGACTCGCTGACCGGCCTGCCGAACCGCAACCTGCTGCGCGAAACGATGCGCGACATGATCATGACCGCCGCCAATCGGCGGCGGCGCATTGCGGTGATGCTGATCGACCTGGACCGCTTCAAGGACGTCAACGACACCTTGGGGCACTTGGTCGGCGACGCGCTGATCAAGTCGGCCGCGCAGGTGCTGCGCGAGACCGTCGGCGACGCCGGTGTGGTCGCGCGCCTGGGCGGCGACGAGTTCGTCGTGCTGATCAACGAGTTCGAGCATCGCCAGGAGGTCGCGCTGCTGGCCGCGCGCATCGCGCAGGCGTTGCATCGCACCGACCTCGTGCCGAACGTGGATACGCAAGTATCGGCCTCGATCGGCGTGGCGCTTTTCCCCGAACATGGCCGCGAGATGAGCACGCTGCTGAAAAACGCCGATGCCGCGATGTACCAGGCTAAGCGCGACGGCCGCAATCAGTTCAGCTTCTTCAACCCAATCCGCGCCGAGCGTGCCGCGCGCGAGGTGCAGCTCGGCATCCAGCTTCTGAAAGCAGTGCAGGGTGACAGCGCGCAGTTCGCCGTCGAATACCAGCCGCAGGTTCACATGGAGACCGGGCGCGTGGTCGGGCTCGAGGCGCTGATCCGCTGGCAGCACCCGGCCTTCGGCACGCTGACGCCCGATCGCTTCATCGGCGTGGCCGAAGTCAGCGGTCTGTCCGAGAGGATCACGCGCTGGGTCGTCAACGAGGTCTGCGCCCAGATCCGGCGCTGGCGCGAGGCGCATCCCGGTTTCGACATCCCGGTGGCCATCAACGTGGCCGGGCGCGAAATGGGATCGGCGTCGCTGCCGATTCTCGTGCGCAGCGCGCTGATCAAGCACGAAGTCGAGCCGCGCATGATCACGTTGGAGATCACCGAGCGCACGCTGGTGAAGGAAAGCGAGATCAACAACGACGTGATGAGCGAACTGGCGTCCGTGGGCGTTGGCCTTGTGCTGGATGACTTCGGCACCGGCTACTCGATGCTCGGATACCTCAAGCGCATGCCGATCCAGGCGCTCAAGATCGATCAGAGTTTTCTCGAGGGCATCCCCGCCGACGCCGACAGTTGCGCGATCGTGCATGCGATGCTGGCCGTTGCGCGACACTTCAAGCTGAAGGTCATCGCCGAAGGCATCGAGACGCTTGAACAGGTCCAGTACATGCGCTCGATCGGGTGCGAGTACGCGCAGGGTTACTTTTATTCGCGGGCGCTACCGGCGCAGACGATCCTCGAGTATGTGGCCCGCGGCGCTCCGGAGGCGGATAGGGCGCCCGATATCGTCCCCTGAGAAGCCGCGCAGAGTGCGTCGCGAGCTTTGCGCTGGCCGGGCGCACGGCGCGCCGGGTTGAGGCGTGTCGGGTCAATGGCCGGGGAGGAGCCGCGCGCAGCTTGGCCGGCGGGGCATGCGGTGGAAGGTTTGACAGATTGCGAGCGCTGCCGGCGCTCGCAGCATCTCGACATCGAGAGGAGTCAGACATGAGTTACGAAAACATCATCGTCGAAACACGCGGCCGCGTCGGCGTCGTCACTTTGAACCGACCCAAGGCGCTCAACGCACTGAACGACGCGCTGATGGACGAACTGGGTGACGCGCTGACCGTCTTCGATCGCGGCGAGGCGATCGGCGCGATGGTGGTTACTGGTAGCGACAAGGCCTTTGCCGCCGGCGCCGACATCGGCGCGATGCGCGACTGGGGTTACATGGACGTCTTCAAGAGCGAATACATCACGCGCAATTGGGAAACCATCCGGCGCGTGCGCAAGCCGGTGATTGCCGCAGTCGCCGGGTACGCGCTCGGCGGCGGCTGCGAGCTTGCGATGATGTGCGACATCATCGTCGCCGCTGACAGTGCGAAGTTCGGGCAGCCGGAAATCAAGCTCGGAATCATTCCCGGCGCGGGCGGAACGCAGCGCCTTCCGCGGGCCGTCGGCAAGGCCAAGGCGATGGATCTCGTGTTGACCGGGCGCATGATGGATGCGCAGGAGGCGGAGCGTGCCGGTCTCGTTTCGCGCGTTGTACCTGCGGACCGCCTGCTTGCCGAAGCGATCGGAATCGGCGAATCCATTGCGGAGTTCTCGCTGCCGGCCGTGATGATGGCGAAGGAAGCCGTCAACCGCGCCTATGAGGCGACACTCGCCGAGGGACTCCTCTTTGAGCGGCGTCTGTTTCACTCGTTGTTTGCCACGAGCGACCAGAAGGAGGGCATGGCAGCGTTCCTGGAAAAGCGCAAGCCGAAGTTCTCGCATCGCTGACGGCGCCCCGGGCAAGTTTTTTCAGGCTCGGGGGCTCGTTGGATCAGACACTTAGCGGCGCTTCCTCTCTGGAGCGCCGGCCCGGCTTGACACGCGTTTCGGTCATCCTCATAATTCCGCTTCTTCGCTGGTTGCGCATGTGCGTCACGCACTCAAGAGTGCGGAACAGCGTGCTCTTTAACAACGAAACAGCCGATAAGTGTGGGCGCTTGATGAAAGGCGCAGCCACGGTCGATGGGCTCACGCCGGCGGCCGTGGTCAACTCAAGTCATCAAGAAGCTCACACGCAGTAGAGGTCTAGAACCTCAATTCCGCGAGTGAGTGGTGAGCGTACGTTGTACGTTCACCGAGGATTTGAACTGAAGAGTTTGATCCTGGCTCAGATTGAACGCTGGCGGCATGCCTTACACATGCAAGTCGAACGGCAGCACGGGGGCAACCCTGGTGGCGAGTGGCGAACGGGTGAGTAATGCATCGGAACGTGCCCCGTAGCGGGGGATAACCAGTCGAAAGATTGGCTAATACCGCATACGCTCCACGGAGGAAAGCAGGGGACCGCAAGGCCTTGCACTATGGGAGCGGCCGATGCCCGATTAGCTAGTTGGTGAGGTAAAGGCTCACCAAGGCGACGATCGGTAGCTGGTCTGAGAGGACGACCAGCCACACTGGGACTGAGACACGGCCCAGACTCCTACGGGAGGCAGCAGTGGG
>JBBIQI010000102.1:0-12521 GCA_037442465.1 Burkholderiales bacterium
GCCGGCGGCCCCTGCGCGGCCGACTCAACCCGCTGCTCCGACGGCCGCCCCGCCGCCGGTGGCGGCTGTCGAGGTCGAAACGCAGGCCGCGCAACTGCTGCAGCGGTCGCGCGCCGCACTGGACGCGGGCGACGCGCCGGCCGCGATCGAAGCACTGAATCAGTTGCTCACGCTGCCGCCGAACAAGGCCACCGAACCGGCGCAGGAGCTGATCGGCGTGGCGCGCGAACGCAACGGCGAGGCCGCGAAAGCGCGCTCCGAGTACGCGCTGTATCTGAAGCTGTTCCCGCAGGGCGAGGGCGCCGAGCGTGTGCGCCAGCGGATGGCGAAGCTCGACGCCGCGCCGGCGGGACAGCCCGCCGCGGCGCGCGAGCGCCCGCCGCTGAAGACACTGACGGGCACCGTGTCGCAGTACTACTTCGGCGGCAAGTCGCGTATCGAGAACGTGTTCAACACGCCGACCACGGCCGATCGTTCGACGTTCACCGCAACCGATCAATCGTTGCTGGTCAGCAGCATCGACCTGAACGGTCGCTACCGCGGCGCCGACGCCGAGCAGCGCGTCGTGTTCCGCGATTCGTACAGCCTGAGCTTTCTGCAGGAGCGCGCGAGCTTCAATCGGCTCAACGCCGCCTACTACGACTACCGGGGGCTCACCAACGCGTTGTCGGCGCGGCTCGGCCGGCAGACCGGGCTGTCGGGCGGTCTGCCGGGCCGTTTCGACGGCGGCATCGTCGGCTACGGGCTCACGCCGTCGGTGCGCGTCAACGTGGTCGGCGGCGCTCCGGTCGAGTTCACGAAGATCGATTCGAGCCGCCGCTTCGTCGGCGCGAACCTCGACTTGAGCGGCGTGCTCGAGCGCTGGTACGGCAACGTGTACGGCATCCGGCAGACGGTCGACGGCATCCTCGACCGGCAGGCGGTGGGCGCCGAACTGCGCTATCTCGATCCGCAGACCACGCTGTACGCGGTCGTCGACTACGACACTAGCTTCAGGGCGCTGAACGCCGGGTCGCTGCAGGGCAGTTGGACGTCGGCGGGACGCACCAGCGTCAATCTGCTGTGGGATCGCCGCCGCGCGCCGACGCTGGCGACGCTCAACGCCGTCTTCGGCCAGCCGACGACGTCGATCCGCGACCTGCTGGCGACGTTGTCCGAAGAAGAAATCCGGCGCATCGCCGCGACCGTGACCGCGGTCGCTACGCAGGGGCTTATCGGCGTGACGACCCCGCTGAACGATCACTGGCAGATCGGCGCGGACGCGCGGCTGGTCAACGTCGGCGCCTTGCCCGAGGTCGTCGTCAACGGCGTGACGATGCCGGCGCAGCCGGCGACCGGCAACGTGCTCAGCTATTCGTTGCAGTCGATCGGCTCCAACCTGTACTCGTCGCGCGACTCGAGCGTGTTCACGCTGATGTTCTCCAACTCGGCGACCTACGACAGTTGGCTGCTGACCTACAACAATGTCACCGGACTGTTCGAGCGCTTCAGCTTCGAGCCGTCGCTGCGCTACTACCTGCAGCGCGACACGACCGACATTCGGATCGCGCGGCTGTCGCCGTCGCTGCGCCTGTCGTGGCGGCCGACACAGGCGTCGGTCATCGAAGTCGACTACCTGTTCGAACGCACGCGCACGACCGCGCCCACGACCAGCGATACGACGACGCGGCACTTTCTGTCGGTCGGCTACCGGCTCGATCTGTAGAACATCTCTGAAGATCCTCGACGGTCGCGTAGCGACGAGAAGCGGTCGTGCGCGAGGCGGCGCGCAAAGGCTCGCGCGCCACACGGCCGCGGTCGCCGCAGCGTCGCGGCGGTTCAGTTGCCGGCGGACAGCTGGTCGATGAAGGTCTGGAAAGCGGCCTTGCGCACACCGTCGTTGCGCAGCAGGCCGAGCGAGCAGAGGAACTCGAAGAAGCTTCCACCGGCGCTCTGACCGGAGACCGCGGCGCAATGCGCGGCGTTCCAGTCGCGGTACTTGAAGAAGCCGATGAACGGGATCCGGTTGGCGCCGGCGGCGCGCCAGGCGGCGAAACTGCGGGCGATGAACTCGGCCTGTTGCGGCTCGCCGCTGCCGAGCGCGGCGCTGGACGGATAGCCCCATTCCTGCAGCACGATCGGCTTGTTCGCGTCGAGCGCGAGCATCGCGCTCACGTCGGCCGCGACGGTGGCCGGTGCGCGCGGCGCGAAGGTGCGCGAATCGATCGGGTAGTAGGTCAGCGCAATGAAATCCATCGCCGCGTTCATCTGCGCGATGGCCGCGGCCTGCGCCCCGGTGGCGGCGGCGAACGTCGTCGTCACACCCACTGCGAGCGCCGGGCGCAGGCTCTTGACGTGCGCGCGGGCATCTGTGACCAGCTCGACGAACGCCGCCCACTCGGCGGGCCGCGTGGCGAAGTACGCATCGACTTCGTTGCCGAGCGCCAGGTACTGCACCTGCGCGGGCAGTTGCGGCAGCACCTGGTCGAGCAGCGCGCGCAGGCGGGCCTTGACGGCCGGGTCGTTGAACGCGAGCGTGGCCAGATCGGCGGGCAGCGCGCGTTCGGTCAACGCGACCACCGGGACGTTGAGAAAGATGCGCGTAAAGCCGTAGCCGGCCAGCGCCGCGGGGCCGAAGTAAGGATTCGTGAGCAGCGTCAGATCGTAGGTGTTTGCGCTCGGGTTCAGGCTGCGCCAGGGGGCGGCGGTCTGCGCGCCGCGCACGCCGAGCGCGGCGATGGCTCGGTATTCGGCGCTGTAGTTGGCGATCGGCTCGCTCGCCGACAAATTGGCGTTCAGCGCAGCGACGCCGCCGAACGCCGGCGGCGGGGCCGACGGTTCTGCGCCGGAGCAGGCGCACAGCGCGACAAATAAGCAGGCCTGGATCGCGCGCAGGACCGAACGCATCGTCGCCTCCTTACGCCGGCGTCTTGGCCGGCCGAGAACTTGCCGCCGGCTACCCGGCGGCGACCGGAATCTTGCCGATCTTCGCCTGCCACTCGCGCGGCCCGGTCTGGTGCACCGAGGTGCCGCGCGCGTCGACCGCGACCGTCACCGGCATGTCCTTGACCTCGAACTCGTAGATCGCCTCCATGCCGAGGTCGGCAAACGCGACCACGCGCGCCGCCTTGATCGCCTTGGCGACCAGATACGCGGCGCCGCCCACCGCCATCAGGTAGGCGCTGCCGTGCCTGCGGATCGCGTCGATCGCCGCCGGGCCGCGCTCGGCCTTGCCGATCATCGCGATCAGTCCGGTCTGCGCCAGCATCATCTCGGTGAACTTGTCCATGCGCGTGGCCGTGGTCGGTCCCGCCGGGCCGACCACTTCGTCGCGCACGGGATCGACCGGGCCGACGTAATAGATCACGCGGTTGGTGAAGTCCACCGGCAGCCGCTCGCCCTTCGCCAGCATGTCCTGGATTCGCTTGTGCGCGGCGTCGCGGCCGGTCAACATCTTGCCGGACAGCAGCAGCGTGTCGCCCGGCTGCCACGACGCCACCTCGGCCTTCGTCAACGTGTCGAGGTTCACGCGTTTGCTCTTGTTGTAGTCGGGCTGCCAATGCACGTCGGGCCACAGGTCGAGCGACGGCGGTTCCAGATACACGGGTCCGGAGCCGTCGAGCACGAAATGCGCGTGTCGCGTGGCGGCGCAGTTCGGGATCATCGCCACCGGCTTGCTGGCGGCGTGGGTCGGATACATCCGGATCTTCACGTCGAGCACGGTGGTCAGCCCGCCCAGCCCCTGCGCGCCGATGCCGAGCGCATTGACCTTTTCGTAGAGTTCGACGCGCAGCCGCTCGAGGTCGTCGCGCGGGCCGCGCGCCAGCAGCTCGGACATGTCGATCGGCTCCATCAGCGCTTCCTTGGCGAGCAGCATCGCCTTTTCGGCCGTGCCGCCGATGCCGATGCCGAGCATGCCGGGCGGGCACCAGCCGGCGCCCATCGTCGGCACCGTCTTCAGCACCCAGTCGACGATCGAGTCCGACGGGTTGAGCATCACGAACTTGCTCTTGTTCTCGGAGCCGCCGCCCTTGGCGGCGACGGTCACCTCGACCGTGTTGCCGGGCACGAGTTCGTAGTGCACCACCGCCGGCGTGTTGTCGCGCGTGTTCCTGCGGCCAAACTCGGGCGGATCGACGACCGAGGCGCGCAGCTTGTTGTCGGGGTTCAAGTAACCGCGCCGCACGCCCTCGTTCACCGCGTCCTGAAGCGAACCGTTGAAGCCCTCCCAGCGCACGTCCATGCCGACCTTCAGAAACACGTTGACGATGCCGGTGTCCTGGCAGATCGGCCGCCTGCCTTCGGCACACATCCTCGAGTTGGTCAGGATCTGCGCGATCGCGTCCTTGGCGGCCGGGCTTTGCTCGGCTTCGTAGGCCCGCGCCAGATGGCTGATGTAGTCGGCGGGGTGGTAGTAGCTGATGAACTGCAGCGCGCCGGCGATGCTGTCGATCAGGTCGGACTGCTCGATGGTTGCCATGTTGGCCTCGGACTCGTCGCTTCGATCAGTGTTCGGTTTCGACCGCCGGCCGCGGCGAGCCGAACAGGATGCGGTCGGTCGCCGCGATCGCCATCGCCGACAGCAGGAACGTGATGTGAATGCCGGTCTGCGCGATCAGCGTCTTGTTGTCGTAGTTCGCCGCGTTGATGAACGTTTTCAGCAGGTGGATCGAACTGATGCCGATGATCGCCGTTGCCAGCTTGACCTTCAAGACGCTGGCATTGACGTGCGACAACCATTCGGGCTGATCCGGGTGGCCTTCGAGATTCATGCGCGACACGAATGTCTCGTAGCCGCCCACGATCACCATGATCAGCAGGTTCGAGATCATCACGACGTCGATCAGCCCGAGCACCACCAGCATGATCACCGTCTCGTTGAGCTTGGGTGAACCGTCGCTCGGCGTGGCGTAGCCGATCGCGCGAAAGATGTCGGCCACCGATCGCGCGTCGCCCATCGCGGCCCCGATCAGGTGCACCAGTTCCACCCAGAAGTGGTACACGTACACGCACTGCGCGAGGATCAGCCCGACGTACAGCGGAAGCTGCAGCCAGCGGCTGGCGAAGATCAGGCGGGGGACGGGCGACAGCGGGCGCTCGTTGGCGCGTTCGATCCGGGACGGCATGTTGTGGTGGGACGGTCTCAGTGAAAACCCGCAGATTCTACTGAGCGCCGTCGTCTGGGCCGCCATGCCGGCGCGCGACCTCTTGATTCGGGCGCGGCCGCCCACACGTTGAACGCGATTGCGGTCCCGGGGTCCAAGGCGTTGCTTTCCCGGTCACATGCTTCAGGTCGCGCAATGTAGACAAGATCGGTCGATGGGTAGTGTTATCGGGGCGCGTTCAGTAGACTTCGCGCCGTTTTCCGTTCAAACCTGTTTGGAGAATCCATGAAACGCATCGCTCTGTTCGTGATGACGAACCTTGCGATCATCGTCGTCCTCGGGGTGATCACCAGCCTGCTCGGGGTGAACCGCTACCTGACGGCGCAAGGGCTGAACCTGGGAATGCTGCTCGCGTTTGCGGCCGTGGTGGGCTTCACCGGTTCGATCATTTCGCTGCTGATCAGCAAACCGATGGCCAAGTGGACCACCGGTGCGCACACGATCGAGCAGCCGGCCAACGCGATGGAGGCGTGGCTCGTCGACACCGTGCGCAGGCACGCGGAGCGCGCCGGCATCGGCATGCCCGAGGTGGCGATCTACGAGGGCGAGCCGAACGCCTTCGCCACCGGCGCATTCAAGAACTCCGCGCTGGTGGCCGTCTCCACCGGCCTGCTGCAGTCGATGAGCCGCGAAGAGGTTGAGGCCGTGCTCGGCCACGAGGTCGCGCACATCGCCAACGGCGACATGGTGACGATGACGCTGCTGCAGGGCGTGATGAACACGTTCGTCGTATTCGCCTCGCGCGTGATCGGCTATGTCGTCGACCGGATCGTCCTGCGCAACCAGGACGACGCGCCGGGCATCGGCTACTACGTGACGACGATCGTGCTGGACATCGTGCTGGGCTTCCTCGCGGCGATCATCGTGGCCTGGTTCTCGCGGCAGCGCGAGTATCGTGCCGACGCCGGCGCCGCCCGCCTGATGGGCGGCCCGCGACCGATGATCAACGCGCTCGCGCGGCTCGGCGGTCTGGAGCCGGGCGAGCTGCCGCAGCAGATCAAGGCGATGGGCATCAATGCGCGCCCGAGCGGACTGCTGGCGCTGTTCTCCAGCCATCCGCCGATCGAGGACCGCATCCGCGCGCTGCAGTCGGCGGCCTGATCGGCGCGACCGACCGCGGGAAAAGGCCGGGCGAGCGCCCGGCCTTTCTTGTTGCCGCTGTCGCCGGAATGCGTCGCTGCTGCCGTGGCAAGCGGGGCGCTTCCGGGTGAGCTTGCAAAGACACGTCTGCGGGCCGCGGTTCAAGCGTCGAAGGCGGACAACCCGCCTCGGTGACCGCGCCTTCTTCCTTCTTCGTTACCCGGGCGGTCAAGGTGATGGCCGCGCGGCCGCGTGTTCGCGCTCGCGGCGGCGCGCGACGTACGCCGCGAGCCAGGTCATCGCGAGACCTGCGAGCACGAGTCCGGCCGCAGCCGCCGCCCAGAAGCTGAACGCGCCGCCATAGGCCCAGCCCGCGGGCGGGTGGTAGGCGAGCCAGTAGCCTCCTGCGAGGCCCAAACCCCACAGCGCGACGCTGTGGATCAGCATCGGCGCGAGCGCGACCTTGTAGCCGCGCAGGATGAAACCCGCCACGCCCTGCATGGCGTCGAAGAAGTGGAACACCACGCCGGCGGCGAGCAGGCTCAGCGCGACCGCCGCGACCTGTGCGTCGCGCGTGAACGCCGTGACGATCGGCTCGCGCAGCAGATACACCGCCCCGCACACGATCAATGCCGTCGCCATCGCCACGTGCCAGCCGCGCCGCGCCGCACGGTGGGCGGCTGCGGGCGAGCCTGCGCCGAGCGCCTGCGCCACCTGTACGCTCGCGGCAATGCCGTAGGCGAGCGGCATCATGAACAGCAGCGCGACCAGGTTGGCGACGATCTGGTGCCCGGCGACGGTCACCGCGCCCAAGCGCGCGATCAGAAGCGCGATGAACGTGAAGGAGGTCACTTCGATGAGGATCGTTCCTCCGCTGGGCAGACCGAGTTTGAGCAGTTCGCGCTGGCGCGCCCAGCGCGGGCCGCACCAACGGCGCACCCGCGGGCGAAAGCGCGCGTAGAAGGGGTCGAGCCGGTAGACGAGCCAGTTCGCGACCAGCACGCCCCACAGCAGCACGGCGGTGGCCGCGCCGCAGCCGGCGCCGCCGTGCGCGGGCAGAGGGCCGGTGCCATACATGAACGCGAAATTCAACGGCACCTTGGCCGCCAGCGCGGCGAGATTGATCGCCATCGTCACCTTGGGTCGCGAAACCGCCGCGTTCAGCGCGATGAAAGCGCGCGCTGCGAGCGACGCCGGCAGTCCGACCGCGACCGCCCACAGGTACAGTGCGGCAATGCGCGCGACTGCCGGTTCGGTGCCGCTCAGCGCCAGCCATGGCGCGTTAAAGACCAGCAGCGGCACGCCCAGCAGTGACAGGAACAGCGCCAGCCAGAGCGCCTGACCCAGATCGACGCCGATGTCGGCGTAACGGCCGGCACCGTAGTGGTGGCCGGCGATCGGCGTCAGCGCCTGCAGCACGCCCATGAAACCGACGAACACGCTTGCGTAGATGCTGCCGCCGAGTGCGACGGCGGCCAGATCCGTCGCCGACAAGCGGCCGGCCATCACCGTATCGATCACCGCCAGGCCCATCACCGCGATCTGCGCGACGAAGATCGGCCAGGCGAGCTGCAGCAGCTCGCGGCCGCTGGCGCGCGCCGCGTGCGAAGGATCGAGCTCGCTCGCCAACATCGGAAGGATGGCGCCGCCGTTCGCGGTCGGCACGCCTTAGCGCGGCGCGCGGCGGTACAGCCGCAGTACCTCGTCGGGACGCGCTGGCCAACGGCCCTCCCAGACGAACTGCCAGTCGCCGCTGGGCGGATCGTTGTCCAGCTCGGAACGCAACGAATCGCGCTGCAGCGCCAGCGGGCAATCCGCGCCGTGTGCTTCGCCCGCGAAGCGAAGGCCGCCATGGAATGCGAAGGCTGCCCGATGCGCCGCGCTGAGCCGATGCGCCTCGACGCAGGCGTGCGCATCGGCCACCTGCGCGACGCGCAGCGCGAGCTGCTTGGCCAACGGCGCGAACGAGCGGCTGTAGTCGACCGCCGGCTGGAACAGCACGATCAGCACGACCCACAACATCGTCAGGCCGCCGCCGGCCAGCGCCGCGCCGCGCCAAAGCATCGGCGGGTGGCGCAACACGCGCCAGCCGACGAAGACGATCCACCCGATGCACGCGGCCGCAGCCAGCGTGACCGGCACGAGCGGCGCCGGTGCGACGTAACCCGGTACCAGGCGCTCGATCGAGGCGGCCATCTTCGGCGGCGTTCCAGTCAGCATCGCGACGTAGTAGGCCCATACCGCGAACGCGAAGAACGAGAAAATCACGATCGAGAACCAGTCGATCACGTTTTCCGCGGCGCGCCGCAGCGTGGTCGCGCCGAACGCGGCGAGCACGACGAGCGGTGCGGCGATCGGCGACAGGTACGTCCGGCTTGCTTGCTCGCCGAGCAGCAGCGTGAGCAGCGTCGCCGCGGCCGCGAACGTCGGCACGACGATGTGCGGGCTGCGCAGGGCGTGCCGCCACGCATACAGTGTCCATGCTGCCAGCGGCCACAACGGCCACATCGCCCACGCGAGATTGCGCACCGACCACCAGAGCTCGCCCACGCCCGGAAGTCCAACCGAGCGCCACGCCCAGGCGCCCCACGCAGCGAAGTACGCGCTACGCGAATCGGCGGGCAGAGCCAGCGACGCGAGCGGCCACAGACTGAAGACGGCCGTCGCACTCGCCGCGAGCACCGCAAGTGCGGTGCGTCGGACGGGGTCGCGCTGGACGATCCACAACGCAGCGGCGAGCGCTGCGAGCAGCAGCACCGCCGGCAGCGGGCCACGAGCGAGCGCCAGCGCGCCGCTGGCCGCGCCGGCGACCAGCGCGCCGACGACCGGACGATCGGGCGCGCGCGCCAGCCCGTACAGCGCGGCGGCAATCAGCGCGACCGCGGCCGCTTCCACGGTAGTCTCGTGCATCCGCTGCACGACGCCGAGCGTGCCGATGAACAACAGCACGGCGACGTCACCGAGCATGCGCGCGTAATCGCGCGCGGACGCTTCGCCGCCGAATACGAACGCCACCGGCTGCGCTTCGTCGCGCCGCGCCAGCCGGTACGTCGCGTACCACAGTGCGGCGGTGGCGAGCGCGAACCAGGCCACGCACGCCAGCCGCGCCGCCAGCGCATCGCCCAGCAGACCGCCGAAGGCACGGATCGCCAGCGCGCCCAGCCAGAACGCGAGCGGCCCCTCTTCGGCGAACGGCAGGCCGACCGTGTTCGGCAGCAGCCAGTCGGCTGCGGTGCCATGCGCCATCGTCCACATCACGCCGAAGCCGGCCAGATCGTCCGCGTACCAGGGATCGCGGCCGATCAATCCAGCCGCGATGTACACGCTCAGAAGCCCGAACAGCGCCCAGCGCGGAAAGGCCGCCGCGGCGGCGGCCGAAACACGCGCTGGCGAAGGTCGGGCGTCGATGCTCATCGAGTGAAGGTCCTGGGACCGCTGCGGTTGACACTGAAGCGCGCGGCGAACGCAGCGTGCGGAGGCTTCGCGAGCGATGCGCCGCTGACCGGCTCGCCGAGCGGCGCGCCGATCGCGGCAGGTCGGTTCCTAACGGTCCATGCGTTCTGTACGGATCTGCAGGGTGCGTCGATCGGGGCGGAGCGTACGCCGAAAACAAAAAAGGCAGCCGCGGCTGCCTTCTTCGAACCCGTACAGGCTACTTGCGGCGCGACTTGGCGGCGCTGGCCTGCGCGGCGGCGGCGTTGACCTGCTCGGTCTTCGCCGCGAACTTTTGCCGGAACTTCTCGACGCGACCGGTCTCGACGATGCGCGTCTGCGCGCCGGTGTAAAACGGGTGCGACTCCGACGACGTATCGAGCTTGAACAGCGGATAGGTCTTGCCGTTGAACTCGATCGTCTCCTTCGTCTGCACCGTCGAGCGCGTGACGAACTTGAAGTCGTTTTGCATGTCCTGGAAGACGACTTCCCGGTATTCGGGATGGATGCCTGGCTTCATCGGGTTCCTCGATTCGTCGGCCGCCAGCCCGTTCGACGCTGTCGCCGGGCCACGTACCTGGGCGGAAAGGGCGCGAATTATCGCGGATTCGGCAGGGCGGGGCAAACGGGCGAAGGCAGGATGCCGGATCCGGGGTGTGACTGGCCGTCCGCGACGCTGCCGCCCCGATGTATGTCCACAGCCGGACAGGCCCGGACGGTACCGGTCGAACGCCGAATCCCCGATTCAGGGCGCGCGGACGCAAGCGCTGCAGCCGCAGCTCATCCACCGCGCCGCATCATCTCGAAGAATTCGGCGTTGCTCTTGGTCTGCCGCATCTTGTCGAGCAGGAATTCCATCGCCTCGATTTCGTCCATGCCGTACAGCAGTTTGCGCAGGATCCAGACCTTCTGCAGGATGTCGGGCTTGAGCAGCAGTTCCTCCTTGCGCGTGCCCGAACGGTTGACGTTGATCGCCGGGTAGACACGTTTTTCGGCGAGCCGGCGCTCCAGATGGATTTCCATGTTGCCGGTGCCCTTGAACTCCTCGTAGATCACGTCGTCCATGCGCGAGCCGGTGTCGATCAACGCGGTGGCGATGATCGTCAGCGATCCGCCTTCTTCGATGTTGCGTGCCGCGCCGAAGAAACGCTTGGGCCGCTGCAGCGCGTTGGCGTCCACGCCGCCGGTCAGCACCTTGCCGGAGGCCGGCACCACCGTGTTGTACGCGCGTGCCAGTCGCGTGATCGAGTCGAGCAGGATCACCACGTCCTTCTTGCTTTCGGCCAGGCGCTTCGCCTTCTCGATCACCATCTCGGCCACCTGCACGTGACGCACGGCCGGCTCGTCGAAGGTCGAGGCGACCACTTCGCCCCTGACCGTGCGCTGCATCTCGGTCACTTCCTCGGGGCGCTCGTCGATCAGCAGCACGATCAGCACGATGTCCGGATGGTTGGCCGCGATCGCGTGCGCGATGTGCTGCATCAGCACCGTCTTGCCGCTCTTGGGGCTGGCGACCAGCAGACCGCGCTGGCCCTTGCCGATCGGCGCGATGATGTCGATGAGGCGCCCGGTGATGTTCTCCTCGGCCCTGATGTCGCGCTCGAGCTTCAGCGGCTCGTTCGGAAACAGCGGCGTCAGGTTTTCGAACAGAATGCGGTGCTTCAACTGCTCGGGGGCAACGCCGTTGACCCGGTCGACCTTGACCAGCGCGAAGTAGCGTTCGCCGTCCTTCGGCGTGCGCACTTCGCCCTCGATGGTGTCGCCGGTGTGCAGGTTGAAGCGGCGGATCTGCGAAGGCGAGATGTAGATGTCGTCGGTCGACGCCAGATACGAGGTCTCCGGAGAGCGCAGGAAGCCGAAGCCGTCGGGCAGCACCTCGAGCGTGCCGTCGCCGAAGATCTGCTCGCCCCCCTTGGCGCGCTTCTTCAGGATCGCGAACATCAGCTCCTGCTTGCGCAGTCGGTTCGCGTTCTCGATCTCGAGCCCCTGCGCCATTTCGAGCAGTTGCGAGACGTGCAGCGCTTTGAGTTCGGACAGTTGCATGGTGTTGGCGGGAGGTTGACGGGGCGCTGTTGGAAAGTGCGGAGCGCCCGCGGGGAAGACACGGAGCAGCCGGCACCGGGGCCGGCCTGCGCCGTCAGATGTTGCTGTCGATGAACGCCGTCAGTTGCGACTTGGACAAGGCGCCGACCTTGGTGCCGACCACCGCGCCATTCTTGAACAACATCAGCGTCGGGATGCCGCGGATGCCGTACTTGGCCGGCGTGACCTGGTTCTCGTCGACGTTCAGTTTGGCGACGGTCAGGCGTCCCTGATAGTCGCGGGACACCTCGTCGAGGATCGGCGCGATCATGCGGCAGGGTCCGCACCACTCGGCCCAGTAGTCGACGAGTACCGGCCGGTCGGATTTCAGCACATCGGACTCGAAGCTGGCGTCGCTGGTGTACTTGATGTCGCTCATGTTGGTCCTTCAATCTAGGCCGGGCCGGCGCGTCGCGCGTTGGCCGGGCGGATGCGAAGCGAACGTAAGGAATGCAAGGAAGGGGAGGGGCCCGCAGAGGTGACCTGAAAGCAGCACACGGCAGGCCTATGACGGCAAATGGTAGCACTTTGCGCCGGAAACGGAAGTGTCGCGGCGCCGAACGGCATGCTCCATAGAATGCGCGCGTGAAACCACAGACGGTGCGAGTTGCGGCCGACCGCGGCTTCTGGCCGGCGTTCGCCGAAGAAGCGCTCGCGTTCGCGCGGCGGCACGGGATGGCCGACGCGCAACTGCACGGGCTGACCGTCGTGCTGCCGCAGGGCGCGCACGCGCCGCTTGCGCGCGCGGCGTTGGCTGCCGCTCGCGGCGCGGCGGGCGCATGG
>JBBIQI010000103.1:0-12509 GCA_037442465.1 Burkholderiales bacterium
CCTGCCGGTGATCGAGCCGCGGCTCGAGCGCGAGCATCGCCGCGAGCGCGCCCGCGTCGGCGGCGCGCGCCGCCTCGTACGGCAGGTAGTGCGACAGATCGGAGCTCGCCACGATCAGCGTCTCGGCGCCGCCCCACACCCGCTCGAGCGCCTGCGCCACCTCGGCCGGCGCGGCGTCGCCGACCGCGAGCGGAACCAGGCGAAAGTCCGCAAGCACCGTCTGCAGGAAGGGCAGGTGCACCTCGAGCGAATGCTCCAGCGCGTGCGCCGCCGGGCTTTCGACCACTTGCGGCAGCTCGCGCAACGCGGCGATCGCCGCAGCGTCGACGCCAACCTCGCCCAGCGGCGTGGCGAACCGATCCGCGCCGGGCAGCGCCAGCCCGCGGATCGGCACGCGATGCACAGGGCCGAGCAGTACCACGCGGCGGATACGTTGGCGCGCGTCAGCGAGCGTTGCGTAGGCAGAAGCGGCGATCGGACCCGAGTAGACGTAACCGGCGTGCGGCGCGATCAGCGCCTTCGGTGTGCGCGGCAGGCGCGGGGCACGCGCTTTGGCCAGCAGCGACTGCACGGCACTGCGCAAGGCTTGCGCGTGCGCCGGGTAGAACATCCCGGCGACTGCGGCCGGTCGAATCGCCGGCTTAGGTGTCTCCATCATGGCGGCCCTCCCGCGGACCGACCTCGTACATCGTACGCCGCAAATGAGGGCGTTGCAGCGTTACTTCAACTGCTCGGCCCGACGAATCCTCCAGACTGCTGGCAGCCGACCGGTGCGCGGCGTCGACGCGCTCTTCGGACTCACGTCGAACCCCAGTGCCATCGATCTCGAACGGGCGTGCAGCATCATCACGAGCGAGCGCCCTTGCCGACGCCGGCGTGAACGCCGCAGGTCCATCGCGGTGCAAGGCCGTGCGATCGCCGGTCAGCGCATGGCCCGGGTCGCTCGCTTCGCTCGGGCTGACGGTGGCGCGCGCATGGACGAGGGGCGATGCGCCGAGAGCCGGCGGCGGGTCTTGCACCGACGGTCAGGACGGGCGACGCGCCTCGAGCTCGGCCACACGGGCCTCCAGCGCTTCGAGTTTGGCGCGCGTTCGCGCGAGCACCTGCGACTGCGTGTCGAATTCCTCGCGCGTGACCAGTTCGAGCCGGGCGAACTGCTGGCCGAGCAACGCCTTGAGGTTCTTGCGCAGATCCTCGGCAGGTGTGTCGGCGAGCAGCGCCAACAGGCGCTCGTGCAATTCGTCCAGAAACGGGATCTTGTCCATCGTGCGCTGATCCTGCGGGTCCCTTCGCCGAGTCTATACGCCTGCGCAGCACCGCGACGGTGCGCCGGCGCTCGCTTCGGGTGCATCGGCCCGCCGCCGTGCGGCCCCGGACCGGTCGAATGCACGGCTGCAGTGCGCGCAGGCCGTGGCATGCATGTTGCTGCCAGCTCCTCGGGAACTTCCGCATCAACCCTTCGAGGAAAGGAAAACGATGAGCAAGCTGATCCATGTGTCGGGCGCTGCGGCGTTGTTGTTGCTGTCTTCCGCGGGGGCCTTCGCGCAGAGCAAGGCCGAACCCGAATTCACGTTCACGGGCAACGCGTCGCTCGCCAGCGACTACCGCTTCCGCGGCTACACGCAGACCGGCTACCGCCCGACCTTCCAGGGGGGATTCGACTTCGCGCACAAGTCCGGTTTCTACCTCGGCAACTGGAACTCGAACGTCGAACAGGGGCTTTACAACGGCGCCAGCCTGGAAATGGACTTCTATGGCGGCTACAAGGGAAGCGCGGCCGGCATCGGCTACGACGTCGGCTACCTGTACTACTTCTATCCGAACAGCGGCGCCCTCGGCTCGGTGAAGATCAAGAACGGCGAGCTGTACGTCGGCGCTTCGTACGGGCCGCTGTCGGCCAAGTGGTACTACGCGACGACCAAGTTCTTCTCGATCGGCGAAGGGGTGCCCGGCGTGGATACGAAGGGGTCGTGGTATCTGGATCTGGCTGGCACGCTCGACCTCGGGGGCGGCTGGACCGCGACCGCGCACTACGGCTACCAGAAGATCAACGACGGCAAGAAGGCCGGCTTGCTCGAAGACAGCGTCAGCGACTACAAACTCGGCATCGCCAAGGACGTCGGCGGCTGGGCGCTCGGCGCGGCCGTGGTCGGCACGTCGGAGAAGAACCTGTTTACGACGGCCGAGTCCGGTTTCACCGAGGGCGGCGGCAAGACGTCCGTCGTGCTGAGCGTGTCGAAGTCGTTCTAGCAGCCCGCAACGCGGCGCCGCGGTCGCCGGCCGCGCGCCGCCACCCAAGCAGAGGAAGCCATGAAACTGATCACCGCCATCATCAAGCCGTTCAAGCTTGACGAGGTGCGCGAGGCGCTGTCCGCCGTCGGCGTGCAGGGCATCACCGTCACCGAGGTCAAGGGCTTCGGCCGGCAGAAGGGCCACACGGAGCTGTACCGCGGCGCCGAGTACGTGGTCGACTTCCTGCCGAAAGTGAAGGTCGAGGCCGCGGTCGCCGAAGACATCGCCGAGCGCGCGATCGAAGCGATCGAGAACGCCGCGCGCACCGGCAAGATCGGCGACGGCAAGATCTTCGTCTACGACCTCGAGCAGGTCATCCGCATCCGCACCGGCGAAACCGGCAAGGATGCCCTTTAACACTCGCAGAGAAATCCCATGAAGAAACTGCTCGTGATGCTAGTCGCCGCCGGCGCGTTGGCGCTGGGATCGGCGCCGACGGTGGCCGTCGCGCAGGCCGCGCCCGGCGCCGAAGCGAAGAAGGACGAGACCAAGGCCGAAGTCGCGCCCGCCGTGGCGCCGGCCGCTGCCGCCGAGCCCGCGAAGGCCGAAGCGAAACCGGAGCAGAAGGCCGTCGAGGCACCCAAGCCGCCCAACATCAACAAGGGCGACACCGCTTTCATGTACGTCGCGACCGTGCTCGTGATCCTGATGACGATCCCGGGGCTCGCGCTGTTCTACGGCGGATTGGTCCGGTCCAAGAACATGCTGTCCGTGCTGATGCAGGTGTTCGTGACCTTTGCGCTGATTTCGGTGCTGTGGGTGATCTACGGCTACTCGCTTGCGTTCACCGGCGGCTCGCCGTTCATCGGCGGGCTGTCGAAGCTGTTCCTGTCGGGCGTGACGCCCGAATCGGCGGGCGGGACCTTCAGCAAGGACACCTACATCCCGGAGCTGCTGTTCGTCGCCTTCCAGTGCACCTTCGCGGCGATCACCTGCGCGCTGATCGTCGGCAGCTACGCGGAGCGGATGAAGTTTTCCGCGGTGCTGCTGTTCATGACCCTGTGGTTCACCTTCAGCTACCTGCCGATGGCGCACATGGTGTGGTTCTGGGACGGGCCGGACGCGATCAAGGATGAGGCGACGTTGCAGGCCGTGACCGATGCCGCCGGCTGGTTGTGGGCCAAGGGCGCGCTCGACTTTGCCGGCGGCACGGTCGTTCACATCAACGCCGGCGTCGCGGGCTTGGTCACCGCGTACTTCCTCGGCAAGCGCATTGGCTACGGCAAGGAATCGCTGGCGCCGCACAACCTGACCCTGACGATGGTCGGCGCCGCGCTGCTGTGGGTGGGCTGGTTCGGCTTCAACGCCGGCTCCAACCTCGAAGCCAACGGCGTGGCCGCGCTCGCGTTCGTCAACACGCTGCTGGCGACCGCCGGCGCGGTGCTGTCCTGGACTTTCGCCGAGTGGATGATCAAGGGCAAGCCCTCGATGCTGGGCGCGGCCTCGGGCGCGGTCGCGGGGCTGGTGGCGATCACGCCGGCGTGCGGGTTCGTCGGCGTCGGCGGCGCGCTGGTGATCGGACTGATCGCCGGTGTCGTCTGCTTCTGGGGCGTGACCGGGCTGAAGAAGATGCTCGGCGCGGACGACGCGCTCGACGTTTTCGGTGTGCACGGCGTCGGCGGCATCGTCGGCGCGCTGCTCACCGGCGTGTTCGCTTCGCCCGCGCTCGGCGGCCTGGGCATCTGCAACTACGTCACCAACAAGTGCGGCGATCCGGCCGACTTCCCCGGCATCGCCGCGCAGGTCTGGGTCCAGTTCCAGGGCGTGCTGACCGCGATCGTGCTGTCGGCGATCGTGTCCTACGTTGCGCTGCTGATCGTCAAGGCGATCGTCGGGGTACGGGTGGCCGAGGAAGAGGAGCGCGAAGGGCTCGACACGACGTACCACGGCGAGTCCGCGTACAAGTTCTGACAATTTGGACGCGGGTTCGCCTGCGCCAGAACTCGCCCGCCGTTCGACCCGATCCGCTGCGCGGTCGGATCAACGGCGGGTGCTCGCGGGCCGCCGTGCGGCCCGCTTGGCTTCCTCGCTCGAATTTCGTCTGCGAACGGCACGCTTCTTGCGGAAGTCTTCTTGTGTGTCTCCCTAGCTCGCCGATCCGCGCCGGTTCGCGAGGCGGATGCACCAAGGCGATTCAAGGGCACCCGGCGGGTGCCCTTCTTTTTCTGCCGGTCGGGTCCAGATAGAGATGATTGGCTAGAATCGCCTTCCCCTCCCGAGCGATGCGGGCGCGCGCTGCGTTCCCGGGTCTTCCGGCTGCAGCCGTGTCGCGCGAATGGACACCCGTGCCGACTTCTGCCATCCCCCATCCGCCGGTCCCGTCGCTTCTGACCGCCTCCAGCGGCCCGCTGCTCGAACTCGAGCGCCGCATCCTCGACTCGATGCCGGCGATCGAACGCTGGTTCAGGCTGCAGTGGCAGGAGCACACGCCGCCGTTCTACGGGTCGGTCGACCTGCGCAACGCGGGCTACAAGCTGGCGCCGGTCGACATGAACCTGTTTCCGGGCGGCTTCAACAACCTTTCCGACGAGATGCTGCCGAGCGCGGTGCAGGCAGCGCAGGCGGCCATCGAGCACCTGTGTCCGGACGCGCGCAACCTGCTGCTGGTGCCCGAGCGGCACACGCGCAACGTGTTTTATCTGACCAACGTCGCGCAACTGGCGCGCATCCTGCGCACGACCGGGCTCGAGGTGCGCATCGGCACGCTGTCCGAGGAGGTCAAGGGGCCGACGACGATTTCGCTGCCGGGCGGGGACGCGCTGACCATCGAGCCGCTGGTGCGCAACGGCAACCGCGTCGGCGTCGCCGGCTTTGATCCCTGTGTGGTGCTGCTGAACAACGACCTGTCGGCGGGCATTCCGCCGATCCTGCGCGACCTCGAGGATCAGGTGCTGGTGCCGCCGCTGCACGCGGGCTGGGCCGTGCGGCGCAAGTCGCATCACTTCGCTGCGTACGACGAGGTCGCCGGCGAGTTCGCCGATCTGTTAAAGATCGATCCTTGGATGATCAATCCGTATTTCGCCCGCTGCGGCCAGGTCGACTTCCAGAAGCGCGTCGGCGAAGAGTGCCTCGCGAGCAACGTCGACATGCTGCTGGCGCGCATCCGCGAGAAATACAAGGAGTACGGTATTGGCGATCAGCCGTTCGTGATCGTCAAGGCCGACGCCGGCACCTACGGCATGGGCATCATGACGGTGAAGGACGCCGCCGACGTGCGCGAGCTCAACCGCAAGCAGCGCAACAAGATGGCGGTCGTCAAGGAAGGTCTGGAAGTCACCGACGTCATCATCCAGGAGGGCGTGCCGACGTATGAGGACATCGCCGGCGCGGTCGCCGAGCCGGTCGTGTACATGATCGACCGCTACGTGGTCGGCGGTTTCTACCGCGTGCACACCGAGCGCGGGCGCGACGAAAACCTGAACGCGCCGGGAATGCACTTCGTCCCGCTCGCCTTCGCGCGCAGTTGCAACCTGCCGAACTGCCGCGCTCAGCCGGGCGCGTCGAGCGAGAACCGCTTCTACAGCTACGGCGTCGTGGCCAGACTTGCGCTGCTGGCCTCCGCGCTCGAGCTGGAACGCACCGCGCATCTGCTGCCGGCGGCCGGAAACGCCCCGGCTGCGGCCCCGGCGTCGGGCTAGGCGGGCGATCGCATGTCGCAAGGACTGTCGATCCTGTTCGTCGTCGATCCGCTCGACCACCTGAAGGCGTACAAGGACTCGAGCGTGGCGATGATGCGCGAGCTGGCGCGGCGCGGCCACGACGTCTGGGCCACGACGCAGCCGGAGATGGGCTGGTGGAGCGACGAGCGCGGCGGCCGCGTGCAGGCGCGCGCGCATCTGCTCGAGCTGGCCCCCGCCGCGGCCGACCCGCACGCGCCGTGGTACGCCGAGCGCGAGGCAGGCGAACGCGAGCTGGCGTCCTTCGACGCCGTGCTGATGCGCAAGGACCCGCCGTTCGACACCGAGTACCTGTATTCGACCTTCCTGCTCGAAGCGGCGCAGCGCCAGGGCGCGCGCGTTTTCAACGACCCCCGCGCGCTGCGCGATCACAACGAGAAGTTCGCGATCACCGAGTTCGCCGACTACGCGGCACCGACGCTGGTCAGCCGCTCGGCCGACGCGATCCGCCAGTTCCAGCGCGATCACGGCGACATCGTCGTCAAGCCGCTCGACGGCATGGGCGGCACCAGCGTGTTCCGGCTGCGCCCGGACGACCCGAACACCAACGTGATCCTGGAGACCATCACGCGCAACGGCAGCCGCACGGTGATGGCGCAACGCTTCATCCCCGAGATCCGCGACGGCGACAAACGCGTGCTGCTGATCGGCGGCGAGCCGGTGCCGTTCGCGCTGGCGCGCGTACCGCGCCCGGGCGAATCGCGCGGCAACCTCGCCGCGGGCGGCATCGGCCGCGCGCAGCCGCTGACGGAATCGGACCGCGAGATCGCCGCCGCGCTCGGCCCGGTGCTGGCGGCGCGCGGGTTGCTGCTGGTGGGGCTGGACGTGATCGGCGACTACCTGACGGAGATCAACGTCACGAGTCCGACCTGCTTCGTCGAAATCGCGCAGCAGACCGGGTTCGACGTCGCCGCGGCGTTCGTCGACGCGCTGGAAAGGGCGGTGGCCAAGTGATCGGCGTGCTCCTGATCGCGCACCGGCCGCTGGCGAGCGCGCTCGCCGCCGCCGCGTCGCACGTCTACAGTTGCGCGCCGGAGCGTGCCGAGGACCGCGTGCGCGTGCTCGACGTCGAGCCGGGCGGCGACGTCGCGGCGGCGACCGCCGCGGCGCGCGCGATGGCGCGCGAGATCGACGACGGCAGCGGCGTGATCGTGCTGACGGATGCGTTCGGCGCCACGCCCGGCAACGTCGCTTCGCAGCTCGCCGAAGCCGGGCGCGTCGCGGTGGTCGCCGGCGTCAACCTGCCGATGCTGCTGCGCGTGCTGTGCTACCGCGACGGCAAACTCGCCGACACGGTCGACAAGGCGCTCGCCGGCGGCACGCAGGGCGTGATGCAGGTGGCGAACACCGCGGTGCAGAACCAGGGACCGGGCGGACGGATCGAGACGCAGGGCAATGATCTCGCGCGACTTCATCATCAACAATAAACTCGGCCTGCACGCGCGGCCGTCCGCGCAGGTGACGCAAACTGCCGCGAAGTTCCAAAGCGAAGTCTGGATCGCGAAGAACGGCCGGCGCGTCAACGCGAAGTCGATCATGGGCGTGCTGATGCTCGCTGCCGGGCAGGGTTCGATCGTCACCGTCGATGCCGACGGTCCGGACGAAGCCGAGGCGGTCGAAGCGCTCGGCGCGCTCATCGAATCCGGTTTCGGCGAAAACGAGTAGCGCACAGAGGCGCGCCGGCCGCGGCACAACAACAAGCAAGGGCGTCGCGCGCGGGCGCGGCGAGGACGAGGGATGGGCAAGGAGCTGCTGGGCATCGGGGTGGCGAGCGGCGCGGCGACCGGCATCGCGATCGGCCGCGCCCATCTGCTCGCACCGAGCGAACTGGACTTCCGCCAGCACTCGATCGAGCGCAAGGACGTGCTGCACGAAGTGGCGCGCCTGAACAACGCGTTTTCGATCGTGCGCGCCGAGCTGGACGAGCTGCGCGCGAACGTCTCGCCCGACGCGCCGGCGGAGGTGCGCGCCTTCCTCGACCTGCACCGGATGATCCTCGACGACTCGCTGTTGTGCGATGTGCCGCGCGACCTCGTCCGGCAGCGGCTGATCAACGCCGAATGGGCGCTCGCGATCCAGCTCGAACAGGTCTGCCGCCAGTTCGAGTCGATCGACGACGCGTACTTCCGCGAACGCGCGCAGGACGTGCGGCAGGTCGTCGAGCGGGTGCTCAAGGCGCTCGGCACCGGACGCCCGGCCACCGCCGCGCTGCCGAGGAAACGCGAGGACGGCGAGCGGATCGTGCTGATCGCGCACGATCTGGCGCCCGCGGACATGCTGCACCTGAAGGACCGCACCGACATCGGACTCGCCGGCTTCGTTACCGAGCTGGGCGGGCCGACGTCGCACACCGCCGTGCTGGCGCGCAGCCTCGGGCTGCCGGCGCTGCTGGGTGCGGCCGGCGCGCGCACGCAGGTCGCCGAAGGCGACCTCGTGATCCTCGACGCGGAAGCCGGCAAGCTGATCGTCGCGCCGGACGCCGCCGAACTCGCCGCGTACCGCGCCAAACTCAGGGAGCAGAGCGAAGCGCGCCTCGCGCTGCGGCGGCTGAAAGGCCGCATGGCACGCACGAAGGACGGTGTGGCGGTCGATCTGCTCGCGAACATCGAGGCGCCCGAGGACGTGCGCGACGCGCTCGAGGCGGGCGCGGACGGCATCGGCCTGTTCCGCACCGAGTTCCTGTTCATGAACCGCGACGAGCTGCCCGGCGAGGACGAGCAGTTCGAGGCCTACGCGAAGGTCGCGCGTGCGATGAAGGGCAGGCCGGTGGTGATCCGCACGCTCGACATCGGCGCCGACAAGGTGCTGAATCCGACCGCGCGCCGCTCGCTCGGCATGGCGCAGGGCGCGCCGACGGAGGAATCGAACCCTGCGCTCGGATTGCGCGCGATCCGCTACTGCCTGGCCTATCCGGAGCTGTTCCTGACGCAACTGCGCGCGATCCTGCGCGCCTCGACCGTCGGCACCGTGCGCGTCCTCGTGCCGATGCTCGCGCATGTGCACGAGATCGAGCAGGCGCTGGCGTTCATCGCGCGCGCCAAGGAGCAACTGAAGGACGCGCACCGCAAGTTCGACGCGCGCGTGCCGGTCGGCGGCATGATCGAGGTGCCGGCCGCGGCGCTGTCGCTGCCCGCCTTCGTCAAACGGCTGAAGTTCCTCGCGGTCGGCACCAACGATCTGATCCAGTACACGCTGGCGATCGACCGCGCCGACGCCAGTGTCGCGCACCTGTACGACCAGCTCCATCCCGCGGTGCTGAAGCTGATCGCGCAGACGATCCGGACCGGCCAGCGCGCGCGCACGCCGGTGTCGGTGTGCGGCGAGCTGGCCGGCGAGCTGTCGATGACCGAGCTGCTGCTCGGCATGGGGCTGCGGCAGTTCTCGATGCATCCGTCGCAGATCCTGCCGATGAAGGAACATCTGCTGGAGTTGTCGAGCCGGACCGCGGCCAAGCTCGCCGCCCGCGTGCTGCGCGAACACGACCCGATGAAGATCCGCGCCTCGCTTGCCGGCCGCCGGTCGGCCGGCCGCTCCGTTTGACACCGCCGCGCGCGACGCCTACCCTTCGCGGCCTGTTTCGCCGCGCCGATTTGCCGACCAGCTTGCGGGCGCGTGGCCTGCGCCACAAATTCCGCTAAACGGTCCTGCGACTTCACGTCGCAGCCTCGCAAACCCGACGCGGCCGCGATCGGGTTTTTTCTTGGGTCACGCACATGGTCGTCAAGCCCGGATCCGTCGGGGTCGTCGCACCGCAGCCGATGCACTTCGCCGAGCCGCTCGCGCTCGCCAGCGGCGCGTCGATCGGCGAGTACACGCTGATGGTCGAGACCTACGGCGAGCTCAATGCCGACCGCAGCAATGCGGTACTCGTCTGCCACGCGCTGAACGCCTCGCATCACGTTGCCGGCATCTACGCCGATGCGCCGCGCAACGTCGGCTGGTGGGACAACATGGTCGGTCCCGGCAAGCCTGTCGATACCACCCGCTTCTTCGTCGTCGGCGTCAACAACCTCGGTTCGTGTTTCGGCTCCACCGGCCCGATGTCGATCAACCCGGCCACCGGCCGCCCGTACGGTGCGAGCTTCCCGGTCGTCACCGTCGAGGACTGGGTCGACGCGCAGGCGCGCGTGGCCGACCGCCTCGGCATCGAGCGCTGGGCCGCGGTGATGGGCGGCTCGCTTGGCGGCATGCAGGCGCTGTCGTGGACGATCCGGTATCCGCAGCGCATCGCGCACTGCGTGGCGATCGCCACCACGCCCAAGCTCACCGCGCAGAACATCGCGTTCAACGAGGTCGCACGCACCGCGATCCGCTCCGACCCGGACTTCCACGGCGGCGACTACTACGCGCACGGCGTCGTGCCCAAGCGGGGGCTGCGGGTGGCGCGCATGATTGGCCACATCACGTATCTGTCGGGCGAGGACATGGCGGAAAAGTTCGGCCGCGCGATGCGCGCGGACGACTACCAGTTTCACTACGACATCGAGTTCGAGGTCGAGAGCTACCTGCGCTACCAGGGCGACAAGTTCTCCGAGTACTTCGACGCCAACACCTACCTGCTGATCACGCGCGCGCTCGACTATTTCGACCCGGCGCGCGCCACCGGCGGCGATCTCGCGCGGGCGCTTGCGCCCGCGCGCGCGCGCTTCTTCCTGGCGTCGTTCACGACCGACTGGCGCTTTTCGCCGGCGCGCTCGCGCGAGATCGTCGAGGCGCTGGTGGCCAATGACCGCGACATCGTCTACGCCGAGATCGACGCGCCGCACGGCCACGATGCGTTCCTGCTCGACGATCCGCGCTACCACAACGTCGTGCGCGCGTATTTCGATCGCATCCACGGCGAGCTCGGCGGCGGGCCGGCGGCGCCGCAGGAGGGCGCGCCGTGACGCTGCGCAGCGACCTCGAACTGATCGCCGACTGGATCGCGCCGCGTGCGCACGTGCTCGATCTCGGCTGCGGCGACGGCGCGCTGCTCGCCCACCTGCGCGACGTCAAGGGCTGCCGCGGCTACGGTGTGGACATCGCCGACGACAACGTGCTGGCCGCCGTGCGCAACCGCGTCAACGTGATCCAGGCCGACCTCGAATCGGGACTGCGCATGTTCGGCGACGGCCAGTTCGACACGGTCGTGCTGTCGCAGACGTTGCAGGCGATGCGGCACGTCGAGGACATCCTGCGCGAGATGGCGCGTGTCGGCCGCGAGGGCATCGTGAGCTTTCCGAACTTCGGCCACTGGCGACACGTCGTTTCGCTGCTGGCCGGCCGCATGCCGGTGACGCCGCAGATTCCCTACCAGTGGTACGACACGCCGAACATCCACCTGTGCACGCTGAAGGACTTCGAGATCCTCGCCGCCAAGCTCGGCTTGCGCATCACGGCGCGCGCGGTGCTGGCCAACGGCCGTCCGGTCACGCTGCTGCCGAGCCTGCGCGCCACGCTGGCGGTGTATCGCTTCGAGACGAGGTGAACCGATGGACAAGGTCGAAGAACTGCGCGCCAAGCTCATCCGCAACGTCGGCGAGGTCGAGCTGAAGACCTCGCAGCGCGCAACGGCGCCGTACGAAGGCGTGCGTTTTGGCGCCGTGATCGGCCCCCGCGTGGCCGGGGCGGCGGCGCGCAAACTCGGCGCCTCGTACGACATCCTGCCGCCGGGCAAGGTGGCCTGTCCTTACCACTTCCACTACGCGCAGGAGGAGATGTTCGTGATCCTCGCGGGCGCAGGCTCGCTGCGCGTGGCGGGCGAAATGGTTCCGATCCGCGCCGGCGACGTCATCGCGATTCCGCCGGGGCCGGCGTATCCGCACCAGATCGTCAATACGTCGGACGCGCCGCTCGCCTATCTGTCGATCAGCACGCAGGAGACGCCCGAGATCTGCGAGTACCCCGACTCCGGCAAGTACCTCGCGTTCGCGCTTGAAAAGGGGCCGTTGCTCGCCGGCGGTCGCTTGCACCGCCCGGACAGCGACCTCGACTACTGGGACGGCGAGCCCTGAGAGGGCGTGCGGACGTCGCCGCGAGCGGGCCGCTGGCCGCGTATACGCCGCTGCAGCGCCAGGACGTATATCTCCAGCGGACAGGCGAGGCGCGAGCACGCGCAACGACGCCGGCGGAGCGCGCCGCAGAGAGATTCACCCTGAATCCGGCAGTTCGCCCATGCAGGTTCGCGCAAGTGCGTTGTGCGACCGGCGTGTGCGGCTTGGACTGCGCTCACCCGGCGGGTGAAGCCGCGATTCGCCGGGTTGTCTCGCGCTGGCGCAAGGCGCAAGCCCGCAATGCCGCGCCGGCGACGACGCGTGCGCCGACGCGACGGCCCGCAGCGCCGACGGTACGGTGCGCGGCGCCGAGGCTGTCATCCCGAGCGAAGCCGAGGGATCTCGGCGCAGCGAGCGGGTGAGATTCCTCGCCTGCGGCTCGGAATGACGCGGGGCTTCGGATCGGAATGACGAGGAATTTCGGCTCGGAGTGACGAGGAACTTCGGCTCGCCGTGACCCGGGGCGGCGCAGTGAACGGACGACAAGTGGCCAACTGCCGGATTTGGG
>JBBIQI010000104.1:0-12396 GCA_037442465.1 Burkholderiales bacterium
GGCGGCCAGCGCGCTGGCGCGGCGCACGGGGCTTTGCGATCGGCACGGGACGTTCACGACTGCACCAGCTTGCGATGGCGCTGGATGCTCATCAGCATTCCGCAGGCCAGGCCCAGCGTTACCAGCGCAGTTCCGCCGTAGCTGATGAAGGGCAGCGGCACGCCGACGACGGGCAGCAGGCCGCTGACCATGCCCATGTTCACGAACGCATAGGTGAACACCATCATCGCGATGGTCGCCGCCAGCAGGCGCCCAAACGGCGTGGCCGCATTGCCGGCGATCGAAAACGCGCGCATCACCAGCGCGAAGAACAGCACGAGCAGCACGAGGTTGCCGACCAGACCGAACTCCTCCGAATACACCGCGAAGATGAAGTCGCTGGTGCGCTCGGGGATGAACTCCAGGTGCGTCTGCGTGCCCTGCATCCAGCCCTTGCCGAGCGGCCCGCCGCTGCCGATCGCGATCATCGCCTGCAGCGTGTGGAAGCCCTTGCCGAGCGGGTCCTGCGTCGGGTCGATCAGCGTCAAGATGCGTTCGCGCTGATAGTCGTGCATCAGCGTCCAGGCCGCCGGCAGGGCCGCCAGGCCGGCGACGACGAGCGCAGCCAGCCACTTCCAGGGCAAGCCGGCGAAGAAGATCACGAACGCGCCGGCGGCGAGCACCAGCAGCGCAGTGCCCAGGTCCGGCTGCTTGACGATCAGCGCCACCGGTACCGCGACGATGACTGCGGCAACCGCGAAGTCGAGCGCGCGCGCCGCGCCCTCGCGCTTGTGAAAGAACCACGCGAGCATCATCGGCACCGCGAGCTTCATGATCTCCGACGGCTGGATGCGCGCCACGCCGATGTCGAGCCAGCGCGTCGCGCCCTTGACCGTGACGCCGGCGAACTCCACGCCGACGAGCAGTGCCACACCGGCCGCGTACACGGGCACCGCGAGCTTCATCAGCGTGGACGGCGGAATGCTCGCCGCGACGAACATCACGACGCCCGCGATCGCCAAGTTGCGCAACTGGTCGGCGAAGCGCCACGGAAAGTCCGCACCTGCCGAATAGAGCGTGACCAGCCCGATCAGCGCCAGGCTGGCGACGATCGCGAGCAGCGCGGGGTCGAACACCGCCAGGCGCGCCAGCGCCCACTCGCCCACGCGGCGACCGAGCGCGACGTCAGTCATGGCCTGCCTCCACCGGCGCGCCGCCCGAGGTCCTTGGCCCGCGGAGCGATGCGCACTCGCTGTCCTGGCGCTCGCTCGGTGCGATGCCGGTCGCCTCGTGCCGCGCCATCGCCCTGCGCGCTCGGCGCCGAGCTTGCCTGCGACGCGGCAGGCCCGCGGCGCACACACGCGCGCCGCGCCAGGGTGTCAGGAGCACGCATGCGTCTGCGCTCCACGTCAGTCGCCTCGAGCGTCGCCGTGGCGTTGCGCGTACAACGCCGGCGCCTCTTTCGGCAGCGCGGGTGCGTTGGGCACCTTGCCGAGCAGGTAGTAGTCGAACGCCTGGCGCGCGATCGGCGCCGCGGCGAGCGCGCCGAAGCCGCCGTTTTCGACGATCACCGCCAGCGCGATCTTCGGCTCGTCGGCCGGCGCGAACGCGATGAACAGCGAGTGGTCGCGATGCCGCTCGTCGATGCGATTGGCGTCGTACTTTTCGTTTTGCTTGATACCGATCACCTGCGCGGTGCCGGTCTTGCCGGCGACCTTGTACGGCGCGCCCTGGAAGGCCGCGCGCCCGGTGCCGTTGACGTTGACGTCGACCATCGCGTCGATCACCGTGCGCAGATTCTGCGGCTTCAATGGGATGCGGTAGCTCTCCTTGGGCACCGTCAGCCGCTTCTCGCCGGTGCGCGCATCGACGATCTGCTTGACCAGGTGCGGCTTCATCACGACGCCGCGGTTGGCCAGATTGGCGGTCGCATGCGCGAGCTGCAACAGCGTGAACGCGTTGTAGCCTTGGCCGATGCCGATCGAAATCGTTTCGCCGGCGTACCACTTCTGCCTGAAGCGCCGCTCCTTCCACTGCGTCGACGGCAGGACGCCGGTCTGCTCGCCCTCGACGTCGATGCCGGTGATCTGGCCGAAGCCGAACGGCTTCATGAAGTCATGGATCGCGTCCACGCCCAGGTCGTTGGCGAGCATGTAGTAGTAGATGTCGCTCGACTTGACGATCGAGCGGTGCAGGTCGACCGGCCCGAGCGGCACCTTGTTGCTGTCGCGAAAGCGCCGGCCGCCGAACATGAAGTAGCCCGGGTCGTAGATCACCTGCTCGGGCCGGCGCTTGCCGAGTTCCAGTGCGGCCAGTGCGAGAAAGGGCTTGTAAGTGGAGCCGATCGGATACGTGCCACGCAGCGCGCGATTCAGCAGCGGCTTGTCCGGGTCCTCGTTCAGCGCGTCCCAGTTCAGCGGGTCGATGCCCTCGACGAACAGGTTCGGGTCGAAAGTGGGCTTGGAAACGAAGGCGAGCACGTCGCCGGTGGCCGGTTCGATCGCGATCAGCGCGCCGCGGCGGTCGCCGAACGCGCGCTCGACGACCTCCTGCAGCTTGATGTCGACCGACAGGATCAGGTCGTTGCCGGGGATCGACGGCGTGCGCGACAGCGTGCGCACGGCGCGTCCGCCGGCGGTGATCTCGACCTCCTCGTAACCGGTCGTGCCGTGCAACTCGCGTTCGTAGCTCTGCTCGATGCCGACCTTGCCGATGTAGTCGGTGCCGACGTAGTCGGCGGCGTCGGGCCAGGTCGCGATCTTTTCCTTGTCGGCGGGCGAAACCCGGCCGATGTAGCCGACCAGGTGCGAGGCGACCTCGCCGAGCGGGTAGTGGCGGAACAGCCGCGCGCGCAACTCAACGCCCGGGAAGCGGTAGTGGTGCGCGGCGAACTTGGCGACCTCCTCGTCGGTGAGCCGCGTGCGAATGGGGATCGAGTCCGCGCCCTTCAACTCCTCCTGCAGCTTCTTGAAGCGGCGCCGGTCGCGCGGCTGGATGTCGATCACCTTGGCCAGCTCGTCGATCACCGCATTGGCCCCGCCGGGGCGCTCCTGCGCGTAGCGCGTGACGATCTCCAGCGTGTAGCCGGCGTAGTTGCGGGCGATGATCACGCCGTTGCGATCCTTGATCAGCCCGCGATTGGCGGTGACCGGAACGACCGCGATGCGGTTGCTCTCGGCGCGCGCGTACAAGTCCTCGTGCTTCCACAGCTGCAGCCACACGAAGCGGCCCGCCAGCAGCAGCAGCCCGGCCAGCACGAGCAGCGACGCCGCCACGATCCGCGCACGGAAGTGCAGGATCTCGCGTTCGGGGTTGCGCAGATGCTTCATGCCTGGGCGGGGATCGGGGATCGAGGGTTCGCGATTCAGGTTTCAGGATTGAGCCGATCTTCGGCGACGTGCCGCAACATCACTTTCTGCCGTTTGCCAAATCCTAAATGCTCGATCCTCGATCCTTCCCTTCAAATAGGCCGGGTCTCGTCCCGCTCGAGCGGGCGTCGCTGCGGGGCGAGCAGGATGTAGCTCGCCGCCGGCCACAGCGCCGCCCCGATCGCGCTTTCGAGCAGGTGGCTCCAGCCGGGGAAACCGCCGCCGACCCACAGCCTGACCGCCGCCGAGGCCACCTGCGCCAGCAGCAGCAGGGGGCCCACGTACAGCGCCTGCGCGCCGAGCGGGAACCAAAGGATGCGCCGGTGCAGCGAGATCGCCCCGTAGGACAGCAGCGTGTAGGCGAGCGCGTGCTCGCCGAACAGCGCGCCGCTGTGCACGTCCATCAGCAGGCCGAAGACGAAGGCCGCCCCGATGCCGACGCGGCGCGGCTGGTGCACGTTCCAGAACACGAGCGCGAGCGCCAGGAAGTCCGGAACGAGGACCAGCCGCCCCCACGGCAGCAGGTTCAGCAGAAAGGCTGCGACCAGCGAGACCCAGATGAACACCGGATTAACCGGCCGCAGCAGCATCTTGGGGCGGTAGGCGCCGCGTCCGCCGCCGGTCAGCTCGACCGGGTCGGCCGTGCGCGCCGGCCGCAGCGCGAACGACTGCGCGAGCTTGTCGAGCCAACCTGCCAACCGGCTCATTTCTTCGCTCCGCGCGCCGGCGGGCGCTTGACCTCGGGCGCGGGCTTCGGCGGCATCCGCGCGGAGTCCACGATCAGCACCAGCAACTGCGTGTGGCTGTGCACGCCCGCGCTCGGCGCGAGCAGCACGCGCGCGAACTGGTCCTTGACGTTGCGCTCGACGCGGGCGACGGTCGCCACGGGCAGCCCCGGCGGATAGACGCCGTCCAGCCCGGAGGTGACGACTTCGTCGCCCTGCACGATGTCGGCGTTGACCGGCATGAAACGCAGCTCCAGCAAGCCGGCCCCGGCGCCGCCATAGGCCACGCCGCGCAGGCCGTTGCGCACGATCTGCACCGGCAGCACCTGGTCCTTGTCGGTCAGTAGCGTGACCTCGGCGGTCAGCGGGAACACCCGCGTGACCTGACCGACCACGCCGATGCCGTCGAGCACCGGGCCGCCGACTAGCACGCCGTCCTGCGCACCGCGGTCCAGCACGATCTTGCTGGTGAAGCGGTCGCGCGCTTCGTACAGCACCTGCGCGGTCAGCGCGGCGGCGCCGAGCCGCTCGCGCAACCCGGCGAGCTGGCGCAGCCGGGCGTTTTCGGCGGCCAGGTCCTGCGCCTGCCGCAGCAGCAACGCGTTTTCGAGCGCCGCACGCTTGAGCGCCTCGTTTTCGCGCGTGAGGCTGGCCACCGTAGTGAAGTAGTCGCTGACACGCGCGGCCAGGTCACGCGGCACGAGCAGCGCCTGCTGGATCGGATACAGCACGACACCCACGCCCAGCCGGATCGTCTCGAGCGCCTTGACGCGCGAGTCGACGACCAGCAGCGCCACGGCAAGGAAAGAAAAGAACGCGAGCCGTGCGCGGGCCGAAACGCCCTGGTTGAACAGTGGTGGCGGGCCGTATTCCATCTGCGTCGGCCGTTATTGACCCTTACTTATCCTCGGGACACGCGCCAACCGCTTGGCGTCCGCGTGCCTCGGCCCTCGTCATTCCGAGCCAAGGGCGAGGAATCTGCGCTGCTCGCAGTGTTGAGATCCCTCGCTGCGCTCGGGATGACGGAACCGGCGACAGCCAGCCCGAAGCGAATTCGCGAGGTGGCGGTGTCACGAGGTTGCGTAGTCGTCGATAACCGTTCGCCGTCAGGCGTCGGCCATCGCGTCTGACCGATCGCGGGATGAGCCGAGCCTGCGGCCACGCTGCCGGACCACGCCTGCGCATGACCGGCGGCGCGACGGCGGACGCCCGCTCGCCGACGCCGGCGCCTCAACCATGCGCGAAAATCGACCCGAGCTTGTCCATGCGCTCCAGTGCGATGCCGCAGCCGCGCACGACGCAGGTCAGCGGATCCTCGGCGACGATCACCGGTAGGCCGGTTTCCTCCATCAGCAGGCGGTCGACGTCGCGCAGCAGCGCGCCGCCGCCGGTGAGCATCATGCCGCGCTCGGCGATGTCCGCGCCCAGCTCCGGCGGCGTCTGCTCCAGCGCGATCTTCACCGCGCTGACGATCTGGTTCAACGGGTCGGTGAGCGCCTCCAGGATCTCGTTGCTCGAGATCGTGAACGAACGCGGAATGCCCTCGGACAGGTTGCGGCCCTTGACCTCCATCTCGCGGACTTCGGAGCCCGGGAAGGCGGAGCCGATCTCTTTCTTGATCGCCTCGGCGGTCGGCTCCCCGATCAGCATGCCGTAGTTGCGGCGGATGTAGTTGATGATCGCTTCGTCGAACTTATCGCCGCCGACGCGTACCGACCCCGAATACACCATGCCGCCCAGCGAGATGATGCCGACTTCGGTCGTGCCACCGCCGATGTCGACCACCATCGAGCCGGAGGCTTCGGACACCGGCAGCCCCGCGCCGATCGCCGCCGCCATCGGTTCCTCGATCAGGAACACCTGCGAGGCGCCCGCGGCCTCGGCCGACTCCTTGATCGCGCGGCGCTCGACCTGGGTCGAGCCGCACGGCACGCAGATGATGATGCGCGGGCTGGGTGCCAGCAGCGTCGACGGATGCACCATCTTGATGAACTGCTTGAGCATCTGCTCGGTGACGGTGAAGTCGGCGATCACGCCGTCTTTCATCGGGCGGATCGCCTCGATGTTGCCGGGCACCTTGCCGAGCATCTGCTTGGCCTCGCGGCCGACGGCACGGATCGCGCGTTTGGCGTTGGGGCCGCCCTCGTGGCTGATCGCCACCACCGACGGCTCATCCAGCACGATGCCCTTGCCACGCACGTAGATCAGCGTGTTGGCGGTGCCAAGATCGATCGCGAGATCGCTCGAGAAGTAACTGCGGAGAAAACCGAACATGTGCTTCCAGGGGTCGGGATTGAGGGTTCAGGATCGAACCGAGGCATTGTCCGCCGGCGCGGGCCCTCCGAAACGGTGAGCGATAATACGCCAAGCAAGCGCGGGCTTCGCCGCAAATCCTTGTTTTTCCTGGATTGAGCAAGCGGTTGCGGATTCATCCGCGCGGACGCCCCGAACCCTCGATCGCCGATTCTGTCCCTGCTCCGCATGTCTCTGACTCTCGCCGACGTCCATCGCATCGCCCACCTGGCTCGCATCGAGATCGACGAAGCGCAGGCGCACGCGACACTGGCGCAACTGAACGACATCTTCACGATGATCGAGCGCATGCGGCGCGTCGACACCGCCGGCGTGGAGCCGATGGCGCACCCGCTCGGCGGCCACCAGCGCCTGCGCGAGGACGTCGTCACCGAGACGGTCGACCGCGACGAATGCATGAAGAACGCGCCGGCCCAGCACGACGGGCTGTTCCTCGTACCGAAGGTGATCGAATGAGGCGAGGATTCGGGACTCGGAACTCAGGATCCGGCAAGGACCGGACATGAGCGAACTCGCCCATGCCTCGGTAGCCGAGCTGTCGCGGCTGCTCGACGCGAAGAAGGTTTCTGCGGTCGAGCTGGCGCGGATGTTCCTGGAGCGGATCGAGTCGCACCGCGCGCTCAACGCTTTTCTCGACGTCCGGCCGGAGGTGACGCTCGCGCAGGCACGCGCCGCCGACGCGCGGCGCGCCAAGGGCGAAACCGGCGCGCTGCTCGGCGTGCCGGTTGCGCACAAGGACATTTTCGTGACCCGCGAGTGGGCGAGCACGGCGGCGTCAAAGATCCTGGCCGGCTACATGAGCCCGTTCGACGCGACCGTCGTCGAGAATCTGAAACGCGCGGGCATGGTCTGCCTCGGCAAGCTGAACTGCGACGAGTTCGCGATGGGCTCGTCCAACGAGAACAGCGCGTACGGCAACGTCCTGAATCCCTGGGACAAGAGCGCTGTTCCGGGCGGATCGTCCGGCGGATCCAGTGCGGCGGTCGCCGCGCGCATCGCCCCGGTGGCCACCGCCACCGACACCGGCGGCTCGATCCGCGAGCCGGCAGCGTTCACTGGCGTGACCGGCACCAAGCCGACCTACGGGCGGCCGTCGCGCTGGGGAATGATCGCGTTCGCCTCGAGCCTGGACACGGCCGGGCTGATGACATACACGGCGGAGGACTGCGCGCTGGTGTTCAACGCCATGCTGGGGTTCGACCCGAAAGACTCCACCAGCATCGACCGCGCGCGCGAGGACTACACCCGCCATCTGAACGACGGCGTGCGCGGATTGCGCATCGGCGTGCCGCGGGAATTCTTTGGCGCCGGGCTTGCCGCCGACGTCGAGTCCGCCGTGCGCGCGGCGCTCGCCGAGTACGAGAAGCTGGGCGCGCAGCTCGTCGAAATCTCGCTGCCGAACGCCGAACTGGGAATCCCCGTGTACTACGTGATCGCGCCGGCAGAAGCGAGCAGCAACCTCGCGCGCTTCGACGGCGTGCGCTACGGCCACCGTGCGGCCGAGTACACGGACCTCGTCGACATGATGAAGAAGTCACGCGCCGAGGGCTTCGGCGCAGAGCCCAAGCGCCGCATCCTGATCGGCACCTACGTGCTCAGCCACGGCTACTACGACGCCTATTTCATCAAGGCGATGCAGGTGCGGCGGCTGATCGCCGAGGACTTCCAGCGTGCGTTCGCGCAGTGCGACGTGATCGCGGGTCCCGTGACGACCAGCGTGGCCTTCGGCTTCGGCGAGAAAGCGGCCGATCCGGTCGCGATGTATCTGGCCGATCTGTACACGGTGCCCGGGTCGCTGGCCGGCATTCCGAGCATGAGCATCCCCTGCGGGTTCGGCGACCGCGGCCGCCCGGTCGGGTTGCAGTTGATGGCCAACCACTTCGAGGAAGCGAAGATGCTCGGCGTGGCGCATGCGTACCAGCGTGCGACCGACTGGCATCGGCGCGTGCCGGCCGGCTGTTGAGCGACGATGTCGACGCCGCTGCTCGAGCGCATCGACCGGGAGCTTGCTGCCGCCGGCGACGCCGCAACGCGCGTGCGGCTGCTGCAGGACCGAGCGGTCGCGCTGGCCCGGCTCGGTCGCGGGGAGGCCGCGCGCGAAGCACTCGCCGCCGCGCAGCGCGAACCACACGAGGCGCTGCCCGAGTGGCTCGTGCGCCGCTTCGGCTACGTCGAGGCGATCCGGACCTACTTCGGGCGGCGCTTCGGCGAAGCGACCGCGCAGATGCGCGAGGCGCTGGCGCGCGCGCGCGAGACCGGCCACGCCGCGTTCGTCGGCGAGTGCGAATCGGCGCTCGCCATTTTCCTGCAACGCGAGGGCGACATCCGCGGAGCGGCCCGCTGCGCACGCGCGGTGCTCGGCAACGGCCAAGCCACCGCCGAGTCGCGCTATCGCGCCGCGCTCGCGCTCGCCTCGCTGCTGCAGGAGGCGAATCTGCACGACGAAGCGGAACGGCTGTACGCGCAGGCGCGGGCGGCGGTCGAACAGACGGGCGACGACATCGCGCTGGCGAGCCTGCTGCAGCGGGTCGCCAGCCTGCAGGCCGCGCACGTGCGGCAGGCCGCGGCGCGCGGTGCGCTGGACGAAACGGCGTTGCGCCGCGCGACCAACGGGCTGCAGGCGAGCATCGAGTTCGACGCGCGGCTCGGCGACCCGCCCGGGCGCGTGCTCGACCGGCTCATGCTCGCCGAGATGCTGGTGCTGCAGCAGCGCTTCGAGGAAGCGCTCGCGCTGTACGACGCTCACATCGATCAGGCCGAACGCGACGGCCGGCTGGTCGAGGTCACCGTCGCGCTGGCCGACCGCGCGCTGTGCCTGCTGCAGACCGGTCAGGCCGACGCGGCGCTCGCCGCCGCACGCGCGGCGCAAGCGCGGCTGGACGAAGCCACGCCGGCGGAGATTCGCGCGATCGTGCACGGCAACCTGGCGTCGGTGCTCGAGTCGCTCGGTCACGCGCAGCAGGCGCGCGAGCACGCGGCGCTCGCGCGCATCGCATGGGACACCGCCGCGCACGAACAGCGCGAGACGCGGCGGCTGCTCGCCGAGGCCGCGACGGAGGCGGTGCAATGACCCAGTGGGAAGTGGTGATCGGACTGGAGACCCACGCGCAGCTGTCCACCCGCAGCAAGATCTTTTCCGGCGCGTCGACCGCGTTCGGCGCCGCGCCCAACACGCAGGCTTGCGCGATCGATCTCGCGCTGCCCGGAGTGCTGCCGGTGCTCAACCGCGGCGCGGTCGAGCGCGCGATCCGCTTCGGGCTCGCGGTCGGCGCAAAGATCGCCGAGCGCAGCGTGTTTGCGCGCAAGAACTACTTCTACCCCGACCTGCCGAAGGGCTACCAGATCAGCCAGTATGAGATCCCGGTCGTGCAGGGCGGATCGCTGTCGTTCGTCGTCACGCCGCGGCAGGGCGAGCCGTACGCCAAGACGGTCAGGCTGACGCGCGCGCACCTCGAAGAAGACGCGGGCAAGAGCCTGCACGAGGACTATCACGGGATGAGCGGCATCGACCTGAACCGCGCCGGCACGCCGCTGCTTGAGATCGTCTCCGAGCCCGACCTGCGGTCCAGCGCCGAAGCGGTCGCCTACGCGCGAGCGCTGCACACGCTGGTCGTGTGGCTCGGCATCTGCGACGGCAACATGCAGGAAGGCAGCTTCCGCTGCGACGCCAACGTGTCGGTGCGTCCCGCGGGCGACGCGAAGTTCGGCACGCGCTGCGAGATCAAGAACCTGAACAGCTTCAAGTTCCTGCAGGCCGCGATCGACTACGAGGTCCGGCGTCAGATCGAACTGATCGAGGACGGCGGCACGGTCGTGCAGGAAACGCGGCTGTACGACCCCGACCGCGACGAAACCCGCAGCATGCGCAGCAAGGAAGAGGCGATGGACTACCGCTACTTCCCCGACCCCGACCTGCTGCCGCTGGCGGTCGCGCGCGAATGGGTCGACGCGGTCGCGCGCGACATGCCCGAGCTGCCGGCCGCGATGCGCGAACGTTTCGTGCGCGACTACGGGCTGCCCGAGTACGACGCGCAGACGCTGACCGCGAGCCGGTCGCTCGCCGCGTACTTCGAGGCGGTCGCTAACGCGGTAGCCGACAAGAAGGCGGCGTCGAACTGGGTGATGGGCGAGGTGTCGGCGGCGCTGAACGAAGCCGGCATCGCGATCGACGACGCGCCGGTGTCGGCCGCGCAACTGGCCGGCCTGATCAACCGCGTGCTCGACGGCACGATCAACAACAAGACCGCGAAGGACGTGTTCGCCGCGCTGTGGCGACGCGAGGGCGCCTGCGCCGACGACATCATCGAGGCGCGCGGTCTGCGCCAGATCTCCGACGCTGGCGCGCTCGAACGCATCATCGACGAGGTACTGGCCGCGAATGCCAAGTCGGTCGAGGAATTCCGCGCCGGCAAGGAAAAGGCGTTCAACGCGCTGGTCGGCCAGGCGATGCGCGCCACCAAGGGCAAGGCCAACCCGCAGCAGGTCAACGAGATCCTGCGGCGCAAGCTCGGCGCGGGCTAGCCCGAATATTTCACGAGGTCGCCGCGTATGCGTGACTTGCTCTGCGTCGACCGGCACGGGCAGCGCGCTGACGGCGATCCGGTTTGGATCGCCGGGCCAGCCCGGACGAAGCGGCCCGGATTGCCCGGGCCGTTGCGCGTTCGATGGCTCTACGGCGCGGGCACCAGCGCGAAGTTCTGGGTTGCGTTGGCCGCAGTCAGGTCGATCGGCACCGACTGGGTCACGTAAGCGGTCGCCGAAGCTTCCAGCGTGTACTTCGCAGCGCTCGCAGCCTGCGGCGCGAAGGCAAGCGGCAGCGGCGTCGCGTAGGTTGCCAACAGCGGCGCGGCCGTCGGCAGCGTCAGCGTGTAGCCGCCGGCCATGTCCGCATTGACGTGCGCGACCTCGACCTTGGGCAGCGAACCGACGGCCTGCAGCGCGCGCACGCTCGGCAAGGCCGTCGCCGGCGTGACAGCGCCGCTGGCGGTGCGAGTGGCCGAAGCGGGCAGCGTGATCGGCGCAGCCGCCGTGCTGATGCGCGTCGACGATTGCGGCGCGACCGGCACCGCGGCCACCACGGCCGTCGCCCGACCGGCCGCGGTGATCGCAACATCGTATGCGGCCGAAGTCGACGGATCGAGGAACGCGAGCCTGAACGCGCCGGTCGCATCGGGCGTGGTCGCGCGCACGACATTGCCGTTGCGCTGCGCGCTGACGACCACGTCGGTCAGCGTCGGATCGATGTTGCCGACGATCTCGGCGACCGTGCGCGGCAGCACCGCGATCACCGGCTTCAGCCCGTAGGTGCCGTTGCCGCGCACGACGACCGAGCGGCACGCGTCGAAGTCGAGAACGAGATCGACCAGTTGATCCGGTTGCACCGTGAACGGATGGATCAGCTTGATCCCGCTCTGCACGCCACTCGGTGTGTCGAGCGGCTGCTCGACGCCGCCGACCGGAACGACCGAGTTGGCCGGCGCGCCGCCGCCGTTGGGTCGCAAGACCAGGCGCAGTTGCGTGTACTGCCCGGCGGGCAGCGGCGTCGTGCCCAGCTCCTCCAGCACGCCGTTGGTCAGGCCGAGCAGGTCGATCCGCCGGGCCGGGTTCAGGCGAATCTCATGCCAGCCGCTGTCCATGTCGCCCGCATTGTCGCTGCGATGAATGCGCACCCGCTCGACCGTGACATTGACCTGCTCGAAGCCGCACGCCGGCGCATCGGTCAACGCCACCCGCAGCGTTCCGCTGCCGCCCCCGCATCGCCGCCGCAGCCGATCACGGCTGCACTCGCCGCGGCAAGCAAGGTCGATCGAAACAGGGCTTTCCGCCTCATCGTCGCTCTCCGGTCAGTAGGACTATCGGTGGGATATCGCCCCATTCAACGGCCCCTCGCACAACCGAGGATGACCCTAAAGGCGGGACGGCGGCGCCGGACGGCACGGAACGAGCAGACGCGTGGGCGCTAGCCCGGATATTTCACGAGGTCGCCCCCGTTTGCGTGCGTTCTGTCGCGG
>JBBIQI010000105.1:0-12351 GCA_037442465.1 Burkholderiales bacterium
GAACAGGGCCGCGGCGACCAGCGTGCTGTTGATCAGATAGAACAGCCCCGCGGCGACCGTCTGCGCAGTGCCGAGCCCAAGCGCCAGCAGCAGCGTGCCGGCCGAGGCCACCACCAGATACGCGACCAGCACGCGCAGGCGGCGCGCTGCCAGCACGCCCTGCGCGGCCAGCGCGAGCGTGGCCAGCGCGAGCCACGGCAGCCAGGGTTGAGCGACGTGCGCGGCGGTGCCGCCGCCGTCGCCGAACACCAGCGTGTAGACGCGCGCGATCGCGTAGACGCCGACCTTGGTCATGATCGCGAACAGCGCGGCCACGGGAGCCGCGGCTGCGCTGTAAGTGTCGGGCAGCCAAAAGTACAGCGGCAGCAGCGCGGCCTTGACCGAAAACACGACCAGTAGCAGCAGCGCGGCCGCCCGCAGCAGCGGCGCGCTTTCCGCGGGCACGCGCGTCACGCGCTCGGCCAGATCGGCCATGTTCAGCGTGCCGGTGAGGCCGTACAGCAGCGAAACCGCAATCAGGAACAGCGCCGAGCCGGTGAGGTTGAAGGCCACGTAGTGGAGCGCGGCCTTCAGTCGCTGCCGCCCGCCGCCATGCAGCAGCAACCCGTACGAGGCGATCAGCAGCACCTCGAAGAACACGAACAGGTTGAACAGATCTGCGGTCAGGAAGGCGCCGTTCAGCCCCATCAACTGGAACTGCAGCAGCGCGTGGAAATGCGCGCCGCGCGACTCTTCGCCGCCGCGCGCGTACAGCACGGCGCCGAGTGCGACCAGCGCCGTGAGCACCAGCATCAATGCGCTCAAGCGATCGAGCGCGAGCGCGATGCCGAACGGCGCGCGCCAGTTGCCGAGCAGATACGCCTCGACCGCGCCGCGGTCGGCGTGTGCCGCCAGCGCCACGCTCAACGCCAGCAGCGCGAGCACCGCCGCCAGCGACAGCGCCGAAGCGAACTGCGGCCACCGACTCTCGATCGGCACCAGCGCCGCGCCGGCGAGCAGCGGCAGCACGACCGGCGCAACGATCGCGTGCTCGAAGAAAATGGGGTCAGACACCATTTTCTCGGGACTCGCTTGCGGGGCCGTCGACGTGATCGGACCCCGTTTCGGCGCGCGCGCGCAGCGCGATCGCCAGCAACAGCGCGGTCATGCCGAAGCTGATGACGATGGCCGTCAGCACGAGCGCCTGCGGCAGCGGGTCGGCGTAGTGCGCGAGCGTGGCCGGAACGTCCTTGCGCAGGATCGGCGGCGCGCCGACCGTGACGCGGCCCATCAGGAAGATGAACAGATTGACCGCGTACGACAGCAGCGTCAGGCCGAGGATCACATCGAAGCTGCGCGCGCGCAGCAGCAGATACAGGCCGGTGCCCGTCAGCACGCCCACCCCCAGCGCGAGCAGCAGGCTCACGTGGCCCCCTTTGCACTGCGGGCCGTCGCTGCAGCGGGGGCTTGGGCGGGACAGTGGGCCTGCGCTGCGGCGCACCCGCCGCTTACGGGCGGTCGAGCGCCTGCAAGCGCGAGCGCTTCATGCAAGGCCGAGCGCCTGCGCAGCGGCCGCGCGGCGCTCATGCACGCCGCTCCGCGTCGGCGGCCGTGGTTTCCGGCGGCAGCGTGAGCCGCGCCATCGCGACCAGTCCCGTCATCGCCGCGCCGACGACGGTCAGAAACACGCCGAGGTCGAACAGCGCGGCGCTGGCCAGCGGCACCGCGCCGATCAACGGCAGTTTCGGATAGTCGTAGGTGCTGGTCAGGAACGGGCTGCCGAAGAACCCGCTTGCGACGCCGGTCAGACCGGCGATCAGCAGTCCGCCGGCGATCCACGCACGGAATTCAACGCGCATGCGTTGCTCGACCCAGCGCTGCCCGTTGGCGACAAACTGCAGGATCAGCGCGGTCGCGAGCACGAGCCCGGCGATGAAGCCGCCGCCGGGCAGGTTGTGGCCGCGCAGGAACAGATACACGGCCACCAGCACCGCCAGCGGCAGCAGCAGCCGCGCAGCGAGCGCGAGCATCAGCGGATGCCGGTCCGCCTCGCCGCCACCTGCGGGCGCATGCGACAGCGCGCCCGCGCTCGGCACGAACTCGCGCAGCAGCGCATAGATCACGAGACCCGCGATGGCGAGCACGGTGATCTCGCCGAGCGTGTCGAAGCCGCGGAAGTCCACCAGGATCACGTTGACGACGTTGTTGCCGCCCCCTGCGGACGCGGCGTTCTGCAGGAAGTACGGCGCAATCGAATCGACCGGGCGCTCGAGCACGGCCCATACGATCGCCGCCACGCCGAGCCCGGCGACGGTCGCCACTGCCGCGTCGCGTACGCGCCGCGCGCGGCCGCGCTCGCGCGCGCCTTCGACCGGCAGCCAGTTCAGCGCGAGCATCATCAGGATGATCGTCGCCACCTCAACCAGCAACTGCGTCAGCGCCAGATCCGGCGCCGACAGATAGACGAACGTGAGGCTGACGACCAGCCCGACCGCGCCGAGCAGGATCAGCGCGAGCAGCCGCGCGCGGTGCGCGAACACGGTGCCGAACGCGGCTGCAACGCCGATCGCCCACACTGCGACGAACGCGAACGGCGTGTCCCCTGCGATCGCCGGCAGCCCCGTTGGCAGCCCGCCTTGCGCCCACGCCGCCAGCGGCGGTGCCGCGCCGGCCGCCAGCGCCAGCAGCACCAGCAGCAGCAGGTAGCGCTGCAGGCTGCCGTTGACGAGCGCAGCAGTCAGCGCGTCGGCCGCGCGAACGACGCGCTCGATCAGGAAGACGAAGACTTCGCGCCCGCCGCGCGGCCAGTGGATCAGCCGATGCAGATCGACGAACTTCTGCAGGCCGAAGTACAGCAGCAGCCCGCCAGTCAGCGCGACCGCACTCATCGCGAGCGGCAGGTTCAAGCCGTGCCAGATCGCCAGCTTGTATTCGGGCAGCGGCGCAAACGGGCCACCGGCGAGCGCGGCCTGCGCGCCGACCGCGAGCAGCGGGCCGACGGTCGCCGCCGGCAGCAGGCCGACCGCCAGGCACAGCACGACCAGCAGTTCGACCGGAACGCGCATGAAGCGCGGCGGCTCGTGCGGCGACTTCGGCAGTCCGCTCGCGTCACCGTTGAAGAACACGTCGTGAATGAAGCGCACGCTGTACGCGACGCTGAAGATGCCGCCGACCGTCGCACCCAGCGGCAGCCACACCGCGAGCCCCGGAAGGCCCTCCTTCAGCACCGTTTCCGCGAAGAACATCTCCTTCGACAGAAACCCGTTGAGCAAGGGCACGCCCGCCATCGCACCGGCCGCGACCATCGCCAACGCGGCGGTCACCGGCATTGCCCGCCACAGCCCGTTGAGCACGCGCATGTCGCGGCTGCCGGCCTCGTGGTCGATGATGCCGGCCGCCATGAACAGCGATGCCTTGAACGTGGCGTGATTGAGGATGTGGAACACGCCGGCGACGACCGCCGTCTTTTCGTCCAGACCGAACAGCAGCGTGATCAGACCGAGGTGACTGATCGTCGAGTACGCGAGCAGCCCTTTGAGGTCATGCTGGAAGATCGCCAGATATGCGCCGGCGAGCAGTGTGGCGAGCCCCACCGGTGTGACGATCCAGAACCACGGCTCGGCGCCACCGAGCGCGGGGTACATGCGCGCGAGCAGGAACACGCCGGCCTTGACCATCGTCGCCGAGTGCAGGTACGCGGACACCGGGGTCGGCGCCGCCATCGCGTGCGGCAACCAGAAGTGGAAAGGGAACTGCGCGCTCTTGGTGAACGCTCCGACCAGCACGAGCACGAGCGCGGGAACGTACAGCGGATGCGCGCGGATCAGCGTGCCGGAGGCGAGCACGACGTCGAGCTGCGTGCTGCCGACGATCTGCCCCAGCAGCAACACGCCGGCCAGCAGTGCGAGCCCGCCGGCGCCGGTGATGGCGAGCGCCATTTTTGCGCCCTCGCGCGCGTCGCCGCGGTGTTGCCAGTAGCCGATCAACAGAAAGCTCGACAGGCTGGTCAGCTCCCAGAAGACGACCAGCAGCACCAGGTTGTCGGCGAGCACGATGCCGAGCATCGCGCCCATGAACAGCAGCAGGAACGCGAAGAACCGCGGCGCCGGGTCGCCGCGGTCGAGGTAGTACGCCGCGTACAGCACGATCAGCGCGCCAATGCCGCAGACGAGCAGCGCGAAGACCCAGGCCAGCCCGTCCATGCGGAATCCGAAGCCGAGCCCGAGTTGCGCGACCCAGCTCGCGCTCCAGCGCAGCACGTCGCCGCCGAACACGGCCGGTGCGGTCGCCGCGACCAGCGCGCACCCGGCCAGCGCGACGGCACCGGCGATCCATGCGGCCGCCGCGCGCGACAGCTTGCGCGACAACGCGAACAGCAGCGCGCCGCCAGCGAAAGGCAGGCCGACCAGCAGCAACGCGAGCGCGGCCATCGGCTACCTTGTCGCGCGCGCGGCCGGTCGCAGCAACACGACGATCAGCGTGACGATCGTCAGCGGGATCACGAAACCCAGCATCGCCCGGTTGAATGCCGGCAGCAGCGCGTGCCGCTGCGCGGCCAGGATCAGGTACGCCACGTACGCGGCGTAGTAGCCGACGAAGACCGCGCCCTCCCAGCGCGCGATCTCGCGTCCGGTGAAGAAGATCGGCAGGCAGGCCGCGGCCACCGCAAGCATCACCCAGGCGTCGAAGTGCACAACGGCGGGTGCGACCGGCAGGCCCGCGGGCGCGGCCAGCCCAGCGAGTCCGACGCAGCCCAAGATGTTGAACGTGTTGCTGCCGACGACGTTGCCCACCGCGATGTCGCGTTCGCCCTTGAGCGCGGCGGCGATCGACGTCGCGACCTCGGGCAGCGACGTGCCCGCGGCGACGATCGTCAGTCCGATCACGAGTTCGCTCAAGCCGACGGCCTGCGCGAAGGCGACAGCCGCGCCGACGAGCCAGCGCGAGCCGAGCACGAGCAACGCCAGCCCGCCGACGACCAGCAGCGCCTGCACGGCCCAGTGGCTGTCCCAGCGGGCGTTCCGGCCCGCCTTGCGGTCGACTTCGCCGGCGTATTCGTCGGCGGTCGCACGCGTCTGCCGGCGCGACTGCACGACCAGAAACGCCGTGTACGCGGCGAGCAGCGCGACGAGCAGCGCGGCCTCGAGACGGCCGACGACGCCGTCGACCATCTGCACGATCAGCAGGATCGTCGCACCGATCATGATCGGCACTTCCTGCCGGATCAGTTGCGCGTGCACGACCAGCGGCGCGATCAAGGCCGAGACGCCGAGGATGAACAGCACGTTGAAGACGTTGCTGCCGACGACATTGCCGAGGGCGATGTCGACGTTGCCCGCGAACGCGGCGCCGACGGCGACGGCCATCTCGGGCGAGCTCGTGCCGAAGGCCACGATCGTCAGCCCCACGACCAGCGGCGAGATGCCCCAGGCGAGCGCGAGCCTGGAGGCGCCGCGCACGAGCAGTTCGGCGCCGGCGATCAACGCGGCCAAGCCGAGGACGAACGTCAGCAACTGCATCAACATCGCGCGCAGCGGCCGCACGAACGCGCGGCGCCTGTTTCGACGGCCGGCAGTATAGAAGTGCGTCCGCGCGCAAGGCGGCTGCGGGTTACCGCCAATTGCCCGGGCCGCAGCGGTCGGGCTGGGCGGCGCGCTTACAGCACGTAGCGCGCGAGATCCTCGTTACGGGCCAGATCGGCGAGCCGCGCTTCGACGTACGCGGCGTCGATGACGAGGCGGTCGCCGCGGCGGCTGCCGGCGTCGAACGAGATTTCCTCCAGCAGCCGCTCCATCACCGTGTACAGGCGGCGCGCGCCGATGTTCTCCGTTTTTTCGTTGACCGCGAAGGCGATCTCGGCAAGCTTGGCCACACCTTCCGGCGTGAACTCGAGCGCGACGTCCTCGGTCGCGAGCAGCGCCTGGTACTGCTTGGTCAGACAGGCGTCGGTCGCGGTGAGGATGCGTTCGAAGTCGCGCGCGGTCAGCGAGTCGAGTTCGACGCGGATCGGAAAGCGCCCCTGCAATTCGGGAATCAGATCGCTCGGCTTGGCGAAGTGAAACGCCCCGCTGGCGATAAACAGGATGTGGTCGGTCCGGACCATTCCGTACTTCGTGTTGATCGTCGTGCCTTCGACCAGCGGCAGCAGGTCGCGCTGCACGCCCTGGCGCGAGACGTCCGCGCCCTGCACTTCGGAACGGCTGGCGATCTTGTCGATCTCGTCGAGGAACACGATGCCGTTGTTCTCGACGTTGGCGAGCGCCTTGGCCTTAAGCTCCTCTTCGTTGACGAGCCGCGCGGCCTCTTCGTCGACCAGCAGCTTGAACGCCTCGCGCACCTTCATCTTGCGCGGCTTGCGACGGCCCTGGCCGAGGTTGGCGAACATCGACTGGATCTGCTGCGTCAGCTCCTCCATGCCGGGCGGCGCCATCACCTCCATCGTCGGCAGCGGCTGCGCGACCTCGACCTCGATCTCGCGCTCGTCGAGCTCGCCTTCGCGCAGCTTCTTGCGGAACTTCTGCCGCGTGTCGCTCGCCTCGGTCGAGCGCGGCTCGGAAAAGCCGAAATCGCGCGGCGCCGGCAGCAGGATGTCGAGGATGCGGTCCTCGGCGGCGTCCTCGGCCTTGGCGCGCACCTTCTTCATCTCCGCCTCGCGCGTCTGCTTGATCGCGATGTCGACCAAGTCGCGCACGATCGAATCGACGTCGCGCCCGACGTAGCCGACCTCGGTGAACTTGGTCGCCTCGACCTTGATGAACGGCGCGTCGGCCAGCCGCGCCAGCCGCCGCGCGATCTCGGTCTTGCCCACCCCGGTCGGCCCGATCATCAGGATGTTCTTCGGCGTGATCTCGCTGCGCAGCGGCTCGGCGACGTTCTGCCGGCGCCAGCGGTTGCGCAGCGCGATGGCGACCGCACGCTTGGCGCGGTCCTGCCCGACGATGTGCTTGTCGAGCTCGGAGACGATTTCCTTCGGGGTCATCATGGCAGCGTGCGGCTTCGGTGGGCACGACCGCCGCGCGATCGCGCCGGCACCCGCGCCAGCGGGTTCAGTCGATCGACTCGATCGTGTGCGACTGGTTCGTGTAGATGCACAGGTCGCCGGCGATCGCGAGCGCCTTCTTGACGATGTCGGCCGGTGCCAGTTCGGTGTTGTCGAGCAGCGCGCGCGCCGCGGCCTGCGCGTACGGTCCGCCCGAGCCGATCGCGATCAGTCCGAACTCGGGTTCGAGCACGTCGCCCGCGCCGGTGATGATCAGCGAGGTCTCGCGGTCGGCCACCGCGAGCATCGCTTCGAGCCGGCGCAGGATGCGGTCCGTGCGCCAGTCCTTTGCCAGTTCGACCGCCGAGCGCAGCAAGTGCCCCTGGTGCTTCTCCAGCTTCGCCTCGAAGCGCTCGAACAGCGTGAAGGCGTCGGCGGTGGCCCCGGCAAAACCGGCGAGGATGCGGTCGTGATACAGCCGCCGCACCTTGCGCGCGCTCTGCTTGACGACGACGTTGCCCAGCGTGACCTGGCCGTCGCCGCCCATCGCCACCCGCGCGCCGCGGCGCGCGGAGACGATCGTGGTGCCGTGGAAGGGTTCCATGAGATAACGACGCGCGCAGCGCGCCTCGAACGCGGCGCGCTAGGCGCGCCGCAAGTGGACGGCCGCGATCGCGGTCACGCCGAGGAGCTGCAGCAACGCGCCGACCATCACATTGACGTTGCGGAACTCGACGCTCGCGCCGGCCTGCTGCAGCTTCATCACCAGCGTCAGCAGCGCGGAGGCGGCGGAAAACGCCATGCGCCGCAACTGTCCGCAGTCGACGGCGAGCTCCTTCTGCACGCGCGCCTGCGCGGCCAGTCGGCCGAAGAACGGCTCGCCCTCGGCTTCGATCACGCCGCGCCAGGCAAGCGGATCGTCGCTGGTGGCCACGGTCGCCGCGACCGGCGTCGCAACCGCCGCGCGCGTCTTCATGTTCGGCGGCGCCGGCTCCCACGACGGCGGCGAGACCTCGAAAGTGATGCAGTACTGGATGCCGGTCTCGTCGAAGTCGTCCTGCCGACCGAGCAGGCGGAAGATCTCCAGCAGCAGCATCCAGCCGGCGTCCGACACATCGCGCCGCCCCGGCTCGATCACCGCGCGCAACGGATTGATCAGCTGCTCCGCGCCCTGCACGATCAGTTCGTGGCTGGCGCGCTTGAAGGCGTTGACCACGCGCAGCAGAAGTTCGGCGCCGACCAGATCGATGCTGCGCACGCCCGAGACGTCCAGCGTCAGCGTCGGGTGCGACGCGGCAAGCTGCTTGAGCTGCTCGAGCGGTCGCACGACGTTGGCATCGACGACGTCCGGCAACCGGACCACCGCCGCCCCTGCGGGCGGCGGCGCCGCGCCGACCCCGGGTCGCGGCGCGGCCGCCGCGACATAGTCGACCCACGCCGGCGGCGAATTCTGGAAGCGCAGCGCGTAGGCCGTCGTCAGGCGCTCGAACGCGGCGCGATCGCCGCGCTGGTTGATCAGTTCGAACAGCATCAGCCAGGCCATCTGCCGCGCGTGGCCGAGGTCGTCCGCTTCGATCGCGGCACGCAGGTTGGCTTCCGCTTCTTCGATCTGACCGTTGGCGAACAGGATCGCGGTCTCGTCGATCACCGAACCCGCACCCGAGGCGTGGATCTCGATCGCGTCGATGCTGCCGGCGAGCGCATCGCCGTGGGCATCGAACTCGTCGTCGCGAGGGGCGATCGCCGCCGGCGCCGGCAGCGTTGCCGACAGGCGCTGGGTCGCCACCGCCGCGCCGCCGCCGGTATTGCCACCGACGTTCTGCTGCGAGGGGCGCAGGAAGTCGCGCGCCATCTCGGACTCGATCGCGTCGATCTTCGCCGCGGTCTCCATCGCGAGCGAACGCGCCAGTTCCTTGTCTGGAATCGCGTTTTCGGTCGTCGCGAAGCGCTGCGAAGGCAGCGAGGCGCGATTTAGCGAGCGGTTGACCGGTTCCGCCAGCGGCCGGCCGACCGGTGCGGGCGGCACGCGCCCGCCCGCGGGCGTACCGGCCCGCGCGCCGCTTCCGCTCTTGCGGGAGCGGTCCTTGGCGTCCTTCGGATTCTTCTTGAAGAACGAAAAAACCACGTGTTCTCTCGGTATGGCGCCGCGCACCGCGGTCGCGCCGACGCGCGTCTTCCGCTGCGCGTGCAGGTCGACCCGATCAGACTAAACCACGGCACCCGCCGCAATCACCGGCTGAACGGTCGCTCGATGGCCCGTTTCGGCGCTTCGCCCGACCGCACCGCGCGCCGCCGCTGTGTCCTGCGGGGACTATATCAACTTTACCGAGCGAATCCGACGCCGCCCACGGCGACACGCGCCGCACGGCCTACCGCCTAAGGGTGATGCGAGGCTGTCCTCACTGACGCGGTGCGCGGGCAAGCTGCGCCGCCGTCAGTCGGTAGTACAGGCCGAAGGGATCGTCGTCCAGCACCGCGAAACGGCCGGCGAGCACGATCGGCTCGAAGGTGTGCTTGATCGGTCTGGCCGCCCGCACTTCGACGATGTACTCGGGTCCGAGCGACAGGCAGAACGGACAGTGCGGCGGCCGCATCGTCAACAGGAAGTGATCGTGCGTCTCGCCGGTGACGATCGGCAACATGAAGCCCTGCAGCTTCACCTCCTGCTTGTCGAGCGCGCGGATCGCCGGCGCGAACTCCGGAACGACGCGCTTGCCCACCTGCGCCGACTTGACCTGCCCGAGGACGCGCCACGACACCACGCCTTTGAGCTCGGGCAGGTCGTTGAGCAGGGCCGGATCGATCGGCAGATCCAGGCTGTTGCGGCCCCCGGTGTTGGGCACCTGTGCCGGCACGAGCGCCGTGGCGCCAGCGCAGGCCAGCGCCACGAGCAGATGGACGAAGGGTTTCATCGAACGCGATTCTACTATCGGGCGGTCCGGGTCTCGAACGATCACCGCAGTCCGGGGATACCCGGGCGGACGCCGGCCGAGTGCGGCGGCTGTCACCACCGGCGACTCGACGCCGCAGCCGCGCGACACGGCGCACGCCGACGGCAACCCGGCGGCTGCGGTCGCGGGCGGTAGAGGTTTCGACACGCGCGGACGTTGACCCCCGCGGCGCCGTGCGCGGGTCGTCGCGCATTCGGCCGCATCTGCTCGCAACCCGAGGCGCGAGATCCTGCGGCCGCCCTAGTGCGCGTGGCGCATGCCGCAGTAGCGGCCCACCGCGATCCCCTTGCACGCTTGGCGCAGCCGCTCCTGACAGACGCTCTCCTTCTCCCCGGACTCCAGGCAGCGGGCCGCCTCTTCGTGCGCTCGCGCCATCTGCCGATGCTTGGCGATGTCGTCCCTGCGGTGCGCGTCGTCCGCGGACTTGGCCGCCGGGGGTTTGCCCGGCGCCGTCTGCGCACTGGCGGGCACGGCCAGCAGGGCGCCGCCTGCAAGCACGGCGGTCAGTGCAGTCGTCAGCATGCGCATCATCTTCACCCCCTGCTTCGGTTCACCTCACCCCTGCGCCAACGTCGCGTGCACGTCCATTTTGCTCGCCCGCCACGCCGGCACCAGCGCCGCGAGCGTGGCGGCGGCGACGGCGGCGGCAATCACGAGCGCCAGCTCGGGCGTCCACACCAGCGGCGTCAGCGCGAACGAGCGCGCCTGCGCGAGCCATGCGCCGACGAGCTGCACCGCGAGCAGACCGAGCGCAAGACCGGCAGCCAGCGCCACCGCCGCGAGCAGCCACGCCTCGACGAGCAGCAGCGCGGCCACGCGCGCGCGGCTTGCGCCCAGCAGCCGCATGATCGCCAGATCGTAGCGGCGCTCCTCGAGCGCGTTCATCAGCGCGACGAACAAGGCGAGCAGCGCCGCGCCAATCAGTATGCCGCCGAAAGTCCGCAGCGCATCGACACCCACACCGACGACGGCGAACAGGCGCGCGAGTTCATTGGCCGGCACCGCGGCCATCAGGGCAGGTTCGGCGTTGACCTGTCGCGGCAGCAGCGCCGCCGCCAGCGGCGTGGCGTAGCGCACCAGCAGCGCGGTCACCTCGCGCTCGGCCTCGAGCACCGTGCGTTCCTGCGGATCGGACGCTTCGCCCTCGTGCACGAACCACACGCTCGCCAGATCGGTCAGGATCAGCCGGTCGAGCACGGTGCCCGTCGGCGCCAGCACGCCAACGACTCGATACTCCGCCTCCTCGTGCACGGCGCCGCCCGCCGCCAGTCCATGCGTGCCGAAGAAGCGCGCGCCGACCGCCAGCCCCGTTTCACGGACGACGCCGGCGCCGAGCACGGCCTGCAGGCGATCGCCCCAGAGCGCACCGGCGGCGAGCCGGCCGCCGTAGTGCTCGATCAGCGCCGGCTCGGTGCCGACGATGCGAAACCCCTGGTGGCTGTCGCCGAGCGCCAGCGGGATGACCTGCGCAACGTAACGGTTCGCTCGCAGGAGCTCGACCGCGGCGAGCGGCACGTTGCCCGTCGGCACGTCGACGTGATAGACGGCCGCCAGCACGAGCTGCAGCGGCGAGCCCTTGGCGCCGACCACCAGGTCGATGCCCTGCGCGTCGCGCGTGACCTGGCGCGTCAGTTGTGTCTGTACGAGCAGCACGCACACCAGCGTGGCCACGCCGAGCGCGAGCAGCACCAGCGACAGCACGGTCTGCAGCGGCCGGCGCATCGCCTGCGCCCACACGATGGCGAACAGATTCATCGCGCGTCCGCCTCAGCCGGCGCCGGCGGCGCGAGGGCGACGACGCGGCGAAAACGGTTGCGGATGCGCGCGTCGTGCGTGGCGACGACCAGCAGGCTGCCGACGCGCTCGGCAGCGGCGAGCAGAAGCTCGACCGCTGTCGCTGCGCTGGCATCGTCGAGGCTGGAGGTCGGTTCGTCGGCGAGCAGCAGTCGCGGCCGATTGACCGCCGCGCGCGCGATCGCCACGCGCTGCTGCTCGCCGAGCGAAAGCTCCGCCGGCCGCGCGCCGGTGCGTTCGCCGAGCCCCAGTGCGGCGAGCAGCTCGCGTGCCGATGCGTCGTCGACGGCCCCGGCGAAGTACTGGGCGATGCGCACGTTGTCGAGCGCCGACAGACCGCCGAGCAAGTGCAGTTTCTGCGGAACGACGCCGATGCGCGCACCGCGCCAGCGGTCGGCGCGCGCCGGGCGGTACAGGTCCTCGCCGTCGAGCCGCACTTCACCGGCCGCGGGCGGCAGGATGCCGGCGAGCACGTGCAGCAGCGTGGTCTTGCCGCTGCCGGATGGTCCGATCAGCGCGCAATGCTCGCCGCGCTCGAGCATGAAGTCATCGACGCGCAGCGCGGCGCGCGTGCCGTAGTGATGCGCCAGCGACTTGACGGCGAGCATGGCGCCGCGCTGTTCGCCCCGGTCCAAGCGCGGCACCGGC
>JBBIQI010000106.1:0-12149 GCA_037442465.1 Burkholderiales bacterium
TAGAACTCGTGCGTCGCCGAGGCGAGCCGGTTGTTCAGGATGAAGGTCTGCATGTTGGGCACGCCGATGCCGAGCACGATCGCGGCGATCGCCATCACGATCAGGACCTCGATCAGCGACAGACCGCGCTGCGCGCTCGTCGCTCGATGCCGTGCTTGTCCGAGATCCACTGCCGCCCTCCAAGGCCGAATCGGCCGCGTCCGAACGGGAATTCGGACGCGCAGTCGGGCGCTAAAGGTAGGCGGTGGTCACCGGCGCGTAAGGGCCGATAAGCGGCGAAAACTTCGGGCGGCCACCGGCCGCCCGCGCCCGACCGGCGGCGAAACCGTCAACGGCATGGCATGTCCGCAACGAGAATCCGGGCGGAGCCGTCGGTGGTCACACAGACCCGGCGCGACGCCTCGCCGCCGGCGGGGGCGAGCGCGAGGACGACCGGCGTGGCATGGTCGAGTGCGCCGACCGGCCGAAAACTCACCGCGGCCAGCGGCGCGGCATGGGCGATGGCGGAGGCGCTGACGTCGACGCGCGGCGCGGATTCGACGTGCAGCACGGTTTCGCCTGCGTCGATGCGGCCGTTGCGGTTCAAGTCCTCGAAGACGGCCCAACCGCGCGTCCAGGGCCGAGCCTCGATGGCGCAGCGGACCTCGTGCATTGGCCGCGCGCCGTCTTGCCCGTTGACGCCGCACACGCTCACTGCAGCGCGCCGCGCGATCGCCGCGTCGCGCGCGAACTGCAGACTCGCGACGAGCGCGCGCGCGCTGGCGGCCTGCTGCTCGCTGGCCGCCAGCGCCAGCATCGAGGTGGTGCCCAGGCCCAGCGCCAGTGCGCCGATCGTGGCCGCCACCAGCGACTCGACGACGGTGACGCCGCGTTGGCGGCGGGCGAACGAACGAAGTGAGCAAGCGCGGCGCACGGCGAAAACCTCTGCTCGGGTTTTCGACGCGCGACTTGATCGCTTGAGTGCGTGCGGTGCCGCGTAAACGTGTAGGAAACGCGCCTACATCGCGCAAGCGACGGTCGCCTGTGCGACTCGCCGCATCCCCGGAAACCTCACCACAGCGGCACAGGCGATGAGTCAAGCGCTGGCGGTCCGGTGGCCGCCTGCGCACCGGGTGCCCCCACGACCGCAAAGCGTCCTATATCCGCCCCGCTTTTTCTGCGCCTCGGCGGTTCGACCGGCTCTTTCCAGGCTCAACGCCGCCAGCACTCCGCCGCGTCGCGCGTGTTGTTGACCGCGCCGCGCACGCCTGTGTGGGTCAACGTGAGGTCGCCGCACTCGTCGCCGACCATCGAGCCTGCGCGCGTGGCGGTCAGCGTGTAGGTGGTCGAGCCGGCGCCGCCGCCCGCGCTGATTGCGATCGTGTACTTGGCCGCTGCCGGCGCCGCCGGGCTCTGCGTGAAAGGCGCCGGCAGGGCGCAACTGTAGGCGCTGTTCTGCGTGAAGCAGCGCTGCAGGAAGGCGGCGGCCTCCAGCAGCGTCTGCTGCGCTTCGTTGCGGTTGGCACGCTGCACGTACTGCGTGTACGACGGAATCGCGATCGCCGCGAGGATCGCGATGATCACGACGACCGCCATCAGCTCGATCAGCGTGAAGCCGCGCATACGTTGCGCTCGAGGCCGGCGTCTCATCATCGTGTTCGTCCCGCCCGTCATTCGATGATCTGCCGCCAGGTGCGAACTGCGCCGATACCGCCGCGCGGCACGCACCTGCCGGTGATCGAGCCGTCGACGCCGGTCGAGAAGACGTAATCGAATCCAGGCGGGCACGTGCAGTTGGCCCCCGGCGGGCACAGCGGCGGCGGCGGCGGCGGCGGTGTAGTACCGCCGGCACCCGGCGGCGGAACGCTCGCGCCCGTGCGCGAATAAAACGGCAGCAGACCGAAGGAGCCGGGCAGTTGAACTGCTCCGATGTCGGTACCGAGATAACTGCCCGACAGCGGATCGAGGCGGTACTGGAACGAGTCGCCGCCGACGGCACACGGGTCCGTACCCGGAACGAACGACTGCGCAACGAGATTGATGCCCAACTGGATCGGCGAGATCACCATGCGCTCGCGCGGTGTCACGACGGTCGCGCTCGCCGTATTGACCGCCGAGCCGGCGACGCTGTACTGCACGCCGAGATCCAGATACCAGCCGCGCTTGCCGGCGCCGTAGTCCACCGGGAAGTTGGTGAGTCGGTAGTTGGTCGGCTCGTCGCCGACGATCGACGGATCGAACACATCTTTCTGCGTGATGGCCTGCTGCACCATGTCCGTGCCGCTGCGGAAGTTGGCATCCAGCGGAACGGCCGACGGCTTGTCCCAGACCCCGTACAGCGTCTGAATGTCGGTGTTGTCCTTGTCGCCGGGCGAGAACAGCTTGCCGGTGCCGAAGATCACCATCGTGCCGCCGTTCGGATGGCGGCGCAGCAGCGGCCGCGCGAAGATCGGCTGGCGCTGGCCCGCGAGATTGCGTGCCTGGAACAGCGGCTGGCCGCCGAGCGCGACGTTCCATGCCGCCGGATCGGTGCTGCTCAGGTCGAACTTCCACAGGTTGCCGCGCAGGTCGCCGGCATACACGCCGATCAACTGCTGGTTGGCGTCGAACGCAGGGGCGGGCGTGCTCAGGCCGTTGGGCTTCGAGCTGTCGCCGTCACCGGTGTCGATGATGCGGATCGGATTGCCGGTTTCCAGATCGACCACGAACAGCGCCGCGCGCTTCTTGTCGCTTTCCGGGCCATTGCCGAAGACGGCGACCCACTTGCCGTTCCTGGCCCGCGCGGTGAACGCCGGCCCGAACACGTGCCCAAGGAACCGATAGCTCGAGCTCGACAGCGAGAACTCATCCAGATCCCACATGATGTTGCCGGCGCCCAGCGTCGCGGGATCGGTCGCGTCGATCGCGAACACCGAGCGGCCGCCCGCGCCGAGCGAACCGATGACCACCGTGCGCCACGATGCCGACCCGAAGCCACCGGGCGCGATGTACGCATCGCCTGAAGCCGGCACGCCGTCAACGAAGTAGCGGTGTGCGTAGTCGGGCTTCGTCAGCTCCGGCAGATTGCGGATGATCGAGCGCGGCACATAGGCGAACACCTCCACGCCCGTGTCGGCGTTGAACGCGTGGAACATGCCGGCGTTGGATCCGACCCAGATCAGCGGGGTGCGTCCCGGCACGGTGCTCGTACCCATATTGGCGCGGACGAAGGCCTGATAGGTGTCGCGCCCGGGCGTGCCGGTCGGCAGCAGATCGAGCGCGAAGTCATCGTCCTTCACGTACAGCGGGCTCGAGTTGATGATCGACCCGAGCACGTTGCTGTTCGCGCCGCGCGGCCGGTCGCGCAGATTGCCCGGCGGAACCGCGCTGAGCTCCTTGCTGCGATCGCCGCGCAGGTAGTCGATCACGTCGGCGGCGGTCGCCGAGGGATTGCTGCTCAATTCGGCCATCTGCGATGACGAGACACCCGTCGATCCGCTCTCCGGCACGAAGTCCACGCGCGAACCGTCCGGCCGCAGCGTGAAAATGCGTCGCGCACTGGGCGCCGGTAGCTGATCGGAGGCACGCCACTGCCATCGCTTGCCGCCAAAGTCCTTGAACTGCAGCGTCGCCGGATCGATCTCGCGGCGATACAGGTTGCCGGTCCACGTGCCCTGCGAGAACTCCGCGGTGAATACGCCGTTGCCGGCCTCCAGGAAAGCGGTGGTCGCCGTCGCCGCAGCGCCGCTCGCAGCGCGCTCGATGATCTCGCGCAGCGCCTGTGCCAGACGGGCCGACAGCTCCTGCGGGTCGTTCGCCACCAACAGGCGGCCGCGGCTGTTGATCGCGGCATGCCAGAGGTCGTCCGCCGCCGACGGCGCCAGAATGTTGACCGCGGGCCAGTTGTCGGCGCCCGAATCGAGATTGCTCAAGAAGGTGTCGCCCTGGCCGGTCTTCTCGCCGACCAGCGCCAGCGCCACCGCCATGATCGACAGGTTTTGCCAGAACGCCGGGTTCGCCGTGCTTGGCGCGACGATGTTCGGCAGACCGGGCTGCAAGTCCCGATACCAGAAGTACATCGCGATGTCGGCGAGCGTCTGCGACTCGGCGCCGACATAGCGGCGGTTGTTCGTATTGTCGAGCGCGTTAGAAAAGCTGCCCGAAACCTTGCTCGGGTCGTACTCGTAGCAGGGTGCCCCCGAGGGCGGGCAGATCAGCGGACCGCTGGTGTTATCCGCGTTCTGGACCCCGGACGGCAGACCGCTGAAAAGACTCGACCGGTTTTCGTTCCAGTAACCGTCGGTCGAGTAGACGTGATAGCTCTGTCGGCAAGCCGCGAACCGGCCGTCGCCCGAACCAGGGTTGTCCGCCCACGGGCCGTTCGGATGCGGGTTGCCCCCGCCGTCGGTCCAGGCGAAATAGTCGCCGACCTGATATAGCGCGCGGCCGGATGGCGTCTTGCCACCGACGTCGTGGTTGTTCAGCGTGTCGAAGAAGCTCTGGCGGTGCGCACCAGAAAACGCGCGCACGCCCAGCCTGACGGTATTCGACGTGAATCCGTCGATCGAGGTCGAGCTGTTATTGATCGTCCCCAGGCCGACACGGAAACCGCTGCCGAGCGTCGCCATGGCGTGGCCCATTGCGCCGCGCGCCAGCAGCGTGCGCGAGCGGTAGTACTGGAACCAGTTGGCGAAATTCTGAATCTCGGCAGCATAGGAGCACAACGTTGCGCCGACCGTCGTCGTACACCCGGGTTCATCGCGCTGGTTGGGGGTGGCGATCGTGTAGGTCGACGCGGAGGGCACGACCTCGACGCGCGTGTAGCAGTCCAGATCGCCGGCGGTGCCGTCACAGCTGGCGTTAGCGGTGTCGAACAGATAGTAGACCGCGAAGGTCGGACTCCCCGACAGCGACGGAGCGGTGTACGACCCGCTGAACGCCGGCTCGCCGCTGTTGGCGGGCGTTCCGCTAACGCCGCCGTTGATCGTGCCCGACACGAGATTCAAGCCGCCGCGGGAGGGGTGGTAGGGGTTGAACAGCGCGCTGCTCGGGTTGGCGTCGGCAAACGGGTTGCCGTTGACGTCTGTTCCAACCCAGGGCCGGTACCGCAACCGCGGGTTGTAGTACATCAGATTCTGCGATGCCGAGCGCGCCCGCGCCACGTCGATCGTGTGTGCAAAGCCTTGGAACGACAGTCCACTCAAAGTCGGTGAACCGTTTCCGCTTGCCGCGAAAGGGCTGCTCAGGGGCGTCGGGAACAGACGCGTCGCGATCGGGAAGCCAGGACTGTCCGGCAGGAACTCGGCGTTCATCGACCCCGAGTTGTCGACCGTGACGAACACGTTCGGATCCGGCTGCCGCTGCAGGAACTGCGGCTCCTGCGCCAGCGACGCCGGCGGCGTGGTCGGCGCCGCGAACGCAGCGGGCGCCCAGCACGTCGCCAGGTAGACGCCGAGCACCTGCGCGCACAGCAGCCGGCGCGCCGCGTGCGGAATCGGTCGTATGGTCTCTTTCATTCGAGGCCTCGCCATCGTTCTCGTCTAGGGTGCGATCGGGTTCGGACGCAACTGGCTCTGGACGGTCGCCGGGAAGTTCGTCGCCGAGTTGTCGCCGAAACCGCGCGCCGTGACGATGTACATCGTGGGCCGCGTACCGCGGGCGAAGCGAATCGTGTAACCGCCGCTGTCGCCGAGCGCCTCCTCGATCATGCAGCGCGGCGCCGCCAAACCGACGGGTACGTTCGGCGGTGTGAGGCTGCTGACCGGATCGGCCCAGTTGGCGTTGGCGGACGATGGCGGATTCCAGCGCGCGCCCAATGGCGGCGACTCGACGAACTTGACGTCGTCGAGCCTGATCGCTCCGGTGGAATCCACGCCGTTCCAGACGATTTCTTCGCAGTGGCGCAGGGCGAGTTCGGCCATCTCGAAACCCACCGCAGATGAACGCAGGTTCGCGGCGATGCGCTCCTCGGTCGTAACCCCGCGGATGGCCACAACCGCCATCAACGTGACCATCACGAGCATGACCAGGCTGAGCGGAAGCACGATGCCGCGGTTGGCGTGGATGCTGCTGGCGCTGGGTTTCATGTTGGTCCTCACAGGACGCGGTTGCGCAGCGTCACGACCTGCGTGAAAGCGCGGCGCAAGCGTCCGTCGTTCGGGAAAGCATTGCCCCTGCAGTCGATGCCGGCCTGAGCGCCGGTGCTCAGTCCGCCGTTGTCCGAGACGACCAGCACGCACAGCTCGACGCCGAGCACCCGACCCCACTGCGCGGGCGTCCAGCCCGCGGTCGATTGCGGATCGACGATCTGCTCGGTACGCGAAAACGGATCGCCCACGCGCAGCCGGATCTGCAGATCCTCCACGTTCGGCACGAGCGGGGCGGCTACGCCGTCGTTGCCGACGCACATGAGCGTCGGAACGCCGCCGGAGTTGGCCACATAGAAGCGGTTGCGCGTCGCCAGCTGCGGCGCGATCGGCGAGTTGGCCGCGGTCACGGTGGCGCCAAGGCAGTCGCGGCCCTCGCCGGAACCGGTCGCAGCCGCACCCGCGACCAGATACGAGACCGCCAACGCATCCGCTTGCGTCGACACGTTGTTGCAGTTCGGCGTGGCTGCGGTCGGATTGTCGAAGCCACCCGAGCAAACCCGCAGCGCCTCGCCGGCGAAGTTCGACGGATTGCCGACCAGCCAGAAGTCCGATGAGTTGATCTGGCCGTAGCCGGCCATGCGCAACTGGTACGCGAGCCGGTCGAGCGCGAGCTGACCGGCCGCCTGCATGCGCTGCACGTCGGCGCTGGCGCGGTAGGTCTGTCGGTTGGCGCCGTAGATGCTGATCACGCCGGCCGTGATCATCAGGCCGATCGTGATCGCGATCATCACCTCGATCAGCGTGCGGCCCCGCTGCGGCCGCATCGGGCCATGCGTCCTCATGGCCGCACCACGATGCGCATGCATTCGACCTCCGCCGGCGGGGTGTAACCGAGCGCGAAGCCGAGGGCGGCGACGTCGCACGACGAACCGAGCAAGGTGCGCGCGCGGAAGCCCGTTTCGTTCCACAGCAGCGTGACGTTCCAGGCGCGATTGCCCGTGCCGGCGATGGGTGCGACGTGCGCCCAGCCGCCGGGCAGCGCCTGATTGACGCGCGCCACCCACAGGGCGCGATCGAACTGCGCCTGCTGCGCCTCGTTGCACACGCCTGCCGCGCAATCCGTCCCGGCCGTCGGCAGCGTGCCCCCGTACGCGGCGGTGAATTCGTAGTCGGCCGGCGGCGTCAGCGTCGCCGGCACGCGATTGGCGCGCATGCGGTCCGCCAGATCGAGCGCGAGCTGCGTGGCGAGCGCGCGGCCGTGCGCATCCTTCTGGATCGACAGCCCGCGTACCTGCAGCCCGGCCAGCCCGAGCAGGCCGACGGCGACGATGACGAGCGCGACCAGCACCTCGATCAGCGTCACACCGCGCGCTCGCCGCGGCCGCAACAATGGCTTCTTGTTCATGCGCAGCTATCCCAAGTGGTCGACACGCGCGCGCGTCCGGTCGCGTTGATGCACACGGTGCGGCGGTTGGCGTTTTCGGATCCCGCGACGTTGAAGCGCAGCGGGTCGGTCGTGCCCATGGCGCCGAGCGGCGTGTTCGCGCTGTCGAAGACGGTGCCGTCGCTCGTCACGTAGATGCCGGTGAGCGCAAGGTTCGGCGTCACCGTGATGCCGCCGGCGCCGGGCGTATGCACGCGGATGATCTCTTCGCCGGCCTCACGCGTGCCCACGGTGGCGCCGTTGTCGACGTAGACGATCCAGCCGGTGCCCCAGGCGCCGGCCGCGCACGTCGCGCCGGCCGCCGTCGGATTGGCGGAGGCGCACATGCCGACCCGCGCCCGCCGCGCCAGCGCCTCGCTGCGCGTGAGCGCCAGATCGGCGATCAGCTCGTTGACTTCGGCCGCCACGCGATTGCGATCGACGAAGGTCGAGAACATCGGGACGCCGACCGCCAGCAGGAGCGCGGAGATCGCGACCACGACCATCAGCTCGATCAGCGTGACGCCGAGCTGGGGTGACCTGCCGTGCCGCAAGACCATCGCTGCCGTTTCCTCGAAATGCGTTGGACATGCCGGCTTTCTTTGCCGGCGGATTATTCCGATGCGTGCTGCAGAAACCGAAGCGCATCAGGCGCGTCCGGCTGATCGCAGCCGACAAGCGGGCCTCAAGCGCGGCAACGCTAACTCGGGCGGATGAGTGCATGGGATCGGATGGGTATGCGATGCCCTCGCGGATTTGCGTGATGCGCCCAGCCGCGGCAGCGACGCGCGTATTCGACAAGCGCGGCCGGGAGTTTTCGGCAGCGGCACGACGCCCGGCTGGCGACAATGCATTGCACCGATCGACACCCACGCACAGACAGCACGCCATGACCCGCTTGCACCCCGCCCGGACGCGCCGCCAGCGCGGCGTGACGCTGATCGAAACCGCAACCGCCGCGTGCGTCTCCGCCGTGCTGGCCGCCAGCGCGCTGCCGTCGCTATCGGCTGCGCTCGACGGCCATCGGCTGACGACCGCCACCAACGAGCTCGTGCTGGCTGTGAATCTGGCGCGATCGACCGCGACCGCGCAGCGCAAACGGGTGGTAGTGGCGCCGCGCAGCGGCGCGGACTGGACGTCGGGCTGGCGCGTGTTCGTCGACGACGACAACAACGGCAGGCTCGATGCCGACGAAGCGCTCGTGCGCGAATTCGACGCCGCACCCAAGGGCCTGTCGATCGAGCCGCACTTCGGCACCTCGTACAGCGGCGCTTACCTGAGCTTCGACAACACGGGCAACCTACGCCGTCTCAATTCGGGCGGCTTCGTGCTGGGGCGCCTGGTGCTCACCATCGGCGGCGAAGCGCGTTCGCTGTGCTTCTCTGCGCTGCAGGTCCGCACCGCGCGCGGGCCGGATTGCAGCAAGGCAGCCTGACCGCGAAGTTGTGGCGCGCCTGGCGGGACTCGAACCCACGACCCCTGGCTTCGGAGGCCAGTACTCTATCCACTGAGCTACAGGCGCTTGCTGCCGCGCGCGCAGAGCCGGATCGCCTGGGTCGGGACCACGGCGCGCAGGGCGGCGAAGCATACGCCGTCCGACTGCGAGCGTCCAACCGCGGTCCCCTCGCGCGGGCAGCGCGCGGGCGCCATGATGGCCGCGGATATAATCCGCGCCGCCATTTTCTCCCACGCCCAGCATCGTGCGGCTGCGCTTCGTCGATGCGCAGCGATGCCACCGCGGAGCCACCACATGTCAGACCAGCACAGCTCGCCGATCAAGACCCCACAGCAGTTGATCACCGTCGTTGTGTTGGCGTTCGTCGTGCCGGTGCTCATCATCGTGCTGCTGGTCAAGTACGTGACCAGCGAGAAGGTCGAAGGCGTGGGCACGGCATCGATGACGCCCGAGGCGATCGCCGATCGCCTGCGGCCCGTCGGCACGGTGGTGCTGGCCGAAGCGGGCGGTGCGCGCGCGCTGCAGTCGGGGGAGGCCGTGTACAAACTCGCGTGCAACGCCTGCCATGGCGCCGGTGTGGCCGGGGCGCCGAAGACGGGCGACGCGACCCAGTGGTCGGCGCGGCTGGCGCAGGGCTACGACACGCTGGTCAAGCACGCGGTCGAGGGCTTCAAGGGCATGCCCGCCAAGGGTGGCAACGCCGATCTCGATCCGATCGAAGTGGCGCGTGCGGTTGTCTACATGGCCAACCAGTCTGGCGGCAAGTTCAAGGAGCCCGAAGCGGCCGCGCCGAAGACCGCCGAGGCCAAGTTCGGCGAGCGCAGCGGCGAACAGGTGGTGGCGGCGGCCTGCGGCAAGTGCCACGAATCGGGGCAGGGCGGTGCGCCGAAGCTCGGCGACCGGGCCGCGTGGAAGCCGCGCGTCGAAATGGGCCTGGCCAAGCTGACCGAAGCGGCGATCAAGGGCCACGGCGACATGCCTGCGCGCGGCGGCATGGCGGAGCTGTCGGACACCGAGGTCCGGCGCGCGATCGAGTACATGTTCAACATCGGCAAGCAGGCGGCTCCTGCACCCGCGGCCGCTGCAGCGGCCGCCCCCGCTGCGGTCAAGGTCGACGCGGCGGCCGGCAAGAAGCTGTACGACAGCGCGTGCATGGCCTGTCATGCGGCAGGGGTGGCCGGCGCACCCAAGTTCGGTGACAAAGCTGCCTGGGCGCCGCGGATCCAGAGCGGCCTCGACGCGTTGACCGCGAGCGTGATCAAGGGCAAGGGCGCGATGCCACCGAAAGGCGCGGCGGCGACCGCCACCGACGCCGAAGTACGCGCCGCGGTCGAATACATGGTGGCGGCCGCCAGGTAGGTTGCGGCTCGTCCTCGAACGCTCACCAGGCCCGCGATGCGGGCCTTTTCGTGACCGCGGTGCGGCGTCGCCGCAGCTTTCCGCGCTGCCCGCCGATGCGCGCGGCGCGGTCGGCCGCGCATCGCCGCGCGGTCAAGGATTGAACTGCTGGTACACGAGTCGCGCTACGGCGGCCAGCGAGTCCTTGTCGAGGTTTCCGGCCAACGCGTAGCCGAACGGACCGTCGATCCAGTAGAACACGCCCGTATCGCCCGACTGAGAAAAGCGGAACGCCGTATCGCGGTTGGAGGATTCGCGCCGCACGAGCAGCGACAGCCGCTTACCTTGCGCGTTCTCGTAGATCAGCAGCGCCACCGGCGCCTGGCCGACTTCGCCGGCGGCGGGCAGCAGGCGGCCGCCGAGCAACTGGTAACCGGCCGCTGCCAGCGAAGGCGCGCGCAGCGGCGCGCCAAGCCGCTTCGACAGCCAGCCGACCAGATGCTGCTCCTCGGCGGCGGCAACTTCGACCGGATGGCGCACCTCGGGCAGGTAGGCCGCGTGCGCAAGCACGGCCTGCTGCGCGATGCCCGGTGCAGCGGGCACCGCGCCGCGGCCGAACTGTCCGCGCGCGACGAAACCGATCGCGATGCCCAGCATCAGCGTGGCCGCGAAGCCGCCGAGACTGCGCCAGAAACGCGCGACATTGGCCGCCGGCGGCCGCGCACCGACCCGCAGCGCGTGCGGTTCGTCAAGTACCGGATCGAACAGCCGATGCAGTGCCTGGTTCTGCGCGATGTACGCGCGCACGCGCGCGGCCTCGTCGGGATGCGCGGCCAGATACGCTTTCACCGCACGGCGCTCGTTCGCGTCGAGCGCGCCGTCGACGTAGGCGTGCAGCTTGTCTTCGCTGACCGTGTCCGTCATCACTTCACCCGGCGCAGGCCCTTCGGTCCGGCGCCGCCTTCTTCCAGCAATTGCCGCAGGCGTTCGCGCGCGCGCGACAGCCGCGACATCACCGTGCCGATCGGCACGTCCAGCGCCTGCGCCGCCTCGGCGTAGGACAGCTGTTCCAGCCCCACGAGCAGCACGACTTCGCGCTGCTCGTCCGGCAGACGCCGCAGCGCCGCTTGCAGGTCGGCGAGCGCGGCATCGGTCTCCGCACTGGCGCCGGCCGACACGGGTTCGAGATGCGCACCGACGAGTTCGTCGAGCGACTCGACCTGCCGCGTGCGCTTGACGCCATTGATGAACACGTTATGCATCACCGCGAACAGCCATGCGCGCAGTTTTCCGTCCGGACTGCCGACCTGCTCGCGCCACAGCTCGCGCTTGATCCAGGCGCGCTCCAACGTGTCCTGGGTCAGGTCGTCGGCGGCCTCGCGCGAACCGGTCAGCGCACGCGCGTAGCGCCGCAGGCGCGGGATGTGCGCCTGAAGCTGCTCCGCGGTAAACCCACTGCTCATCGGCACACGCGCCTCGTCGGCGTCGAGACCCGGAACACGGCAATCAACAGCGCACCCCCCGCGGTTATTCCTGCAGCTCCGGTCCCGGGCGCCGCGAGTCGTGCCGGCGACGAGCTGCACGCAGCATGTCAAATCTCCTGCGGGTCGACCTCGATCTGCCAGCGCACGCGCGGCGCGCCCTTGGGCGGGCGCTCGCGCAACGTCTGCAGCCAGCGCCGCAAGAAGCTTCCCAGCACCGGGCGCCGGTCAGCCTCGACCAGCAGTTGCGCGCGATGCACGCCCGCCAAGCGCGCCAGCGGCATCGGCACCGGATCGTACAGCCGAACGCCGCTCGCGTCGCCCGCGGCGGCGCGCGCTGCGCCGAGGAAGGCGAGCGCGTCGTCGAGCCGGCGCGCTTCGGCGCGCAGCAGCGCCTGGTGCAC
>JBBIQI010000107.1:0-11974 GCA_037442465.1 Burkholderiales bacterium
GGCCGGCGCCGACGGCACGGTGACGCTCGACGACGTCGAACGCGCCGCGCAACCCGCCGCGCCGGCCGCGCCCGCGGGGCGCGCCACCGAGATGCGCCGCGTGATCGCCGCTGCCATGGCGCGCTCCAAACGCGAGATCCCGCACTACTACCTCGCCGAGGACGTTCCGCTGGCAGCGGCCACGCAATGGCTCGCACAGCGCAACGCGGCGCGCAGCGTGACCGAGCGGCTTCTGTTGGCATCGCTGCTGCTGAAAGCGGTCGCCAGCGCGCTTCGCCGCTACCCCGAATTCAACGGCTACTGGCGCGACGGCGCATTCGAGCGCGGCGCCGGCATCCACATTGGGGTGGCGATTTCGCTGCGCACCGGCGGACTCGTGACCCCGGCGCTGCACGACGTCGACCGCAAGGACATCGACGCGGTCAACCGCGCGCTGCTCGATCTGACACAGCGTGCGCGCGCCGGTTCGCTGCGGCTCGCCGAACTCACCGACGCGACGATCACCGTCACCAACCTGGGCGATGCGGGCGTCGCATCGGTGTACGGCGTCATCTATCCGCCGCAGGTGGCGATCGTCGGCTTTGGCCGCGTCGTCGAGCGGCCGTGGGTCGTCGACGGTCGCGTGCAGGCGATGCCGGTGGTCAGCGCGACGCTTGCGGCCGATCACCGCGCCAGCGACGGCCACCGCGGCGGGCTGCTGCTGGCGGCGATCCGCGACCGCCTGCAGCAGCCCGACGAACTTGCGAAGGAGACCGTGTGACCCGGGACGAACTGAAGCAGTCGATCGTGCAGACGCTGGCGACGATCGCGCCCGAGATCGAAGCTGACACGCTGCGGCCCGATCAACCGCTGCGCGCGCAGGTCGACCTCGACTCGGCCGACTGGTTGAACTTCCTCGTCGCGCTGCACGCACGCATCGGCATCGACATCCCGGATGCCGACGCCGCCCGACTCACCACCCTCGACGCGCTGGTCGACTACTGCGCGCGCAAGCTCGGCGCCTGAGGCGACGAGCGGCTTGCGTGAGGAGTGGACCGCAGGCGGGCGTTAACCCGGCTGCGGCTTCGCCGTTGCGCGCGCCGGTCCGTCGTAGCGAGTGCAGCGAGGGATCGCGGCGACGCGCGGCGCGCCGACGCATCGCCCGCGGGCGGCCCGAACCGTTGCCCGACGGGCGCAGCCGGATGCTCCGCTGTGATGGCGGTCAGGGGCGCACTTCGAGCCGGTTGACGACCCGATCGACCGCAAACAGCGCCCAGGCGTCGAACTCGGCGCGGCGCCGCTCGGCATCGCTGCGCACCGCGCCTTCCAGCGTGACCACGTAGTTTTCGACGCGCACGGCGATGCCGTCGGGGTCGACGAGCGGGTCCATCTCGAGCACGAGCCGCAGTGCGTCGGCGACCTCGTCGTCGTTGTCTTCCTCGGGCGGATCGACCGCCAGCGAGTTGATCACGTCGCGACACCCCGGGGTCCACCAGGCGAGCACACCGGCGACGCGTTTGTGCGACAGGCTGACGACGCTGCCTTCGAGGGTGACGATGCCGTCGTCCACCGCGATCTCGATGTCGCCCGCGCCGTCAGGCCCCGCTTCCTGCAGCGTCTGTACACGGTCCTTGATCCGCACACGGATCGTGCAGTTCTTGAACTCCGGTTCGCTCTGCAGCAGTGCGACGAGCGAATCGCGAATCGCGCCGTCGCCGCGCGGCTGCCCGGGGGCGACATGCAGGCGGTCGACGACGCCACGTACGCCTTCGACGCCGGCGGCCAGCTCGAGCGCGAGTTTTTTCGCGGCGATGTCCTCGACGTCGCCTTCCAGGACGACTGCGCCATCGACGAAGTCGATCCGGATCGGGAACCGGTGCAGGTTGATCCGTGGCTCGCGTTCGAGCCGGCCGTGCACCTCCTTGACGATCGCTTTTTCTTGCATCGGTGCCTCGTTCCTGTCCAAAGGTGTGAATCCTTCCTGGGCGCGCCGGCGCAGCCGCATAATCGCATCACCCGCCTGTCGCGGCGTCCCGTGCGCCGCCTCGCGGAACCGCGCCGCCCGACCGCACGCAGCGAAGCGATGGCCCATGTTGAGCCAGCGCAAGCACGGCCGCGGCGGGCTGCCTAGCCTTGATCATGCAAGCTCGATGACGGGAGGTTGCCATGTACAAGACCTTGCTGGTTCCGATCGATCCCCGCCCCCGCAGCCTGCGCAGCCTGGCCATCGCCGGACGGATCGCGCAGCAGTGGGACTCGCATGTCGTGGGCCTGTACGTCAAGCCGTCGATGTACGTTCCTGCCGGGCTCGAAGGCGGCGCCGAATTGCTGGCCGAGGTGCAGCGCAAGACCGTCGAAGAGCTCGTGGCGCAGGCGCGCGCCCGCTTCGATGCCGGGGTGCTCGCCGCGGACATCACCCGCAGCGAGTGGCGTACCGCCGAGGGCGACATCGCTACCGCGGTCGCACTGCATGCGCGCTACGCCGACCTCGTGGTCGTCAATCAGACCGACCCCGACGCGGACACGCGTACGGACTTCGCCGACGCCGTGCTGATGTGGGTCGGCCGCCCGGTCTTGGTCGTGCCGTACGCGGGTGAGTTCAAGTCCCTGGCGGACACGGTATTGGTGGCGTGGAACGCCAGCCGCGAAGCGGCGCGCGCGGTCACCGACGCGCTGCCGTTCCTGCAACGCGCGCGGCGCGTCGTGGTCCTGTCGGTCGCCACCAGACCGGCGACCGCCGCGCTGGGCGCCACCCCGGGCGCGGACATCGCGCTGTATCTGGCGCGGCACGGAGTCGTCACGGAAGTCGGGCCGACGGTGGCCGCCGACGTCGACCCTGGCAACGAGATCCTGTCGCGCGCGGCCGACTACGGCGCCGACCTCATCGTCATGGGCGCCTACGGTCACTCGCGCGCACGCGAGATCGTGCTCGGCGGCGCGACGCGCACCGTGCTGCATTCGATGACCGTGCCGGTGCTGATGTCGCACTGAGCGCGGGCGGCGTCCCGCGCGGCGAGCGCGCCAACGCACGGCCGGCACCGCGTGCGTTTTGCCGGCGCGCCGGCTGGTGTATGCCGCGATACCAGCACGACGCGGCGCGCCGAGCCCGCGCGTAGCGCCGCCGCAAGCGTTACTTGACCTCGACCTTGGTCGGTCTTTTCTCGGGCGCGGCGGTCTTCGGCAGATGCACGTGCAGAACGCCGTCTTTCATCTCGGCGCTGATGGCCTTGGCATCGACGTTCTCCGGCAGCGTGAAGCTGCGCATGAACGAGCCGTAGAAGCGCTCGACCCGGTGGATCTTCTTGCCTTTTTCCTCCTTCTCTTCCTTGCGCTCTCCTTTGATCGTGAGCGTGTTGCCGTCCAGCTCGACGCTGACCTCGTCCTTCTTGACGCCGGGCAGTTCGGCTTTGACGACGAACTCCTTGTCGGTCTCGACGATGTCGGTCGCTGGCCGCCATTCGAACTCGTGGCCTGCCGGCACCAGGCGCGGCCAGCGGCGCGGGTCGAACAGCCGGTCGAAGTACTCGTCGATGTCGCGGAACGGAATGAGCGATGTGGATTTCATGCGGTACCTCCTGCAAACTTGCTGCTTACTTCATCGATCTGCGCGCTCCTGGCGCGGCTTCAAGTTCAGACTAGGCAGCGGTGCCGCGATCGCGTTGACGCGTGTCGATGGCGCCGCGCGCGACGGCGATCGATCGGGTCACCGAGGATGACCCAATCCCGTGACACCGCCGCCTCAAGTGCGTTTCGCTGTCGCGGGCACCGCTTCCGTGATCGCGAGCAGCACGAGGGATCTCGGCGCGGCCTGCGGCGGAGATTCCTCGCCTTCGGCTCGGAATGACGAGGTGTGGTTGCGTCGGAATGCCGAGGTGGCCTCGGAACGACGAGGTGTGGACGCCTCGGAGGAACGAGGTGCGGCTGCCTCGGAGGAGCGAGGTGCGGGTGCCTCGGATGGCCGAGGTGTGGTTGCCTCGGAACGACGAGGTGTGGACGCCTCCGAGAAACGCGGTGCGGGTGCCTCGCATTGCCGAGGTGTGGTTGCCTCGGAATGGCACGAGTCGGCGGCTCGGAGTGGCGGACGCTCGTCATCCCGAGCGAATGCGAGCGATCTCGGCACGGCGCGCGGCGGAGATTCCTCGCCTTCGGCTCGGAATGACGAGGGACTTCAGTTCGGAACGACGAGGGACTTGCGCTCGGAACGACGAGGGACTTCCGCTCGGAACGACGAGGGGCTTGCGCCCGGCATGACGAGGGACTTCGGCTCGGAATGACCGGGCGTAGCCGGCTTGGAGTGACGAGAGGCGGCCTTGAAACGATGCGTTAGCGATACGAACGCCGGGCGGCCGGCACCTGTCACGAGCAGGAGCGATGCTCAGTGGGCGCGTGCGCTGACGCGCTTGGCCTGCGGTCCCTCGTCGGCCATCTCTTCGATGAATTGCACCGGCGTGCCGGGCTCGAGCCGGTCGAAGTCCGGGTGCACGACATTGACGCGGCTGAAGTACAGCTCGCGCCCGTCGGCGGTTTCGATGAAACCGTAGCCTTCGTCGGCAAAGATGCGCGCGACCGTTCCGCGCTGGGTCACGTCGTGCGCCTTGACGTCGCCGCGCTGCTCGCGGATGACCTCCTCGAGCTGGCGCTTGGCCGCGTCGAACGCGTCGCGCAGCGCGACAGACACGTCCTCGTGATGATCGCGCGTGACCACGATCTCCTTGCCCGGCACGTGCACGTCGATGCGCGACGTGAACTCGCGCCCCTGACGGTGATGTTTGGCGAACTCGTCGACGGCGACACGGCAACTGATCATCCGCGGGTAGAACTGCTCGAGCTTCGCCGCCCGTTCGCGGATCTCGGCCTCGAGCGCCTCGGATTGCCGTACGCCGCGCATCGTGATCTGCAGTGGAACTTGCATCGTCACACTCCCTTCAGTGGTCGCCGCCGCCTCGCGGTCAGCGCATCCAGCGCACGCGCACCAGGTTGTCCTCCGATGCGTAGCGCACGTTCAATTCGCCTTTGTACGCATCGAACACCGCCTCGCCGATGGCGCGCGCCAGATGCGAATCGGTCGTCGTGATCTGCACGCCGCCTTCGACGTCCTCGATCGCCATGACGCGTTCGAGCGGATGCTCGGCGTTCTCGCGCGCCTCGCGATTGCGCGCCAGGTGCAGGATGTCGTCGCGGTGCTTCGCGAAGAACTCGCCCTGCAATGTCACGTACCCGGCGGGCAAGCGGTCGCGCAGCCGCCGGCACGCCGGGCAAAGCGCCTCGTGCGCGCCCTCCGGCGCCGGCAACCACTGCCACCGGCCCTCCCGGAACACGGCATTGCACTCTGGGCAGCGCGTCGGTTCCGGCGGCTTTTTCTCGGACTTGTACGGGTCGTGCACCTCGTCCTGCCGGTGCTCCTCGCGCCAGCCGCCATGTTTCCTTTTCATCGTCACCCTCGATCGACCGGATTCCCGTATTCAACATAGCCCCGCGCGCGTCGGCGCGACTGACTTCGGTCAAGCACGGTGCCGCCGCCGGCTGCCCGCCCCGACCGGGCCGCCGCGGCCGGCCGGCTGGACGCTGATCCGGATCAAGCCGCAGGCGTCGCGCGGGCGCACGCTTGCTTCGAGTGACCCTGCATGACGATTTCCGATGCCGAACCCCCGGCCCACCCGCACGCCGTGCTCGCGCCGGCGCGGGACTTCAGAGCCTGCGTTCGTACGCCGTTTGCGGGTCGCGGATGCGCCGTCACTGGGCGCCGCCGTTGCCTGGTCATTCGGCACCGCCGTTGCCTGGCCATTCGGCGTCACCGTTGCTTGGTCATTGCGCACCGCCGTGCCCGGTCATTCCGCGTCGCCTTTGTTCCGAGCCCTGCCTTGCCCCGACTTTGCTTGACGTTCCGAGTCGCGGCCGTGGGCCGGCCTGCCTCGTCATTCCGAGCCCCGGCCGTACGCCGGCCTGCTTGGTCATTCCGAGCCCCGGCCGTACGCCGGGGCGAGGAATCTCGCCGCTCGCCACGCCGAGATCCCTCGCTTCGCTCGGGATGACATGAACCTTCTCGGGATGACATGAGGCCGTCCGGGATGACACGAGGCTGCTTGGGATGACACGAGGGTGCTCGGTATGACACGGAGTGTGTCGTTCGGGAAGACGGACACGAGTGCCGCTCGCGCCGACGACGCGTGGTTCGGGACGACGAGGACCCTCGTACGGAACGTCACGGAGTGTCGCTGGGGACGAGCGCACCGGTGCGCGCGATGGGGGTCGGACTGCGCAACGACGGTATCGTGACCTTGCGTCACGCTGGATGACTGCATGGACTGGAACGTGCTCGTGACCGTGCAGCCGGGCCCGCACGCCCGGCGCGAATTGCTCGGCGCGTTGACGCGGTTCGGACGCTTCCGCGCGACGCCGTTTCGCGGCGTTTGCGTCGGCCGGGTCGACGACGTGGATGCCTTCTTGTCCGCGCTGAGCGAAGCGCATGCCGCCGGCGCGCCATGGACGCAGCGCCTGGGCCGCGTGATCCCCGCGGAAAACGTCTTCCTGTTCACGCCGGAGACCCTCGTCGAACGACTGCGCGAGGCCGTCGCGCCGATGGTTGCGCGCATGAGCGGGGGCAGCCTCTGCGTGCGGATCGAGCGCCGCGGTCTGGACGATGCGCTGAACACGCAGGACGTCGAGCGCGCCGTCGGCGACTACGTGCACGCGCTGGCCGCGGCGCAAGGCAAGCCGCTGCGGACCGACTTCGAGGATCCGGACGACGTCGTCGTCGCCGAAACGCTCGGCAACGAGTGCGGTGTGGCGCTGCTGCCGCGCGCGTTGCGCGCGCGCTGTCCGTTCGTGCGGACGCACTGACGTCCGTGCCGCCGCGCGATCCGCGCGGCGCCTTTGCTCCATCCCGCGATTCAGGCGCGAGCGCGTGCGGTGCGCCGCCAGATCAGTTCGCCGTCGCGCCAGACTTCGCGCACGCGATGCAAGGGCACGTGGTGGACCGAGCCGTCGGCCTCGACCGCGACGAAACGGGTCCGATCCGCAGGATCGAACTCGATGCGCGCCAGCGGCACGCGCACCAAGGCGCGCGCGATACGGTCCCAGTAGCCGATCGTGAAGTTTCCACGGCCGAACTCCGGATCCCAGCGGATCCGCGCCAGCAGCGCATGGATCGGCGTCATTCGCGCACCGGCCTCAGCCGCCCGCGCCCGCCTCGCGCTCGTGCAGTCGCGCGATGCTTTGCACGACGCGCGCAACCTCTTCGTCGGGCAGCGGCGGCCGGCAGCGCATGCGATTCCACGCCAGCAGCAGTTCGAGGGCGACGGCCGGGTCGACGCCGTGCCAGAGCAGATGACCGGTCAGCGAGGCGAGCGTGTTGTTGCGTTCGCCTTCGGCCACGCCGGCGCGCACCAGCTCGCGCCAATGGGCGAGCGAGTGACCGGTCTGCGCCGCACCACACAGCAGCGCGACCAACCACGCCGGCAGCGGCGCCGGCGCCAGCGACTCGGGCGCATGTCCGGGCACCCACGCGTAGCGGCGGCCGCTGGGGTGCATCGAAGGGGGTGCGACGACGCACCCGCCTTCGGCGCGCAGATCGATGCCGGGGCGCAGTCCCACGCGGTTGTGCAGCAGCGGCTCGCGGTGCGCGAAATACAGGTGACGGCCACCACCGCCGGTAACGGCTTCGACCGTCGGCGGCAACGTGGCGTGCGCGCGCTGTAATTCGCCGAGGCTGTCCAGGCCGCCGTGGCACGCATCGACGTCGAAGACGACGATCCCCGACACGCGGCCAGTGACGATGCCGACGTTCGCATCGGGCCGGCGCGCGAACCATGCCGCGATTTCCTCGTCGTCGGCGATGCGACGCTGCAGCTCGAGCCACGCGACGAGCGGCCGCTTGCCGCGGGGTTCGATCGGAACCGGCGACCAGCCGCGCCGCGCGTAGGCACGCGCGGCCGCTGCGCAACCGCTCGCCGGCGTCGGCTTGCCTGCCCGTTTCATCGCTTACCGCTGACCACCATCGCGATCATCCGGCCATCGCTCAGCCGTCGCGCCCCTGTGCTTCGAGGGCACGGGGATGCGCGTCGCATGTGGCGATCAACCGTTTGCGGACGAATTCAGCGCGCATACGCCGGCGCGTTGCCCGGCTTCCACTTGATGCTGCAGCCCATGCTGGGGTGCTGCTCGGCAGGCGCGGGGCGGCCGGCCAGCACGGCGTCCGCAGCGGCGCGCAGATCGGCGCCGGTGACGGGTACGTCCGAGCCGGGCCGGCTCGTGTCGAAGCGGCCGCGGTACGCGAGCCTGCGCGCGCGATCGAACAGGAAGAAGTCCGGCGTGCAGATCGCGTTGAACGCGCGCGCCGTCGCCTGCGCCTCGTCGTACAGGTACGGGAACGTGAAGCCGGCGGCAGCGGCTTCGCGCGCCATCGCCTCCGGCGCGTCGTCGGGGTAGGCCGCGGGATCGTTGGCGCTGATCGCGACGATGGCCAGCCCTTTGGGTTGATATTCGCGCGCGAACGCGACGAAGCCCGCGCGGATGTGCTTGACGTACGGACAGTGATTGCAGATGAAGGCGACCAGCAGTGCCGGCGCGGCGGCAAAGTCCGCCAGCCGGACCGTGCGGCCGCTCACCACGTCGGGCAACGCAAAGTCCGGCGCCGGCGTGCCGAGTTCGATCATCGTGGAGTGCTTCAGTGCCATGTGTGTCTTCCCCTTGCGTGTGTGCCCGGCACCGGCGGGGCTACCGCCGCCACGCGGCCAGGCACGCCTTGGCGGCGTGGTAGCCGATGTCGATGATCTCGCGCGCGCGATCGAACTCCATGAAGCGCACCGCGCCCAGCGGCGGCTGGATCAGGACCTGCGGCCGGTCGTGCCGCAGCGTGGCGCGCGTGATGCGCGCCTGCATGATGTAGATCGACGCCAGAAGCACGTCGAAGATGCCGGGCAGCGGCTCGGCTTTCTCGCGCGCGAGCCAGCGCCGCAGTTGCGCGCGCACCGGGCTGTCGGCATTGCCGTTGCCGAGCAGTCGCGCCAGTGCCTGCGCGTACGGGCGGTCGTTGCCGCCCGCCGCGGTCGTCCGCCCGAGCCGGTGCTGCACGATGTCGTGATTCAGGTCGACGGCGATCACGAAGTCGGCGCCGAGCGCGCGCACCGCGCCGACCGGCACCGGATCGACCAGTCCGCCGTCGACCAGCAAGCGCCCGTTGACGCGCGCCGGCGTAAAGATGCCCGGCACCGCGATGCTGGCGCGCACCGCCTCGATCAGGTCACCGGCGCCGATCGCCACCGCCTCGCCACTGGCCAGATCGGTCGCGATCGCGCGAAACGCCACGGGCAGCGACTCGATCGTTACCGCGCCGACCTGCGCGCGCACCCAGTCGGCGACCTTCTGCCCGTCGATCAGTCCGGAGCGCGGAAACACCGGATCGAGCAGCGCGGCGATGCCCTTCCAGTCCATGGCGCGGAACTCGGCCGCGAGCCGCTCCAGCCGGCCGGCCGCATACACGCCGCCGATGAAGGCACCCATGCTGGCACCGGCGATCGCCGCCACCTCGAGCCCGGCCTCCTCGATCGCGTGCAGCACGCCGATGTGCGCGAGCCCGCGCGCCGAGCCGCTGCCCAGCGCGACGCCGACACGCCGCGGCAGACCGGGTGCAGCATCGACGACGGGTTCGGAAGGCATCGCCAGCATGGAATCGGGGTGGCAGTTCAGCGACGTGCCGCCACTTGCTTCACCTCGTCTCACGATAGTCGAATCGACGCGCCCGCGCGCGGCGTGACGCGAGTGCTGCGCCGATTCGGGATAATCGGCCGCGCCGCCCACCCGCCGATCCGATGAGCGAGACCTGCCCGCCCCCGCTGCCGTGGCCCGCGACCACGCTCGCACGACTGCGCGGCGTGCTCACCGACATCGACGGCACGATCACGTCCGGCGGCCGGCTGGGCGCCGCCGCGTACGCGGCGCTCGAAGCGCTGCAGTCGGCCGGGCTGCTGGTGATTCCGGTGACCGGGCGGCCGGCCGGCTGGTGCGACCTGATCGCGCGCTTCTGGCCGGTGGACGCGGTCGTCGGCGAAAACGGCGCGTTCTATTTCCGCTACGACCACGCCAGCCGCCGCATGACGCGCCGCCACGCGCGCAGCGACGCCGAGCGCGCGGCCGACCGCGCACGGCTGGCCGCCATCGGTGCGCAGGTGCTGCGCGCGGTGCCGGGCGCGCGGCTGGCTGCCGACCAGGGGTATCGCGAAGCGGATCTGGCGATCGACTACTGCGAAGACGTGGCCCCGCTGCCCGCGGGCGAGGTGCAACGCATCGTCGCGCTGCTCGAAGCGCAGGGGCTGACGGTCAAGGTCAGCTCGATCCACGTGAACGCGTGGTTCGGGCAGTACGACAAGCTGACGATGACGCGCCGGTTGATGCAGGAGCAGTTCGGCATCGATCTCGCGCGCGACCGCGAGGCACTCGCCTTCATCGGCGACTCGCCGAACGACGAGCCGATGTTTGCGCACTTTCCCGTTTCGGCCGCGGTCGCCAACATCGCGCACTTCGCCGATGCGCTCGCGCACAAGCCGGCGCACGTGACGGCCGCGGCCGAAGGCGCCGGTTTCGCCGAGTTCGCGCAGCAACTGCTCGCCGCGCGCACGTCCCGACCCGCAGCGGGCACGGCGCGCATTGACGCCGCAACAGGCACCGGACGAACGTGACGCTCGTCAACGGACGCGCCGGCCGCTGCGCCTAGCCCGGAAATTTCACGGGGGGCGCGGCAGTTGCGCGAGCGCATTGCGCGCGGCAGGTTGCGCGAGACGGTCGCAGCCAAGGCCAGAGGGCCTTGGCGAGAAGTTGAGCGCAAGATGACCGCGCAGGCGCCGCGCAAACCCGCGCAGCCCCGGCGATACGGAACGGATTGCGCTCGGCGAACCGCAAGTGCCTGTCGAAGGAAAAGAAAGTACGCACGCGGGGGGCGACCTCGTGAAATATCCGGGCTAGCATGCGGCATGGCGCGGGTCGGGATCGTCGGCGGCGGTGCCTTCGGCACGGCGATGGCCTGCGTGCTGCGCCGGCGCGGTCACGACATCGTGCTGTGGGCGCGCGAGCCGGAAGTCGTCGCCGCGATCAACGGCGAGCGCAGCAACCCGACCTACCTGCGCGGCGTGACGCTGCCGGCAGGCATCGTCGCGAGCAACGACATCGCGCTCGCCGCGCACGGCGCGGCGTTCGTCGTGCTGGCGCCGCCGGCGCAGCATATGCGCGCGGTGACGCAGGTGCTGCGTCCGCACCTGGCGCCCGGCACGCCCGTGGTGAGTTGCTCCAAGGGCATCGAGCGCGGTACCGCCGCGCTGATGTCGCAGGTGCTCGCCGAAACGCTGCCCGAGTCGCCGGTCGCCGTGCTCGGCGGACCCTCCTTCGCCGGCGAGATCGCGGTCGATCTGCCGACCGGCGTGACGCTTGCGTGCGCCGATCCGGTGCTCGGCGCGCGGCTGGAGAGCGCCATCGGCAGCGCGCGCTTTCGCGTCTACCTGTCGGACGACCTGATCGGTGCGCAGTTGGGCGGCGTGCTGAAGAACGTGCTTGCGATCGCGTGCGGCATCGCCACCGGCAAGAAGCTCGGCAACAACGCGCGCGCCACGCTGGTCGCACGCGGGCTCGCCGAGACCCTGCGGCTCGGGCTCGCGCTCGGCGCGCGGCTGGAAACCTTCATGGGGCTGTCGGGCATCGGCGGCATCGACCTGTCGTGCAACAGCCCGCAGTCGCGCAACATGTCGCTCGGCATCGCGCTCGGCGAAGGCCGCAAGCTCGCGGACGTGCTGGCCGAACGCGTCACCGTGCAGGAAGGCGTGCACTCGGCCGAGGCCGTGGTCGCGCTCGCCGACCGACTCGGCGTGGACATGCCGATCGCGCGCGCGGTCGATCGGGTGCTCAATCATCGCGCCGATCTCGAACAGGTCATCGCCGATCTGCTGGCCTTGCCCTTCGGCGTCGAGACGGCCGTCGTGCCGGTGTTGCGGCGACCCCGTTGTTCCTA
>JBBIQI010000108.1:0-11921 GCA_037442465.1 Burkholderiales bacterium
ATGACGAGGAGACTTGGCTCGGAATGACCCGGGGCGGCCGAGCGCCCGGACGACAACTGGTCAACCGCCGGATTAAGGTTCACCCAAACGCGGTGAGCGATGCCGCGCGGTCAGAACCGCCGGTAGATGCCGACCTGATAGAACTGCGCCTTGAACGGATCGAGCCCGGGGCTGCCGTTGCCGCCGATCCGCCAGTCGCCACGCTGCTCGTAGTAGTCGAACTTGGCGTCGACGCTCCAGTCCTTGTTGATCGCATAGGCGACTTTCAATCCCGCGGTCACCGCGCCGAAGGCCGACAGGCGATGGTCCGCCGAGTAGTACGGCGGCCGCAGCGACACCACCGGCGGGAACGGATTGCCGGGGATCGGATCGACGTAGAAGTCGGCCGAGCTTTGCGTGTGGTAGCGCAGGTTGGGCGTCACCGTGAACTGCCGCACCGGCTGCACCCACTCGATACCGACCGTGTGCGCCTTGACCTGGTAGCTGTCGGAGTAATACCGGTAGCTCGACCGCAGCGTCGCACCCGGTCCCACGAAGAAGTGGTTCCAGCGGCCGAGCAGCGCGGTCTGGTTGCGCTCGCGCGGGCGGTTGTCGAGGAACTTGTACGGGTCGCTGAAGAAGCCGCGCCCGCGCGAGTACGTCAGGTTCGCCTGCACGATGTCGCGCGGCGTGACGACCTGCGTCAGGCCGACGATGAAGTCGTTGACTCTCTTCTTCTCGTCGCTGGTGACGCTGCCGCCGCCCGATTCGTTGGGCTTGATCGTGTCGTCGCTGTAGCCGGCGCCGACGACGATCGACGTGTTGTTGTCGTCGCTCGACAGGCGCACGTCGAAACTCACCGCGTTGGACTCGTAGTCGTCCTCGCGCGACAGCGCCGCGCCGAGTCCGACCGCCGCGCGCCGGAAGTAGCGCGTGATCCGCAGGTCACCGGCATGGCGTTCGTCCTGCATCGGCGAGGCGCTGGAAATCGACGAGTGATAGCGCGGCGACGGACCCGACACCGCGTCGCGCACGATCGACCCTTCGAGCGACCACTGCCGGCCGAGCGGTGTGAGCACGTACAGCGAAGGGCTGCTGACGTGCACGCGATCGAGCCCCGGTTGGTAGTCCTTGTAGTACAGGTACTTGAATCCGATGAGCCCCTGCTCGGGCGCGTTTTCCGCCAGCGCCACGCCCGGCAGTGCCATCGCTGCAGCGATGATCGCGATGCCGGAGTCCCTGTCGCGCGCCGGCGCGCGCCCGCCCGCCTGCCCGGCGGCGTCTTCGTTTTCGCTCACGCTCTGTTCTTCCGCTCGTTCGTTCCGACTCAATTGCAGCCGCACCCGCCGCCGCCCACGCCGTAGCCGCCGGAGGCGTTTTCCTTGCTGAAATACGTGTGCTGCTCGAAACGAGCCTGCAACGGGTCCGCTTCAAAGGTCATCTCGGGCTTGGCGAGATAGCCCTTTTCCCAAGGCTGCACCGGCTGCAGCCCCGCGCAGCCGGCGAGCGCGGCGACCGCCGCAGCCGCGACGGCCGCCCGGGCGATGCTGAATGTGCGCATGCGTTCTCCCCTTACGGTTTTTTCGGCAGCGCCTGCCGGATCCGCGCCTCGAGTTCCTTCTTGTCGTCGTCGCGGAAACCGGCGTGAGCGTAAATCACGCGGCCGTCGGGCGCCACGAGATACGAGCTCGGCATGCCCTTGATGCGGTAGCTCTTCGGCGTCTCACCCTGGGTGTCGAACGCGACGGTAAAGGCAGCCGGCGTTTCCTTCAGGAACTGCTCGGCGTCGCCGCGCTTGTTGTCGACGGCGATGCCGACCACCTGCAATCCGTTGCCGCCGTATTTGGCCTGCATTTCGTTCATCCACGGAAACGACTGCTTGCACGGGCTGCACCACGACGCCCAGAAGTCCACGTAGACGAGCTTGCCGCGCAGGTCGGCGAGTTTGACCTGTCCCTTGGTGCCGGGCAGATCGAAGTGCGGGGCCGGCTGGCCGACCTCGGCGGCAGCCGCTGCACCCAGTTGCAGCGTGGCGCCCACGATGGCGGCGATGGCGAAGTGACGAAGTTTCACGACGGGTTCCTCGTACGTTGACGGTTGAAGGGATGCGTGAATCGGTGCAGTCGGTTCAGCCGGCTCGGCGGCGGCGTGCGCCCAGCGCGGCGAGCAGCGCGAGACCGCACAAGGCCAGGCTGCCGACGGCGCCGGCGCCGCCGAAGCCCGCATTCGTCGGGCCGGCTGTGCCGGCTGGCGTCGCCGCGCCGGAATCGGCCTGCCCCGACAGCGACACGGTCACGGGCGCGGCGTTGCTCATGACCTGCAGGTTGCTCTGGTGCATGCCCGAGCCGGCCGGCCGATACGCGACGTAGACGACGCAGCTCGTCTGCGGCATGAGTACGAACGGCGTGCCGCCGCAACTGCCCCCGGGCGCCAACTCGAACGGCGCGCCGACGACGATGTCGTTGACGATCAGATTCGCGGTGCCGGCGTCGGCGATCGTCACCATGCGCAGCGCGGTGTCGCCCGGCTTGACCGGCCCGAAATCGACCGCCATCGGCGCCGGCGCTGCGGTGGGCGCCGCCACGGCCGACCCCGTTCCGGCGAGCGTCACCGTGGCGGACGCAGGTGTGCCGCTGCCGGAGACGGTCAGCGTGCCGGTGCGGTTGCCGGCGGCGGCCGGCGCGAAGGCGACGTCGATCGAGCACGAGGCGCCTTGCGCGAGCGACATTCCGGCGGCGCACGCGCCCGCGCCCGGCACGACGTTGAATTCGGCCGAGCCGGTGACCGCGCCGAGCGTGAGCGCGCCCGGTCCGTTGTTGACCACCGACAGGCGCTCGGCGAGCGACTGCTGACCCACGGCAGTGACGCCGCCGAAGGTGATGCTCGTGCGCGTCAGGGCCATCACCGCCACCGGCGTGGCGCTGCCGGTGCCGCTGACGGCGATCGTGCTGGGGCTGCCGGCGGCATTGTGCGCGATCGTCACGCTGCCGCTCGCCTGCGCAGCAGCCGTCGGCGAAAACGTCATGCTGACCGTGCACGACTGGCCATTGGCCAGCGTTGCGCCGACGCAGTTGCCGGCGGTGGCAAACGCGCCGTTGTTCGATGTCACCGCGCTGACGTTCAGCGTCCCGCCGCCGCCGTTGGTCACCGTCACCGTCTGCGGCGCGCTGGTGGTGCCGACCTGCTGGTTGCCGAAGGCCACCGCCGTGCGCGACAGCGCGATCGCCGGCGTGTTGTCGACGCCGGTCCCGCTCAAGGACAGCGTCACGTTGCCGCCGGCATTGTTCGATGCGATCGTCAGCGTCGCGCTACGCGCGCCGAGCGCGGTCGGCGCGAACGTGTAGATGATCGTGCAGCTCGCGCCGGCAGCGACGCTGCCGCCGGCGGCGCACGTGCCGCCGCGCGTGAAGTCGCCGGGATGCGAGCCGCCCGCAGCGAGCGAGGTGATGTTCAACGCGGCCGAGCCGGTGTTGCTCAGCGTGACGGTCTGCGCGGCGCTGCTGCTGCCCAGCGGCACGGTCGCGAACGACAGCGTCGAAGCCGACAGCGAAATCGTCGGCGTCGGCGCCCCGGCCGAACCGGACAGCGCCACGCTGGTCGTCCCGCCCGCCGCATTGTGCGCGATCGTCACCGCGGCGCTCTTCGCGCCCGACGAGGTCGGCGCGAACACGACATCGATGCGACAGTTGCCGCCGGCGGCGACGCTCGCGCCAGCGCTGCAGGTCGACGTGTTGGCCACACGAAACTCGGCGGCGTTCGTGCCGCCGGTGGCGATCGACGTCAAGCTCAGTGCTGCGCCGCCGGCGTTGCTGACCGTGAACGACATCGGCGCGCTGGTCGCACCCGCCAGCGTGTACGAAAACGTCAGCGAGGCGGGCGACACCGAGATCGCGGGGCCGGTGGCCGCGGCCGGGTTGGCGATGTACGCGGCGATGTCGGCGGCATCCTGCGCGGTCACGAATCCCTTGAGGATCCCCATCCCTCCCTTGTTGTTGTTGATCGCGTTGAGCGTGACCGTCGCGCTCGTGCCGTTGTTGATCTTGTTCTTGCGCACGGCCGGAAAGCCGTCGTGACAGCCGCTGCTGCCGCAGGTGATCGGCCAGTTGTTCGGCACCGGCGGGCCGTACAGCATCTTGCCGCGCACGGCGTCCTGCGCGTGCGCGGCACCGACGGCGGCCGCACACGTCAGCACACCGACGACGACAGCGCGCGCCCGGCGCGCAGTGATCGAGACGAGCAAGTCCATCGGCATGGCGTACACCCCTGAGCGTTCCCCGGCGCGGTGGTTGACTTCGTGTTGCGCTGCGCCTTCGGTCCGCCGATCGTCTCCGAATCGGACGCAATGTGCGATCCGGCGGACTCCCACGTCCGTGCTAAGTCGAATCGATTCGACCGTTTGTGTGAATGAAGATGAAGCGGACCTCTGGCATGGTTCGGCCACGACTCGCCATCCACCGATCGGCGGCGGTGCGCCGCTGCGGCGGCATCGCCTTGGCGGGTACGCCGCTTTGCATGGAGCGAAGAGAGCGATGAAACGACTGATCGCCCGCCTGCGGGCGCTGCTGGTACTGCTGCCGATGCTGACGGCGATCGCACCGGCCGCCGCGGCGGACGAGTTTCTCGAGCCCGATCAGGCCTTCGCGTTCTCGGCGCGCGTGCTCGACGCGCGCACGGTCGAAGCGCGCTGGAAGATCGCCGACGGCTACTACATGTACCACGAGAAGTTCGCGTTCGACGCCGACGGCGGCGTGCGTCTGGGCACGCCCGAGCTGCCGCGCGGCAAGGTCAAGTTCGACACGAACTTCAACAAGGAGGTCGAGACGCACCGCGACGAGCTGGTCGTGCGCATCCCGATCGTCGCCGGCGGCGGCGCCTTCACGCTGACCGCCTCGAGCCAGGGGTGCGCCGATCGTGGGCTGTGCTATCCGCCACAGGCGCAGACCGCGCAACTCGTACTCGCCGCAGCGCCGGCGACCGCGCCGCCCGCGGCGCAGTCCGACGACGGTCGCATCGAGGCCGCGCTGAAGTCCGGATCGCTCGCCACCGTGATGCCGCTGTTTCTGCTGCTCGGCCTGCTGCTGGCGTTCACGCCCTGCGTGCTGCCGATGGTGCCGATCCTGTCGTCGATCATCGTCGGGCAAAGCGCCCGCGACGCGCCGATGAGCAAGGCGCGCGGTCTGTCGCTGGCGGCGGCGTATTCGCTTGGCATGGCAGTCGTCTATACGGCGATGGGTGTCGCCGCGGGGCTGGCCGGCGAAGGGCTCGCGGCTGCGCTGCAGACACCGGCCGTGCTGGCGACTTTCGCGGCGCTGCTCGTGCTGCTGGCGCTATCGATGTTCGGCTTCTACGAGCTGCAACTGCCGGCGTCGTTGCAGGCAAGACTGGCGGGCATCTCGAACAGCCAGAAAAGCGGCAGCTACGCGGGCGTGTTCGTGATGGGCGCGGTCAGCGCCCTGATCGTCGGCCCCTGCGTGGCCGCACCGCTGGCGGGCGCGCTGCTGTACATCTCGCAGACGAAGGACGTGGTCGTCGGCGGGGCGGCGCTGTTTTCGATGGCCGTTGGCATGAGCGTGCCGCTGCTGCTGGTGGGAGTGAGCGCCGGCTCGCTGCTGCCGCGCGCCGGCGCGTGGATGGACGGCGTCAAGAAGTTCTTCGGCGCGCTGCTGATCGCGGTGGCGATCTGGATGGTGTCTCCGGTGCTGCCCGCGTGGGCGCACATGCTCGCGTGGGCGGCGCTCGCGATCGTCGGCGCGGCCTACCTGAGCACGTTCGATCCGCTGCCGGCGGGCGCCTCGGGTTGGCGCAAGCTGTGGAAGGGCGTCGGCGCGCTGCTGGCGATCGCCGGCACGGTGCAGATCGTCGGCGTGGCCACCGGCGGACGCGACGTGCTACAGCCGCTCGCGCAGCTCGCCGCCCGCCCCGCCACGGCGACCGCGGTCGCCGCCAGCGACGCGAAGAGCCGCTGGGTCAAGGTGGCGAGTGTGGCCGAGCTCGACGCGGCGATCGCCGCCAACCGCGGGCGTGTGGCGATGCTCGACTTCTACGCCGACTGGTGCGTGAGCTGTCTCGAGATGGAGCGCTTCACGTTCCACGACCCGCGCGTGGCCCAACGGCTCGACAAGGTCCTGCTGCTGCAGGCCGACGTGACGAAGAACACGCCGGCCGACAAGGAGCTGCTCAAGCGCTTTCGCCTGTTCGGCCCGCCGGGAATCATTTTCTTCGATGCACAGGGACGCGAGGTCGAAGGGGGACGCGTGATCGGATTCCAGAACGCCGATGCGTTCCTGGCGACGATCGAGCGGGCCACCGGCGCGGCGGCCGCGGCAACCAAGGTCGCGGCGCGCTGAACCCGCGTCAGCGCCGGCGCGCGTCGGCGCCGATCACGTAATCGGCGACGGCGACGCAGTCCTCGATGTGGCGGTCGCCGATGTACTTGATCGCCGCGAACGAAATGCCGGCGGCGAGCGCCTGCCCGGCGAGCGGCACGTACCTGACGGTGGTCTTGGCGGCGATGCGTCGCGCCACGCTCTTGAGCAGCGTCATCGCGAGCTCGCGCGTCAGGACGCGACCGACGTAGCTCGAGCCGATCGCGCTGATCGCCTTGTATGCCGTCAGCCGGCGGCGCGTGGCGAGCGCCTCGATCTGCGCCGGCGTCAGCCCGAACGCCTCGTTGATCTCGTGCAGCATTTTCATCAGCATGCCCAGATCGACGGCGACATCGACGCCGGGAATCGGCACGACCGCCGCCCCTGCCGACACGAGCGCGCGTCGCGTGACGATCTTCCGGCAGCGTCGGGCGATGGCGTCGATGTCGCGGCGCGTAGCCGGGATCAGCGCGCCCGTGCCGGAGGCGGATTTCCTGTCGGTCATGACTTCCCGCTCGACTCGAGGTGCAAGGCGTCTGCTGCGCGACCCTCTGACGCAGGTCATTGCCGCGCTGTCACGGGTCACGTTACGCTGCGGCGGCGCGCCGGATCGTGCACGCCCACTATAATCGCCCGCGAATCAAAGGCTTAGATCGCCCGTGCAACTGCTGACGCTCGGCTTGAACCACCAGACCGCGCCGCTGGCGCTGCGCGAGCGGGTGGCGTTCGTGCCGGAGGAGGTCAGCCACACGATCGCGCGGCTGCGCGACCGGCTCGCCGGACGCGACGCGGGGCGGCTCACCGAAGCGGCGATCGTATCGACCTGCAATCGCACCGAACTGTACTGCGCCGTCGAAGAGCCCGTCGCCGCGAGCCACGCGCTGACCGACTTCATTGCCGCCGAAAAGCGTCTCGAAGCCGAAGAACTGAAGCGCGCGTCCTACGTGCTGCCGCAGACCAACGCCGTGCGCCATGCCTTCCGCGTGGCAAGCGGGCTCGATTCGATGGTGCTCGGCGAGCCGCAGATCCTCGGCCAGATGAAGCAGGCCGAGCGGCTCGCGCGCGAAGCCGGCGGCATGGGCCTGCTGCTGAACCATCTGTTCCAGCGCACTTTCGCCGTCGCCAAGGAAGTGCGCACGACCACCGACATCGGCACACAGTCGGTGTCGATGGCCGCCGCGGCCGTGCGCACCGCGGAGCGCATCTTCGGCGCGCTCACCGACAGCCAGATCCTGTTCGTCGGCGCCGGCGAGATGATCGAGCTCGCTGCGACGCACTTCGCCGCGCGCCACCCGAAGTCGATCGTCGTGGCCAACCGCACGATCGAACGCGCGCAGACGCTGGCCGCCAGGTTGCACGGTCACGCGATGCGGCTGGCGGAACTGCCCGAGGCGATCGCGAAGTTCGACATCGTCGTGTCGTGCACGGCGAGCTCGCTGCCGATCATCGGGCTCGGCATGGTCGAGCGCGCGATCCGCAGCCGCCGCCACCGACCGATGTTCATCGTCGACCTGGCGGTGCCGCGCGACGTCGAGCCCGAAGTCGCACGGCTCGACGACGTCTACGTTTACACGGTCGACGATCTGGGCCGCATCGTCGCCAGCGGCGCCGAAACGCGGCAGGCCGCGGTCGCGCAGGCCGAGGCGATCATCGAGACGCGCGTACGCGACTTCGAGGCATGGATGAAGACGCGCGCCGCGGTGCCGGTCATCCAGGGACTGCGCGAGCGCGCCGACGCGCTGCGCGCCAAGGAGCTCGCGCGCGCAAGAAAGCTGCTGGCGCGCGGCGAGCCGCCCGAAGCGGTCATCGAGCAGCTCGCGCAGGCGCTGACCAACAAGTTCCTGCACGCGCCGGTGGCCGCGCTGCACCAGGCCGGCAACGAAAACGACGACGAGCGCGCGCGCGTGCTTGCGCTGCTCGCGCGTTTTTACTCCCAGGCGGACAACTAGGCTCGCGCGGCGCGCCCGGCCCGCGCGGCCGGGGCGCGACCGCGTTCGCCCCGATTGCGGATGACACGATGAAGGACTCGATGCGCAACAAGCTCGGCCAGCTCGCGCGGCGACTGGCGGAGATCGACGCGCAACTGGCCGCGCCCGATGCCGCGCGCGACATGAATCGCTTCCGCGCGCTCGGCCGGGAGCGCGCCGAGATCGAGCCGGTGGTCGCGCGCTTTCACGACTACAACCGCGCGCAGGCCGATCTGCTCGGCGCGCAAGAGATGCTCGCCGACGCGGACATGAAGGCGCTCGCCGAAGAAGAGATCCACGCCGCGCGCAGCCGCATCGAGTCGCTCGAAGCGGAACTGCAGCGCTTGCTGCTGCCGAAGGATCCGAACGACGAACGCAACGTGTTTCTGGAGATCCGTGCCGGCACCGGCGGCGACGAGTCGGCGCTGTTCGCCGGCGACCTGCTGCGCATGTATCTGCGCTACGCCGAGCGCCAGCGCTGGAAGACCGAGATCGTGTCGGCCAGCGAATCGGATCTCGGCGGCTACAAGGAAGCCATCGTTCGCATCGAGGGCGCCGGTGCCTACTCGAAGCTGAAGTTCGAGTCCGGCGGCCATCGCGTGCAGCGCGTCCCCGAGACCGAGGCGCAGGGCCGCATCCACACGTCGGCGTGCACGGTCGCGGTGCTGCCCGAGGCCGACGAGATCGACGACGTGAAGATCGACCCGACCGAAGTGCGCATCGACGTGTTCCGTGCATCGGGTGCCGGCGGGCAGCACGTGAACAAGACCGAGAGCGCCGTGCGCATCACGCACCTGCCGACCGGCATCGTCGTCGAATGCCAGGACGATCGCAGCCAGCACAAGAACCGCGAGCGCGCGTTAAAGATCCTCGCCGCGCGGCTCAAGGACAAGCAGTTGCGCGAGCAGCAGGCGCAGCAGGCGTCGACCCGCAAGAGCCTGATCGGCTCGGGCGACCGCAGCGAACGCATCCGCACGTACAACTTCCCGCAGGGACGCGTGACCGACCACCGGATCAATTTGACGCTGTACAAGATCGACCAGATCATGGACGGCGACCTCGACGAGCTGATCGCAGCGCTGACCGCCGAGCAGCAGGCCGAGCAGCTCGCGGCGCTGGCGGATGCGTGAGGCGCGGGTCGAGGACGCGGCAAGCGTTGCCCGGTCTCGCGTCGTCGTCGGCGTTGCCGCCCATGGCACCGGCGTGCGGGCACTGGCGCGCGACGGCGAGCCACGGCGACACGGGCCGCCCCGTCGGTCCGCGCCGCCCGCATCGGTGCCGCTCGAACGCCGCCATCCACGCCGCGCGCCCGCCGCATATCGACGCGGGCGTCGCCCGACGCCCGCAAGGAGACACCGCATGACTCGCACCGAACGCGATACTTTCGGACCGATCGAAGTCCCTGCCGAACGGCTGTGGGGCGCGTCCACCCAACGCTCGCTGCAGTTCTTCGCGGTCTCCACCGAGCGGATGCCGCCCGAGCTGATCGACGCTCTGGTCCGCGTCAAGCGCGCCGCGGCCGAGATCAACCGCGAGCTGGGGCTGCTGGACGCGCGCAAGGCCGACGCGATCGTGGCCGCCGCCGACGAGGTGCTGCGCGGCGCGCATCGCGACGAGTTTCCGCTGTCGGTGTGGCAGACCGGCAGCGGCACACAGACGAACATGAACGTCAACGAGGTGCTCGCCAATCGCGCCTCCGAACTGCTGGGCGGTGCCCGCGGCGCGGGTCGCCTCGTGCATCCGAACGACGACGTCAATCGCGGGCAGTCGAGCAACGACGTGTTCCCGACCGCGATGCACGTCGCCGCCGCATTGGCGCTCGAGCACGGGCTGCGCCCGGCGCTGCGCGGCCTGCACGCGACGCTGCAGGCGAAGGCCGAAGAGTTCGCCGCCATCGTCAAGATCGGCCGCACGCATCTGCAGGATGCGACTCCGCTGACGCTCGGGCAGGAGTTCTCCGGCTACGTCGCGCAGCTGGCTGCGGCCGAGCGCGCCATCGCCGCGGCGCAGCCGGGGCTGCTCGAGCTCGCGATCGGCGGCACCGCGGTCGGCACCGGGCTGAACACGCACCCCGAGTTCGGCGCGCGCGTCGCCGCCAGGCTCGCAGCCGATACCGGGCTCGCGTTCGTGTCCGCACCCAACAAGTTCGCCGCGCTCGCCGGCCACGAGGCGCTGCTCGCCTTGCACGGTGCGTTCAGGACGCTGGCGGCGGCGCTGATGAAGATCGCCAACGACGTGCGCTGGCTGGCCAGCGGCCCGCGCGCGGGACTCGGCGAGATCTCGATCCCGGAGAACGAACCCGGTTCGTCGATCATGCCCGGCAAGGTCAACCCGACGCAGTGCGAGATGCTGACGATGGTCGCCGCGCAGGTGCTCGGCAACGACGTCGCGGTGGGCATCGGCGGCGCCAGCGGCAACTTCGAGCTGAACGTCTACAAGCCGCTCATCGCGCACAACGTGCTGCAGTCGATCCGGTTGCTCGCCGACGGTTGCGCGAGCTTCGACGCGCACTGCGCGCGCGGCATCGGGGCCAATCGCGAGCGCATCGCCGAGCTGATGCAGCGCTCGCTGATGCTGGTCACCGCGCTGGCCCCGCACATCGGCTACGACCGCGCCGCCGAGATCGCGAAGAAAGCGCACCGCGAAGGCACGACGCTGCGCGCCGCCGCGCTGGCGCTGGGCTACGTGACCGCAGACCAGTTCGACACATGGATCGACCCGGCGGCGATGACACGCCCCCGCCCGTGACGGCCGGCTCGCTGCTCGCAGCGAGCGCTTTGCCGGCTGCCGAGGCGCGCGCGTTGCTCGCATGCGCGACCGGCGCCAAGCGCGAATCGCTGATCGCGTTTCCCGAGCGGGCCGTCGGCGCCGACGCGGCGCAGCGCTTCGCGGCGCTCGCCGCGCGCCGCCGCGCCGGCGAACCGATGGCCTACCTGCTCGGCGTGCGGGAGTTCTACGGACGGCCGTTCCGCGTCACGCCCGCCGTCCTGATCCCGCGGCCCGAGACCGAACTGCTCGTCGAACTCGTGCTCGGCGCGCTACGCGACATCGAACGTCCGCGCGTGCTCGAACTCGGCACCGGCTCGGGCTGTATCGCGCTCACGCTCGCGCTGCAGCGGCCCGATGCCTGGATTGTCGCGACCGACGTGTCGACCGCGGCGCTCGCGGTGGCGCACGCCAACGCGCGCGCGCTCGGCGCACTCGTCGATTTCGTCGCGAGCGACTGGTACGCGGCGATCCAGGGCCGTTTCGACGCCATCGTCGCCAATCCGCCGTACGTCGCCGCCGACGATCCGCATCTGGCGGATCTGCGCTACGAACCACGCGACGCGCTGACCGATCGCGCCGACGGGCTCGCCTGCCTGAGCGCGATCATCGCCGGCGCCGGCGCGCACCTGGCGCCGGCCGGCTGGCTGCTGGTCGAGCATGGCTATGACCAGGCCGCCGCCGTGCGCGGGCTGTTCGAGGGGGCCGGCTTCGCAAACCTGCGCACCGAGCGCGACGCCTCCGGCATCGAGCGCGCCTGCGTCGGCCGGCGCATCGACGCCCGCCGCGCCTAGCCCGGATATTTCACGGGGGGCGCGGGAGTTGCGCGAGCGCATTGCGCGCG
>JBBIQI010000109.1:0-10385 GCA_037442465.1 Burkholderiales bacterium
AGCAGCCAGATCACAGGCCAGGAGCGCAGGAGCAGATCCGATAAGGCTGTCTAACAACAGCATGCAGCGGACGGCGCTGCGCGCCGCCGCTGATGCCGAGCGTTAGCTCTCACAAGGGAGAGACCACGATGATCCAACCGTTCCGGATCTACCTTCTGTTCGCTCTGACCGTTGTCGCAGCAAGTGCCTGGGCGCAGATGCCAAAGGGCGATTACCTTGAAGGCAAGGCATCAAAGACTGCGGTCATTCTCGCCCACGGTCAAGGGTTGGATCCTGACTCGCAAGTTGTAGGGCCCTTGCGCAAGGCGATCAACCGAGAACTAGGATTCCATACACTCTCCCTCCAGATGCCGGTACTGCCCGGCAGAATCGGCCCGGAACAGGGCCAGCAGTATGCCTCGACATTTCCGGAGGCCTACCAGCGCATCCAGGCCGCAATCGATTTTCTGAGGAGAGAGAAGGCCGCTGAGCGCATCTATCTGATGGGCTACAGCATGGGCGGCCGAATGACGAGCGCCTTTCTGGCCAATAATCCTGATTCCGGTGTGGCGGGCTTCATCGGCGTGGGACTCTGGGCTGGGGGAACTGAGCCTCTCAACACGAACCTGAACCTACGCAAGGTGAAGATCCCGGTGATCGACATCTACGCGGAAAACGACCACGATGCTAAGTTCGCTGAATTTCGGAAGCCGTTCGTCTCCGATCGCTTCAAGCAGGTTCCTATAGCGGGAGCCAAGCACGACTATCGCGGCTACGACAAGCAGATAGCCGACGCGGTGATCGGATGGCTTCGGGAGCAAGAGCCCAAGTGAGAGCTGACGAGCCGTTCCGTCTGACGTCAGGCCTCGCTCCCTGCGGTCGCTCGTTCCGACGCAGGTGAAACGGCAGCGTTAGCCCGAACCTCAAGCCCGCCATCGCCGAAGCCCCGCATCCCTCCTCGCGCGCTTCGTACGGAAAGATCCGTCGCACTCGCGCCCGTCGGCGGCTGACGCCTGGGTATCCTGGCGCGCGCCGATCTACGCGTCAGGCTCGCTGCGCAGCTTGCGCCACAGGGTGGAGGCGTCGATGCCCAGCGCCTTGGCCGCGCGCGTGCGGTTGCCGCCGCAGCGTTGCAGCGTCAGCTCGATCCAGCGTCGTTCGACTTCGGCCAGGGTGGCCGACTCCGGCCATGGCGACGGCGCCGCGGCGTGGGAGCCGCGCAGTTCCGCCGGCAGCGCCGCCGGTGTGATCGCTGCACCCGGCGTGAGCACGAGCGCGCGCTGGATCACGTTCTCCAGTTCGCGCACGTTGCCCGGCCAGCGGTACGCCCGCAGCGCGGCCAGCGCGTCCTCGTCGATGGCGGCGACCGCCGGGTTCAGACGCCGCGCGTGGCGCGCGAGGATGCGGCGCGCCAATGGCGCGATGTCCTCGGGCCGCTCGCGCAGCGGCGGGATGTCGATTGGAAACACGTTCAGTCGATAGTAAAGATCGTCGCGGAACGCGCCCTGGGCGCAGAGCTGCTTCAGATCGCGGTTGGCGGCGAAGATCCGGCACACGTCGACCTCGACCGGCCGCGCAACTGCGCAAGCGAGCGCAGCGGGTTTTGCGGTGGCCCGGACGTCAAAACATCGACGCGATCGCGTCCGGCGCGTCATCGCTGCGCGCGCGCGGCGGCACCGTGGGCGTTCCGACCGAGATCCAGCCGACCAGTTGCTCGCCGTCGCGGCAGAACGCGGCGGCGATCTGCGCGTCGGCGGCGCGCCGTCCGGACAGCATCTTGGCGCCAAAGCCCATGAAGTGCAGCGCGTTGAGGACATTCGTCAACGCGCCGCCCACGGCCATCCACTGCTCGTGCGCCGGCACCTCGTGCATCGTGTTCAAACGCGCGATCACGGCGATGACCACCGGCGCCTGAATCGCACGCGTGCGTTCGAGCGCCAGTTCGGCGTCGCTCTTGCCGCAGCGGCGGCCGTAGTCGACGAACAGTTGCGCCAGTCGTTCCAGACCGTCGTCGCGGATGACGACGAACCGATACGGGATCAGCTTGCCGTGGTCCGGCGCGCGCAGCGCGGCGGCGAACGCCGAGCGCAATTGCTCCGCACTCGGCGCCGGCGGCGCAAGGTGCTTGGGGCCGACGGAGTGACGCGCAGCGAGCAGACGCAGCGCGGAGGCGCCGGCGTCTGCGGCGAGCGGGCTGGATTCGGTTTGCATCGGGTGGTACTCGACAGGTTGGCGTTGCATGGCTTCGGGTCGGCGCCGCGCTGCGGCTGCGGTGTCGCGCGCCGCGGGCTGCCCGCCCGATGACGCGTAACCGGCGGCGCAGACGCAGCGATCTCCGTGACCGCGCCGAAGTCTACCGGCGGCGCCGGCCGTCAGCCGAGCATCAGCCACTCCGGTCGCAGCAGCAGCAGCGCACCCAAGGCGAGCAGCAGCGCCCCGCCGAGCAGTTGCGACGCGCGCGTGTAGCGGGTGCCGATGCCGGCGAACTGCAGCGTCTTCATCGCGGCGACGAACACGATCAGATCGTCGAGCATGAACACCGCGATGTACAGCGCCAGGTAGGCGTAGTAGGCCGGCTGCGACAGCGCATTGAGCGCGAGCAGTTGCGTGTACACCGCGGGGATGCCGGCGGAGCAGACGGCTTCCACCAGATTCACCGCGAAGGCGAGCAGCACGATGCCGCCGATCGCGAGCAGAAATCGCCGCTCCGTGGCGAGCGCGCGCAACCGCTCGAACACGGCGCGCCGCGCCTGCGGCGCAGTGACCTTGCATACCGCGTCTCGGTTCACCGCGTACTCGCGCAGGTAGTACAGGCCGCCGGCGATCGCGACCGCGCCGATCGCCGCGCGTACCCAAACGACACTGCCGACGAACAGCAGCAGATTGAGCCACGCCGCCATGAACAGGAAGTACACGAGCGCCGACGCCGCGATGAACGCCGTGCCGAGCGCCCACATGCGCACGCGATCCTGCATGCCGAGCAGCAGTCCGATCAGGAACACGAGCGTCCACATCGCGCACGGGTTGAAGCCGTCGAGCGCGGCGAGCAGCACCGTCAGCACGGGCAGCGACAACGAACGCAGGCGCACGTCGCCGACCAGCGGCACGTGGACGCTGTCCGGCAGCGCGCGTTCGGACGACGGCACTGCGGGCGTCGCGCTCGTCTCGGCCGTGGCCGGCGTGGCCAGCCCGAGCCGCGGGCTCACGATGTCGCGGCAGCCGGTCGCGAGGCAGGCGTCGATCTGCGCGCGCAGCGCCGTACCGCTCGTGCGGTCGTCCAGGTACCCGATGAAGACACGCTCGCCGATCACGATGAACGGCACCGCCGAATCGTTGACGGCGAGTTCGCGCGCCACCGCAGCAAGCACCTCGGCGTTATGCGCGCCGCGAGTCACCTCCAGCGCATGCACGCCGACAGCCGCGCGTTGCGCGGCCTCGCGCCGCAGGAACGCGAGCGCCTTCTCGCAGTGCTGGCAGCCGTCGGCGACGAAGGCGTAGACCTCGACCTTGCGCTGGGTATGCAAGCCTGCGGCGGACAGTGAAAGAACCGCGCCGACGAGCCAGGCCAGGACGTGCATGAACGACGTGCGCAGTGGCCGCGCGTGCCGCCCCGGTGGCTTGGATCCTGCGTGCGTCATCGGCCAGCATTGCGCCGGCGCCGTCTCTTCACGCCGCGCGACGCTGCGCGCGCAGCAGCAGCGCGATCAGCGCGGCGAACGCCAGATAGGCGACGAGCGACCAGTTGGCGAGCGACAGGCCCAGGATCGTGAGCTCGGTGCTCTCGCACGAGCCGGTGGCGAGAAACAGCAGCGGCATTTGCTCGCCGAGCCACGCCACGAGGCGCTCGATCGGCCCCTGCGCAGCGGGCCCGCAGGACAACTGCGGCGGCGAGAACTGGATCCAGCTCTGATACCCGGCCACCGCGATGCCGCCGCTGGCAACCAGCAGCGCGGCCGCGAGCAGCCAGCGCGCCGCGCGCGACGCGATAAGCGCGGCGGCGACGAACAACAGAGCCGCCAGCGCCAGGTCGAGCACGCGCTGGAAGATGCATAGCGGGCACGGATTCAGTCGCAGCCACTCGGTCAACGCGACTGCACCGGCGACCAGCAGCAACGCGCACGCGGCCGCACCGAGCGCGACCATGCGCCGCCGCCGCGGGTCGACGAACGAGCTGCAGGCGAGTTCAACGAGCGCCATCAGCGCGGCTCGCTCGACGGCGAAAGAGCGGTGCGCGGGCCGGAACCCATGAAGACGGGCACGAAGACCTCCTCACGTGCGCTATCAAGTACTACGAATCCTCGTGCCGCGTGCCTCCCGCCTGGCGTTCGCATTCATCGCCCGTCGTCGTTCCGAGCCAAAGATTCCTCGTCATTGCAGGCCAGCCACCCTTAGTCATTTCGAGACCGCCACCCTTGGTCATTCCGAGACCGCCACCTTTACTCATTCCGAGACCGCCACGCCCGGTCATTCTGAGCCGAAGGCGAGGAATCTCAGCCGCTCGCAGCGCGGAGATCCCTCAAGCTGCTCGGGATGACGCAGCCGACGCGCGCGGGGACGAGACGCACTCGCAAGGTCCGGATGTCATGGGATCGGGTCATCGCTGACCATGATCGCGCAAAGGGCGCGACCGCCCGCTGCGCCGGATCAAGGGTGCGCGCCGACGCAAAGCCCGGTGCCGTGATCGACTTCGAGCGAACGTTCCAAACCGCGACCCCAAGTCGCGCGCGTCTTGTGTGACGAGCCGCACAGTCACGGTCGGCCGTGTCTTTGATCCATCTCGAACGCGCGCGCGGTCGGCGCGCGATCCGGAGTCGAACTTGCTCTGAGTCAACTGCGCCGTGCGCGCGCGTATCAAAGTTCGGCTGCGCAAAGGGCGCTTGGCTGCACGGCGATGGACGAACGAGGCGGCCGGCGTCCGCAGACTGACAGCGGAGCGGTTGACATGAGCGAGACCCTGACGCGCCGGCGATTCCTGAAGATCTCGGCGACTACTTTCGGTGCGGCCGCGGCGGCCACGCAACTGCCGCCGATCGCGCAGGTCATCGCCGCCGACGCGCCGGCCGCGAAGGGCGTGACGGCCACGCCGACATTCTGCGAGATGTGCTTCTGGCGCTGCGGCGGCATCGCCTACGTGCGCGACGGCCGGCTGTGGAAGTTCGAAGGCAATCCGCTCGACCCGCAGAGCCGCGGCCGGCTGTGCCCGCGCGGCACCGGCGCGGTCGGGGCTTACTACGACCCCGACCGACTGCAGAAGCCGCTGATCCGCAAGGGCGAACGCGGCAAGGAGCAGTGGCAGACCGCGAGCTGGGACGAGGCGCTGTCGTACATCGCCGAGCGCATGAACAAGATCAAGGCGCAGTACGGGCCGGAAGCGATGGCGATGTTCAACCACGGCATCGGCGTGCGCTTCATCCAGCACGTGCTGAAGAGCTGGGGCGCGATCAACTTCGCCGGACCGTCGTTCGCGCAATGCCGTGGCCCGCGCGACGTGGGCTTTGCGCTGACCTTCGGCACCGGGTTGGGTTCGCCGGAGCCGACCGACATCGCCAACACCGACTGTCTGGTGCTGATCGGCTCGCACCTGGGCGAGAACATGCACAACTCGCAGGTGCAGGAGTTCGCGCAGGCCGTCGAGCGGCGCATCCCGATCATCGTTGTCGACCCGCGCTTTTCGGTCGCGGCGAGCAAGGCCAAGTACTGGCTGCCGATCAAGCCCGGCACCGACATGGCGCTCGTGCTGGCGTGGTGCAACGTGCTGGTCAACGAGGGGCGCTACGACAGGGCCTTCGTCGACAAGTACGGCAAGGGTTTCGACAAGTTCGTACAGGAGATCCGCCCGTACACGCCGCAGTGGGCCGAAGCCGAAACCGACATCAAGGCCGAGACGATCCGCGCCACCGCGCTGGAGATGGCGAAGGCCAGCCCCGCGGCGATCGTGCACCCGGGCCGGCGCGTCAACTGGTACGGCGACGACGCGCAGCGCAGCCGCGCGATCGCGCTGCTCAACGCGCTGCTCGGCAACTGGGGCCGGCGCGGCGGACTGTATTCGCAAGCCGGCATCAAGGTCGCGGGTTACCCGCTGCCGCCCTATCCGAAGTCGGCCAAGCCGCCCGCGGACAACCCGAACCAGGAGCGCTATCCGTTCGCCGACGAGGCGGTAACGACCGGCATCCGCGAAGCGACGCTCACCGGCAAGCCGTACTCGATCAAGGGCTGGTTCGTCTACTCGTCGAACATCTTGCAGGCGCTGCCGAACCAGGCCGAAACGCTCAAGGCGATCGATGCGCTCGATCTGCTGGTCGTGATCGACACGATCCCGAGCGAAATCGCCGGTTACGCCGACGTCGTGCTGCCCGAGGTCACGTTCCTCGAGCGCTACGACGAGCTGCTCGCCGGTTGGGGTCGGCGCGGCTGGATCGCGCTGCGCCAGCCGGTGATGCCGGCGCCGCACGAGCAGAAGCCGGGTTGGTGGATCGCCAAGCAGCTCGCGGGCAAGCTCGGCATCGCGCAGTCGATGCCGTTCGACGACATCGAGCAGTACCTGCGCGCGCGCATCGAAGGCAGCGGCTACGACTGGGACAAGCTCAAGCGCGAAGGCGTCATCCTGGGTCCCAAGCAGCCGATCACGGTCGAAGAAGGGCTCGAACTCGCGTTCGACACGCCGTCGGGCAAGGTCGAGTTCTACTCGGACCAGCTCAAGGACAAGGGCTTCGATCCGGTGCCGAAGTACACGCGGCACCCGACCGCGCCTGACGGCTACTTCCGGTTGATCACCGGACGCGCGCCGGTACACACCTTCAGCCGCACGCAGAGCAATCCGCTGCTCGGCGACGCGATGCGCGAGAACGAGGTCTGGGTCAACGGCGCGATCGCCAGGAAACTGGGTCTGGCCAGCGGCCAGTACGTAAGGCTCAAGAACCAGGACGGCGTGCTCAGCAATCGCGTGCGCGTCAAAGCGACGCAGCGCATCCGCCCCGACGCCGTGTACTTGGTCTACGGCTTCGGTCACACCAACGCGATGCTGAAGAGCGCCTACCTGAAGGGCGCGAGCGCGGCGCAGCTCACGACGCGCTACGCGACCGATCCGCTGATGGGCGGCACCAGCATCCACGGCAACTTCGTAACGTTCGTGAAAGAGGTTTGAATGGCGCGCTTTGGAATGGTGATTGACACGCGCAAGTGCGTCGGTTGCATGGACTGCGTGGTCGCGTGCCAGACCGAGAACGACGTTCCAGTCGGTTATGCGCGCGACTGGATCACGACCGAGGTGCGCGGCGAGTTTCCGAATCTCACGATGGAGATCCGCTCGGAGCGCTGCAACCACTGCGACAACCCGCCGTGCGTGTATTGCTGCCCGACCGGCGCCAGCCACGTGTCCGACTTGGGCGGCATCGTCAAGGTCAACGCCAACCGCTGCATCGGCTGCAAGGCGTGCGTGGCGGCCTGCCCGTACGGCGCGCGTTTCATCCACCCGAAGGGCTACGCCGACAAGTGCACGTTCTGCGACCACCGCGTCAAGGAGGGCAAGAACCCGGCGTGCGTGTCCGTGTGCCCGACGCACTGCATGTACTTCGGCGACCTCGACGATCCGGCAAGCGAGGTGAGCCGGCTGCTGCGCACCCGCAAGTGGCACACGCTGCTGCCCGAGGCCGGGACCAAGCCGCGCGTGTTCTATCTGACGTAGTCGCGAGGAATCACGATGCTCGAGATCACGACCACCCGCCACAACCCGCTGGTGGACCCCCATCTGTCCGTGTGGAGCTGGGAAATCCCGCTCTATCTGTTCGTCGGCGGCATCGTCGCCGGATTGATGATCCTCGGCGGCGTGGCGCTGCTGCGGCTGGCGCGCGGCGAGGATCCGCGCGGCTACTTCTCGCTGCACGCGCCGCTCGCCGGCTTCATGCTGCTGAACCTCGGCATGCTCGCGCTGTTTCTCGACCTCGCGCACAAGCTGTACGTGTGGGCCGTGTATCTGACGTTCGAGCCGGCTTCGCCGATGTCGTGGGGCTCTTGGGTGCTGATCATCGTTTACCCGCTCCTGCTGGTGTCGGCGCTGATCCGGCTGCCGGAGGCGTGGCCGTGGCTGGTGCGGCGCGTCCCGCAGCTTGCGCGCGCCTCCGATGCACTGCTCGCATCGGCGCGGACGCTGCGGCTGCTCGCATGGGCCAACATCCTGCTTGGCGCAGCGCTTGGCATCTACACCGGCATCCTGCTGTCGACGATGGTCGCGCGGCCGCTATGGAACCAGTCGATCCTGGGTCCGCTGTTCCTGGTGTCCGGGTTGTCGGCCGGCGCGGCACTGCTGCACCTGCTGGCGGCCGTGCTGCCGCCGAAGCGGCCCGCGCCGCAGGGCCTGATCGGCGGCGCCATCGGCGCACTCGTTCAGCCGCTCGGTGCGCAGCCGCCGGAGAAAGGGACGGCCGAGGCGCTGATTCGCGCGGACGTCGGCTTCCTTGCGGTCGAGTTGCTGATGCTGGGGCTGCTGCTGATCGGGCTGGTGACGGCGACCGCGTCGCATGCGGCCGCGTTCGAGCTGCTGATGCGCGGCAAGTTCGCGTTCGCCTTCTGGGGCGTGCTGGTCGTGCTCGGCATCCTGGTGCCGCTGGTGCTGCAGGCGCTCGAGCTGCGCCATCGCGTCCCGCACACGATCGTGCCCGCGCTGCTCGTGCTCGTTGGCGGATACACGCTGCGCTGGCTGATGGTCAACGCCGGACAGATGAGCGAAATCGTTCAGGCTGCCGCGCGCTGAATTGCATGCGCGGGGCGCAGATTTTTCCCGGAAACACGAGGAGCAAGTCATGACGCTGGACAAACGTTCTGTCGCGATCGTGCTGCTGGTCGGTGCGGCCGCGGCCTTCGCGCAGGCGCCGGCCCCCAAACCCACGCAGCCGGCGGTGTGCAACAACTGCCACAAGCCCGAGCCGGGCGCGGTGCGCGGCTACTTCGAGAACGTCGCCTTCAAGTCGCAGTCGATCCAGCTCGGCATCGACGCGGCGAAGGAGATCGTCCGCTTCGACGAGAAGACCTTAAAGGTCGACGTCGCCGGCGACGCGAAGAAGGTCGAGTATCTGCGTGACGCGCGCAAAGGACACGAGGTGCGGATCGCGTTCGTCGAGCGCGACGGCCAGAAGTGGGCGACCGAGATCCGCTTCAAGGGTCCGGTCAAGGTCGCGAAGGAAGACCTCGTCGACTACGCGTTCGTGCGCAAGCTGGTCGACCAGGGCAGCGGCAACTTCATGCTGATCGACTCGCGCCCGCTGCCGCGCTTTCAGCAGGGCACGATCCCCGGCGCGGTCAACATTCCCTATCCCGCGTGGGACAAGGTCGTCAACCGCCTGCCGGCCGACAAGAACACGCTGCTGGTGTTCTTCTGCCAGGGCGTGACCTGCCAGATGAGCCCGCTGTCGCAACGCAAGGCGATCGCGCTGGGCTACAAGAACACCAAGGTGTATCACGAGGGCGTTCCCGAATGGGAAACGAAGGACTACCTCGCGACCACGCCCGAGTTTGTCAAGGCCGCCTACATCGACAAGGACATTCCCGCGGTGATCCTGGACGTGCGTTCGCCCGAAGAGGCGGCGGCCGGCCACATCAAGGGTGCGGTCGGCATGCCGGTCAAAGCGCTTAATGCGCAGCTCAAGAGCTTCCCTGATCCGAAGCTTAAGGCCCCGATCATCGTCTACGACGGGCGCGGCGGCGCCGATGCGATCGCCGCGGCACGCGCGCTCGTGAAAGCCGGCCAGAGCAACGTGCAGGTCATCGCCGGCGGGCTGCTCGGCTGGCAGGCAGCGGGTTACGCGATCGAGTCGGGTGTACCGGCGCTGACGAAAGTAACGTACCAGCCCAAGCCGCGCCCGGGCTCGATTCCGCCTGAGGAATTCGCCAGGCTGGCGCGCGCCACGCCGCCGGACGTGCTGATTCTCGACGTGCGCAATCAGGACGAAGCCAACGCCGGCATGATCAAGGGCGCAGTGCTGATTCCCGACGAGCAACTCGCCGCGCGCATGAAGGAGTTGCCGCGCGACAAGCGCATCATTGCGCACTGCGCGACCGGCATCCGCGCCGAGATGGCGTATCACAAGCTCAAGGATGCCGGGTTCAAGGCAGGCTTCCTGAATGCGGACATCGAAATCGCCAAGGACGGCAGCTTCAAGCTGACGCCGAAGCTGTAGACGGTTCGAATACGCCCGCGAAGCCGCCGGCAGTGCCGGCGGCTTTTTTTTCGGTTGCCTGCTTGACTACCGCCAAGGGCGCTGAGGGCATCCGGTGCTATCAAGGATCGTCGATCCTGTGATATGCGGCAGGCATCCGCATCCATTGGCCATCGTGATTCCGAGCCGACTGTCCCCGTCATTCCGAACGCACCGCCCGTTGTCGTTTCGAGCCAACCACACTTTGTCATTCCG
>JBBIQI010000109.1:10485-11793 GCA_037442465.1 Burkholderiales bacterium
TTCCGAGCCAGCTACGCTTGGTCATTCCGAGCCGAAGGCGAGGAATCTCTCCCGCCCGCAACGCCGAGATCCCTCGCGGCGCTCGGGATGACGGATCCGGCGGTTGCGGGGGAGAAACGCGCTGCCAGGGCGGCGGTCTCGCGAGGTTGGGCCATCTTCGACAGCTTGAATCAGACAAGGCGTTTGGAGGCAAGCCGATGAAAATCCTGGTCCCGGTCGACGGCAGCAAGCACAGCGACGCCGCCCTCGCGTTCATCGCGTCGCGCACGACGCTGATCGGCGCGAAGCCCGAAGTCGAGCTGCTGAACGTGCAACTTCCGGTGCCGCCGCGCATCGAACGGGTCGCCACCAAGGCGACGATCCGCGCTTATCTGGCGGCCGAAGCGAACCGGATCCTCGAGCCTGCGGTGGCCAGGCTGTTGCGTGCCGGGCTCGCGGTCCGCTCGGGTTTTGCGGTCGGCGTGATCGGTGCGGAGATCGCGCGCGCCGCCGCGCGCAGCGGCGCCGACCTGATCGTCATGGGTTCGCACGGACTGTCGCCGGTCAAGGGGCTGCTGCTCGGTTCGGTGACGCAGGCGGTGCTCGCATCCTGCACGACGCCGCTGCTCGTCGTGCGCGACGCGGCCGCGCCGCGCCGCGATTCGCTCGCGGTCGGCATCGCGGTCGACGGCAGCCAGTACGGTGCAGCCGCGGTGCGCTACGCGCTCGCGCACCGCGACCTGTGGGGCGCGTCGCCGAAAGTCGCGCTGCTGCACGTGGTGCCCGATCTGGCGGCGATGGTGATTCCCGGACTCGGTGACGCACCGCTCGCGCTGTACAAGGCCGAGCAGGTCGTTGCGATGCAGACGCGGCAGTTCGAGGCGGCCGTCGCGCCGGCGCGCGAGCAGTTCGAGCGCGCCGGGTTGGCTGCCGACGCGGTGTGTCTGGTCGGCAACGACCCCGGCAGCGAGATCGCCGCGTACGCGAAGGCCAACAAGCTCGACGTGCTCGTGCTCGGCTCGCACGGCCGCGGCGCGTTGACCTCGGCCGTGCTCGGTTCGGTCGCGCTGCGCGTGGCGGCGCAGTGCCGCACGCCGCTGCTGCTGATCCGCGAGGCTTGACAAGCTGTAAAGCCGTCGTCGCGCTCGGCCAGATGGCGGGTCTGATCGGGCGCGGCAACGGGAGCGACGGATCGGATCGGCAAAAAACGCGGGTCCCACACCGCGACCGCAACGCGCCCTGAACCCAAATCCGGCAGTTGACTATTTGCCGTCCGTTCGCTCTGCCGCCTCGGGGCGATTCGAGCCGAAGTCCCTCGTCATTCCGAGC
>JBBIQI010000110.1:0-11687 GCA_037442465.1 Burkholderiales bacterium
CTCAGGCTTGCGCAGCTCGCGGTGTTTGGCGACTTCACGCGCAGTTGCGGGGACTTGGGCGTGACGCCCGGTGTGTACGGCGTGCTGGAACTGCTCGCCCGCAATCCCGGGCTGTCACAGAGCGCGCTGGCGCAGGCGCTGCGTCTGGATCGCTCCTCGCTGGTGCCGGTGATCGACCGGCTCGAGACGCTGGGTTGGGCGCGCCGCACGACCGTGGCCCACGACCGTCGCCGCTACGGGCTGGGCCTGACCGCCGCCGGGCACAGGGTGCTCGTGGCGGCAACCGCGCGCGTGCTGCGGCACGAACGCCGCATCGCGGCACTGCTGAGCGACCGCGAAGCCAAACAACTCGCCGCGCTGCTTGGCCGTATCGCCGACGAACTGCCGGCGGCTACAACGCGGGCGCGTCGCGCGAAGAAGCCCGGCTGATCGCGCGCGACAGCAGCATCACCGGCAGCACACCGGCCGCGACGATCGTCAGCGACGGCAGTGCGGCTTCGCCGAGCCGCTCGTCGGCGGCAAGCTGATAGGCGATGACCGCGAGCGTGTCGAAGTTGAACGGCCGCAGCACCAGCGTGGCCGGCAGCTCCTTCATCACGTCGACGAACACGAGCAGCGCGCCCGCGGCCACCGATGGCGCGAGCAGCGGCAGATGGACCCGCCGGAACGCCTCCAGCGGACCCGCACCCAGGCTGCGCGCGCTTGCATCCATCGCCGGCGTGATGCGCGCCAGCCCCGCTGCGATCGGCTGCTGGGCCACCGCGAAGTAGCGGACCAGAAACGCATACAGCAACGCCGCAATGGTGCCGGTCAGCAGCAGGCCGCTGCCGAAGCCGAATGTCGACTTCAGCCAGGCGTCGAGCGCATTGTCGAAGCCCGCGAGCGGAACCAGGATGCCCACGGCGATCACGGCGCCGGGAACAGCGTAGCCGAGGCTCATCAGTCGCGCGGCGCCACGCACGGCCGCGCCGGCCACCCCGGCCGGCGCGAGCCGCACCGCATACGCGATCAGCAGCACCACGCCGATGGTCAGCGCGGCGGCCAGTGCCGCGAGCGATACGCTGTTGCCGAGCCATTGCGCGTAGCGATCAAGCGGCACCTGCCCGAGCGTCGGCCACATCAGCCGAACGAGCGCCGCCACCGGCAACAGAAAACCGAGCGTGATCGGGATGCAGCAGCCGACGACCGCGAGCACCCGCCGCGCGCCGCGCAGCTCGGCACGCGGCGCGGGCCGCGCCGCGTTGGGCGCCGCGAAGAAACGCGCACGGCCGCGCGTGCGCTCCTCGACGACGATCACGACGACGACGACCAGCAGCAGCACCGCGGCAAGCTGGCTCGCCGCGAGTCGGTCGCCGAGCGCAAACCACGCACGGTAGATCGCCGTCGTGAAGGTCTGCAGGCCGAAGTACGAAGCGGCGCCGTAATCGGCGATCGTCTCCATCAGCGCGAGCAGCGCGCCCGCCGCCACGGCGGGCCGTGCCAGCGGCAGGTTCACCCGCAACCAGGTCGCCAGCGGCGACAGTCCGAGACTGCGCGCCGCGTCGATCATCGACGCGGTGCGCGCGAGAAACGCCGTGCGCGCTAGCAAATAGACGTACGGATACAGCACGACGGTGAAAACGAATGCCGCACCGACGAGCGAACGAATCTCGGGAAACCAGTAGTCTCCGCGCTGCCATCCGAACGTCTCGCGCAGCCACGTCTGCACCGGCCCCGAAAACTGCAGCAAGTCGGTATACGCGTACGCGACGATGTAGCCCGGCATCGCCAGCGGCAGCAGCATCGCCCACTCGAAGAAGCGCCGCGCCGGAAAGTCCAGCGCGGCCACCAGCCACGCCGAGGTCGTGCCGAGCACGGTCACGCCGACGGTCACCAGCGCGACCAGCAACGCGGTCTCGAGTGCCGCGCGTGGGATCACCGTCGTCGACAGATGCGCAAGCGTCTCCAGCGATGCCTGCGCCTGCAGGAAGCTCGCGAACACGCCGACCAGCGGCAGCGCCACGAGCGCGGCGAGCACGGCAGCCAGCGCAAGCGCCGGCGCGCCGGCGCCCATCGCGACGAATCGCCATGGGCCCGTACGGGTTTCAGCAGAAACGACGCTCAATCAAGCCCTTGCCAGCGGTATGCGCCGGTCCGATCGCCGCGCAGAGGTCGGCATCGACACGGCTTCAAATGCAAATGAGAATTATATGCATCGGATTAGAATGCGGCCCGGGATCCGACCACGAGCGACGCCGACGAACCGACCCCATGAATGCGCCGAGCGTGCTGCACATCGAGCACCTGCGCGTTGCGTACCGCGCGGAAGGCACGTGCGTGCTCGATGCGCTCTCGCTCGATCTGCCGCACGGCGACATCGGCTGCATCGTCGGCGCGTCGGGCTGCGGCAAGACCACGCTGCTGCGGGCGATCGCCGGATTCGTGCCGATCGAGCGCGGGCTGATCGCGATCGACGGCACGACGGTGGCCACGCCGACGTCGAGCGTGCCGCCCGAACGCCGCGGTATCGGGCTGGTGTTCCAGGACTATGCGCTGTTTCCGCACCTGCGCGTGGAGGACAACGTCGCCTTCGGGTTGCGCCGCGGCGATGCCGCCGCGCGCCGCGCCCGCGTGCGCGCGATGCTCGATCTCGTCGGCCTGACCGCGTACGCGCGCAAGTATCCGCACGAGCTGTCCGGCGGCCAGCAGCAGCGCGTCGCCCTGGCGCGCGCGCTCGCGCCCGCGCCCAAACTGCTGCTGATGGACGAGCCGTTCTCGAATCTGGACGTCGAGCTGCGCGCGCGGCTCGGCGCCGAAGTGCGGCAGATCCTGAAGGCGAGCGGCACCTCGGCGATCCTCGTCACGCACGACCAGCAAGAGGCGTTCGCGATCGCCGATCGCGTCGGCGTGATGCACGGGGGTCGGCTGGAACAGTGGGACCGGCCCTACGAGCTGTACCACCGCCCCGCCAGCCGATACGTCGCCGACTTCATCGGCGAAGGCGTTTTTCTGCCGGCCAAGGTGCTCAACGCGCAGCGCGTTGCGATCGAGCTGGGCGAGCTGCGTGGCGACATCCCGCTGCCGTGCGACGCACGCGGCTGCGATGAATGCGGGCGCGGCTGCCATGTCGACGTGCTGCTGCGGCCCGACGATGTCGTGCACGACGACGCCAGCCCGATGACGGCCGAGGTCGTCCGCAAGGTCTTCCGTGGCGGGGATTTCGTATACACGCTGCGGCTCGCGAGCGGCCGCGAGGTGCTCGCGCTCGTGCCAAGCCATCACGATCATGCGATCGGCGAACGTATCGGCATCCGCCTCGACGCCGATCACGTCGTCACCTTCCTCGCCGACGAAGCGGCGTCACGGGCGTCCGCCCCGGATTGACGTTTGTCTCCGAACGCGAACGGCCCCGTTGCCGGGGCCGTTCGGTCTGGCGGAGAGAGTGGGATTCGAACCCACGATAGGCTATTCACCTATACACGCGTTCCAGGCGTGCGCCTTCGACCGCTCGGCCATCTCTCCTGATCCGTGCGCGAGGCGCGGATTATAGGCGGGCGCATCGGCTCAAAAAAAAGCCCGCGCCGAAGCGCGGGCTCATTGCATCGCACGGCGCCGCTCAGCGCGCCAGCGTATCGACCGTATCGCCCCGCAGGTTCGGGTAGCGGCAATGCTCGACGAAATCCTGCACCTGCTTGTCGGGCGCAGGCGTCAGCAGGCTGACGACGATCAGCGCGAGGACGCCGGCCGGTACGCCGAACACGGCGGCCGAAATCGGCTGGATGCCGAACCAGATGTAGTCGGACACCGGGCCGGTCACGCCGAAGATGCCGCGCATCCACGGCTGTGTCGTCGCCATGTAGTAGAAGCACACACCGAGACCGACGACCATGCCCGCGATCGCACCCCACTTGTTGGCGCGCTTCCAGAACACGCCCGCCACCAGCGCCGGGAAGAACGACGCCGCGGCGAAGGAGAAGGCCGCCGAAACCAGGAACAGGATGTCCGCCGGTTTCTGCGCCGACACCGACGCCGCCGCCAAGGCGACGAACAGCAGCAGGATCTTGGAGATCGTGACCCGCTTCTGCGTGCTGGCGCTGGGGTTGATCATCTTGTAGTACAGGTCGTGCGACAGCGCGTTGGAGATCGTCAGCAGCAGGCCGTCGGCGGTCGACAGTGCGGCGGCCAGACCGCCCGCGGCGACCAGACCGGAGATGACGTACGGCAAACCCGCGATCTCCGGCGTAGCCAGCACGACGATGTCCTGACCGATGCGGATCTCGGCGCGCTGCACGATGCCGTCCATGTTGATGTCGGCGATCTGTAGCAGCGCCGCGTCCACCCTCTGCCATCCGGCCACCCACCCCGGCAGATCGGCGAACTTCGAGCCGACGATCAGCGTGTAGATGTCGAACTTCACCAGCACCGCGAGCGCCGGCGCCGTGAAGTACAGCAGGAAGATGAAGAACAGCGACCAGAACACCGACTTGCGTGCTTCGTTCACCGACGGCGTCGTGTAGTAGCGCATCAGGATGTGCGGCAGCGCCGCAGTGCCGAGCATCAGGCAGAAGACCAGCGCCAGGAAGTTCAGCCGCTTGGTGGCGCGCTCGGCCTCGTTCTTCACGGGGTCGGGGTTCGCGCTGTAGAACGGCACGGCGTGATGCAGGATCGGCGCGGCCCGCGCGGCGTTGGCCGAAGCCTGTGCCGTCCATGCCTTGCGCGCATCGTCGACAGACTTCGGATAGTCGGCCACCGCCTTTTCAGCCGCCTTGATCTCGGCCAGCGGTGCGTTCGCCGCGCGCAGCTCCTCGAGCTTCTTCTCGGCTGCTGCCTTACCCTCTTCCCAAGACTTCGGCAAGCCATCGACGCGCTTCCTGAAATCGGCAGCGCGATCCGCGAAGATCTTGCGGACCTCCAGCTCCTTGGCGTCGGTATCAAGCTGCTTTTCCCTGGCAGAGACCTTCTCCAGCACCTTGCCGTAGACGAGCTGCGGAATTGGGAAACCCGTGTGTTTGACCGACAGCCACACCACCGGAATCATGTACGCAATGATCAGGATGATGTACTGGGCCACCTGCGTCCACGTGACCGCGCGCATGCCGCCGAGGAACGAGCAGACCAGAATGCCCGCCAGGCCCAGGAACACGCCGACCTGGAACTCGACGCCGGTGAAGCGCGACGTGATGATGCCCACGCCAAGAATCTGCGCCACCACGTAGGTGAACGAGCACAGGATCGCCGCGAAGATACCGATGAAGCGCGCGAAGTGACCGCCGTAGCGGGCCCCGAGGAAGTCCGGAATCGTGAACTGACCGAACTTGCGCAGGTACGGCGCCAGCAGGAAAGCCACCAGACAGTAGCCGCCGGTCCAGCCCATGATGAAGGCCAGTCCGTCGAAGCCCTGCAGGTACAGGCCGCCGGCCATACCGATGAACGACGCCGCGCTCATCCAGTCCGCGCCGGTGGCCATGCCGTTGAACAGCGCAGGCACGCGGCGTCCGGCCACGTAGTACTCGGCCACGTCGGCGGTGCGGCTCATGATGCCGATGCCCGCGTACAGCGCGATCGTGGCGAACAGGAACGTGTAGCCGATCCAGACCCGCGGCAATCCCATCTGCTCGAGGATCGCCAGTGCGACCAGGAACACCAGGAAGCCGCCCGTGTACCAGCCGTAGTACTTCTTGAGCTGATTGAAAAAAGCTCGATTCGAGCTGACTTGTGCGCTCATCAGTCTTCTCCCTCTTCCACGCCGTATTCGATGTCGAGCTGTCGCATCTTTCTCGCGTAGTACCAGATGATGACGACATAAACGATCAGCGAACCCTGCGCGCCCATGTAAAACGACAGCGGCCAGCCGAAGAAATTGATCTCGGCCAGCGGACGAGCGAAGTACGCCATGACGAACGTCACCACGAACCAGATCGCCAGCAGGACGAGCGTCAGGTTCAGGTTTCGCCGCCAGTACTCACGGTGCTTTTCGGTCAGTTGCATGGTTCCTCCTGGATGTCTCCTTGTTGCCTTTCCCTCTGTCTAGTGTGTCGATGGCACGGCCTCCTTCCGGTCGATCGATGGGGTGATTGCTGCATTCCGGCCCGGCGCCGCCACCGGCGGCGTCCGTTCCAGATCGCGCTTGAGCGTCGCCGCGTAGCGCGGCTCGAACTTCCTGAGCTCTTCGTAGATCCGTGCCGCCTTGGCCGACTCGCCGAGGTGGTGGTAGGTCATCGCGAGCTGGTACCAGCCGTACGGGCTGAAGGGCTGCAGCTCGGTGTTCTTCTTCAGTGCCTCGACGGCCTCGCCGAGCCGCTGCGCGCGGATCAGCACCAGCCCCAGTCCGTACCAGGCGCGGTCGATCGAGGGCTTCAGCGCGATCGCCTCGCGAAAGCAGCGCTCGGCGTTGGTCAGGTCGTCGCGCTGCTCGTAGATGTAGCCGAGGTTGAACCAGGCCTCGGCGTTGCGCGGGTTCGTCTCGACGATCCGCAAAAACTCTGCCGTCGCGCCCGCCGCGTCGCCCGCTTCCATCAGCAGGTTGCCGAGCGCGGCGCGGGCGTTTTCGTCGCGCGGCTCCAGTGCGACGATCTGGCGATAGCTGTCGATCGCCGCGGCATTGCGCTTGAGCAAGACTGCGAGGCTGGCGCGGTTGGCCAGCCACCAGCGCGTGAGGAACCGTTCGACCGCATTCATCGCGCTGCCTCGGCGCGAACACGCGCGAACGCCTCGCAACCCTTCTGCGTCAGATCCTGCAGGCACACGTCGCGCATCCAGAAACCGACGACCCAATATGCGAAGAACAGCAGCAGGAAAGCGACCAGCGGCACATGCTGGTCGAGCACGATGCGCGGGGTGATCAGTCGCACGAATCGCACGACGGGCCGGGTCGCGATGTCGAACACCTGATACACGAAGTTCTCGTGCCGCCGGCCCCAATTGAAGATGCCGACGATGAACTGGCCGAGCAGGCACATGCCGGCCACGAAGATCAGTGTTTTGAGTACGAGCAGAAAAAACGCCACCTCGGCTGCTTCCCTTCTGTCCGCTCGCGCACCTGCGGCCGCGAGCGCCTTCGATCTGTCTGCCTGCGGCGGCCCCGCATTGGGGTCGCCGTCGATCGCGGGGGCTTTGGGGGGCGATCCGGCCGCCCGGCCGGATCGCCCCACGCTCTCCGGGACACGCGTCCCTTCCGGCTCCCCCTGCTCTTCCCGCTTATCCTTCCTGCGCAACCCTGAGCCGTTCGACGATCGCCAGGTGTTGTTTCCGGCCGCTCGCTGACGCTCGCTTAACGTTCGCAGCACTCACGTGAGCCTCCAACCAAACCCGGCGGGCTACTGCACCACCTTCAGCTGCTCAAGGATCGCCGGGTTTTCCAGCGTCGATACGTCCTGCGCGATCGCCTCGCCCTTGGCGATCGAACGCAGCAGCCGCCGCATGATCTTGCCGCTGCGCGTCTTCGGCAGGTTGTCGCCGAAGCGGATGTCCTTGGGCTTGGCGATCGGCCCGATCTCCTTGCCGACCCATTCGCGCAACTCTTTCGCGATGCGCTGCGCCTCGTCGCCCGTCGGGCGCGCCTGCTTGAGCACGACGAACGCGCAGATCGCCTCGCCGGTCATCTCGTCGGGCCGGCCGACGACCGCGGCCTCGGCCACGAGCGGATTGGCCACCAGGGCGGACTCGATCTCCATCGTGCCCATCCGGTGACCCGAGACGTTGAGCACGTCGTCGATGCGGCCGACGATCGTGAAATACGCGGTGTCTTTGTCGCGCGTCGACCCGTCGCCGGCCAGATACAGCTTGCCGCCCAGTTCTTCGGGGTAGTAGCTCTTCTTGAAGCGCTCCGGGTCGCCCCAGATCGTGCGGATCATCGACGGCCAAGGCCGTTTGATGACGAGCAGCCCGCCCTGGCCGTGCGGCACGTCGTGACCCGTCTCGTCGACGATCGCCGCGAAGATGCCCGGCAGCGGTAGCGTGCACGAGCCCGGCACGAGCGGCGTGGCCCCTGGCAGCGGCGTGATCATGTGGCCGCCGGTTTCGGTCTGCCACCACGTATCCACGATCGGGCAGCGGCTGCGACCGACGTTTGTGTAGTACCACATCCACGCTTCCGGATTGATCGGCTCGCCGACGGTGCCGAGGATGCGCAGGCTCGACAGGTCGTACTTGTTTGGATGCGTGGCCGGAGCGCCTTCGTTGGCCTTGATCAGAGAGCGGATCGCCGTCGGCGCCGTATAGAAGACCGTGACCTTGTGGTCCTGGATCATCTTCCAGAAGCGGCCCGCGTCCGGGTACGTCGGCACGCCTTCGAACATGACCTCGGTCGCACCGACCGCGAGCGGGCCATAGGCAATGTAGGTGTGACCCGTCACCCAGCCGACGTCAGCCGTGCACCAGAAGATGTCGGTGGGCTTGTGATCGAAGGTCCACTTCATCGTCAGCGCCGCCCACAGCAGGTAGCCGCCGGTGGAGTGCTGCACACCCTTCGGCTTGCCGGTGGAGCCCGACGTGTACAGGATGAACAGCGGGTGCTCCGCGTCGACCCAGACGGGGTCGCAGGCCTGAGGCTGCCCGGCCATCACGTCGTGCATCCACAGGTCGCGGCCCGCAGTCATCGGCACGTTGCCGCCGGCGCGCTTGTAGACGATGACCTTGCGCACGCCTTCGCAGCCGCCGAGGCCGAAGGCTTCGTCGATCGCCGGCTTTAACGGAATCGCCTTGCCGCCGCGCATCTGTTCGTCGGCGGTGATCACCAGGGTGGCCCCGGCATCGACGATGCGCTCCTGCACCGACTTGGCCGAGAAACCACCGAACACGACCGAATGCGTGATGCCCAGCCGCGCGCAGGCCTGCATCGCGACCACGACCTCGATCGACATCGGCATGTAGATCAACGCACGTTCGCCCTTCTTGAACCCGAGCGATCTGATCGCATTGGCGAACTGGCAGACCTTGGCGTGCAGCTCGCGGTAGCTGATCCGCGTGACTTTGCCGTCATCGGCCTCGAAGATGATCGCGGTCTTATCGGCGTTGCCGTTGGCCAGATTGACGTCGAGGCAGTTGTAAGACGCGTTCAACTGGCCGTCGGCGAACCACTTGTAAAACGGTGCGTTCGATTCGTCGAGCACCTGCGTAAACGGCTTGTGCCACTGCAGATGCTCTTTCGCGAGCCGCGCCCAGAAGCCGGTGAAGTCGCGTTCGGCTTCGTCGCACAGCGCCTTGTAGGCCGCCATGCCGCTGATGTTTGCCTGCTTGACGAACTCCGCGCTCGGCTCGAACACGCGGTTTTCGTGCATGACGGATTCGATGTTCCCCATGGTCCCTGCCCCGGTCGTTCGCGTTGCACTTGCTGGTCTGGATGGCTGGCGAACGGTATGAAGGCGCGCTTACGCAGACCTTACAGCTCGACCACATTTGATGACGCGATGCAGCAGTATTCGACGTTTCGCGCGGACAGGCGACAAACGGTCGCAACCGGGGCAGCCCGATACCTTCGTGCCAGACTCGGTCAACCGGATTGCGGCAGTCGCCGCCACGCGTCACTTCAGACCGTTGCCCCGCCTCGCTTCGAGTCAAGCACCCTCGTCACTTCGAACCAATGGACATCTGCCATTCCAAGCCAAGGGCGCTGGTCATTCGAACCGAAGGCGAAGAATCTCAGCCCCTCGCTCGGTCGAGATCCCTCGCGCTGCTCGGGATGACACAAACGGTGCAGTCGCCGGCGCTGCCGGCGCATGCTCGCGTCCCGATGCGGAATGGCGGTCCGCGCTCCGGGACCGCCGCGCTTCGCACGGCGTCCTTCGCGACATGCCACCGGCATGTCGCTCGTCGAACCCGCGTGGCTTCTCACCCACCCGCATCCGCCAAAACGAAAGGGCCCGCATGGGGCCCTTGTCTTGGCGGAAGGGGTGGGATTCGAACCCACGGTACCGAAGAATCGGTACACCGGATTTCGAATCCGGCGCATTCGACCACTCTGCCACCCTTCCTGAATCTGCTGCTTCGACGCCGTTTTGCTCCTTCGACTGTCTGCGCATTGGCTTCGGCATCACGTTCGCTTCGCTCACATGAGCCTACGCCGCAATCAGCCTTCGGCTGACCGTCGACCGCTCCGTCATCGCTGCGGAGTTTGCGACTCTCGCGGCCGACTTCGCGAGGGCGCGCATTGTATCTCAGGGCGTGAGGCGATCGACGCCGCCCAAGTATGGACGCAACGCTTCGGGCACGTCCACCGAGCCGTCGCCGCGTTGATAGTTCTCAAGCACCGCCACGAGCGTGCGCCCGACCGCGAGCCCGGATCCGTTCAGCGTATGCACGAGCTCCGTTTTGCCCTGCGCGTTCTTGAAGCGCGCCTGCATGCGCCGCGCCTGAAACGCCTCGCAGTTGGAGACCGAAGAGATCTCGCGATACGTGTTCTGCGCCGGCAACCAGACTTCCAGGTCGTAGGTTTTGGCTGCGCCGAAGCCCATGTCGCCGGTGCACAGCAGGACGACGCGGTACGGAAGCCCGAGTCTTTGCAGGATCGCCTCGGCGTGGCGGACCATCTCCTCGTGCGCCTCGTACGATCTTTCCGGATGCGTGATCTGCACCATCTCGACCTTGTCGAACTGGTGCTGGCGGATCATGCCGCGCGTGTCCTTTCCATAGCTGCCCGCCTCGGAGCGGAAGCACGGCGTATGCGCGGTGAGCCGGATGGGCAGGTCGGACTCTCTCAGGATCTCGCCGCGCACGACGTTTGTCAGCGAGACCTCTGACGTGGGGATCAGGTACAGCACTTCGCCGCCGCCCGCCTGCCCGCCCTTCTTCGCCGCGAACAGGTCCTGCTCGAACTTCGGCAACTGCCCGGTGCCGATCAGGGTCTCGGCGTTGACGATGTACGGCGTATAGCACTCGGTGTAGCCGTGCTCGCGCGTCTGCACGTCGAGCATGAACTGCGCGAGCGCACGATGCAGCCGCGCCATCTGGCCGCGCATGAACACGAAGCGCGCGCCCGAGAGCTTGGCGGCCGTCTCGAAGTCGAGCCCAAGCGCGGCACCCACGTCGACGTGATCCTTCGGCGCGAAATCGAACTTGCGCGGCTCGCCCCAGCGGCGCACCTCGACGTTGTCATCGCTCGACTGGCCGACGGGAACGGAGGGATGCGGCAGGTTCGGCACGTCGAGCAGCAGCGCCTGCATGCGCGCCTGCACGTCGGCCAGGCTCGCTTCGAGTGCCTTGACCTGGTCGGGGATCGAGGCAACTTCGGCCATGAGCGCAGACGCGTCCTTGCCCTGGCTTTTCAGCATGCCGATCTGCTTCGACAGCGCATTGCGCTTGGCCTGCAGTTCCTCGGTCTTGACCTGCACGGCCTTGCGCTCGGCCTCGAGCGCGTTGAACCGCTCGACCGGGAACTCGTAGGGGCGCGTGCGCAGGCGGGCCGCGACGGACTCGATGTCCTTGCGCAGCAGTGCGATGTCGATCATGGGTGCTCGTGTGACGCGAAAGCGCGGATTCTACTGAGCGCTGCCATCGCCGCATCGGGACGACGAGCGCCGCTTGAAACGACCGTTCGTGTCGAGCACTTCGACACGCGAGCGATCGCGCCGGCGCGATACGCGCAAGCCGGTTTGATGACGCCCTTCGACAGGCTCAGGGCGAACGGATGCACCGGATGCCGCCGTCCCGCCGAGAAAGCGCTCAGAACGTGTGAACGAACCTCGCCCCTGAACCGTTGAGCGGTGCATGAG
>JBBIQI010000111.1:0-11618 GCA_037442465.1 Burkholderiales bacterium
CGCACAACGCACTTCCGAAAGACTGCATGTGTGGGCTGCCGGATTTGGGCTGAATCTTTCTACGGGAACCGACGAGCCATGAGCGTGGGCGCTCTGCCGGTCCGGCAGGCCGGGCACGGCGCTCGATGACGCGCACAGCGGCGAAATGCGCGCGCAGTGCGCCAGTCGGCTTGCGCGGCCATCGCTTGCTCGTTCGCGCGGCGCACCCCGGCACTGCCCGGCTGCCGTGGCGTCGATCTGCGCTCAAGTCGGACCGCCCGCGCGCCGAATAGCCGGATATCGCCCTGTCCGCCACTGCCGTGTTCAAGTTCGCTTTCGCCGCCGGTGTGGTTTTCGAGTGGCTGTTTGGCCCCGCCGTCGAATCGATCGCCGGTTTCGGGTTCGCGTCGCTGCGCGCGCTGATGGCCGCTGTGCTCGCGTGGATCGTGCTCGAGACCGCGCGCCTGCTGGTGCGCGCCGTGATGCTGTTGGACGACCGCGCGTAGCGCATCGCTGCCGCGCGCGGCAGTTTCCCGTCCCCTCCCGTTTTCTTGGGGCGGCCGCACCGCGCCTGGCCGTCGCGCTGCGTAATCCTCCCTAGCCGCCTCTGCCCGCGCGGCGTAGCCTGCTTTTCGTTCCGGGGCGGCCGGTCCGCCCATCGGGGCGGAAAGGGGCTCTCATGTCACCCGTAGATGAAGCGCGCGACGGCGAGGCGGCGCCGGCGGACGCGTTCTGCGATGCCGCGTACCGCGAACTGCGGCAGCTTGCGCGGGCGCGGCTGGCCAGTGGCGGGCGCAACACGCTGCTGGACACCACCGCGCTGGTGCACGAGACGTTTCTGAAGCTCTCGGCCAATCCGCAGGTGCGATTTCCGGATCGGGCGCGCTTTCTCGTTTATGCCGGTCGGGCGATGCGCTCGATCATCGTCGACTTCGCGCGCCGGCGGCTGGCCGAGCGGCGCGGCGGCAACGCCGCGCACGTGACCTTCAGCACGCAACTGGCCGACGGGCATGTGGCCGGTGAAGCCGAGATCGTGCGCGTGCACGAGGCGCTGGAGCAACTGGCGCAGGTCGACGAACGGATGGCCAAGGTGGTGGAGATGCGTTACTTCGGCGGACTGACCGAAACCGAGATCGCCGGGGCGCTCGGCGTGACCGACCGCACCGTGCGGCGCGACTGGGAGCAGGCGCGGCTGTTCCTTGCCGAAGCGCTCAAGTAGCGCGCCGCCGATGAAGGCCAACTTCGAACTCGACCCCGCGGCATGGGCCACCCTGCGCCGGCTGCTCGACGAAGCGCTCGAGCAGCCGCACGAGGTGCGCGCGCACTGGCTCGACGGCCTGGGCCCTGAGTTTGAGCCGTTCAAGCCGCGCCTGCGGGCGTTGCTGGCGCATGCGGCGGGCGCGCGCTCGCCGCTGGATACGCTGCCGCAGGTCGAGACCGCGCAGTTCGCACCGCGCACCGGCGACGAAGGTGAAGCGCTCGCGCCCGGTGCCGCGGTCGGCCCGTATCGGCTGACCCGCGTCCTCGGCGAAGGCGGCATGGGTGCGGTGTGGCTGGCCGAACGCACCGACATGCTGCAGAAGCGGCACGTGGCGCTGAAGCTGCCGCGGCTGCTCACCGGCCGCGCCGCGCTGGCCGAGCGACTCGCGCGCGAGCGCGAGATCCTCGCCGCGCTGAACCACCCCAACATCGCGCGGCTGTACGACGCAGGCCTGACGGCCGACGGTCAGCCGTATCTGGCGCTCGAATACGTCGAAGGCGAAAGGATCGACGCCTACTGCCAGCGCAAGGCGCTGGACGTGCCGGCACGCCTGCGGCTGTTCGTGCAGGTGGCGCGCGCGGTGGCGCACGCGCATGCGCAACTGGTCGTGCATCGCGATCTCAAGCCGGCCAACATCCTGGTGACCGACGCTGGCGAGGTGAAGCTGCTGGACTTCGGCATCGCCAAGCTGCTCGAAGACGGCCGCGCGCAGGAAACCGAACTGACGCAACTGGCCGGCCGCGCGCTCACCCCCGACTACGCCGCGCCCGAGCAGATCCTCGGCCAGCCGCTCGGCACCGCGGCCGACGTGTACGCGCTCGGCGTGCTGCTCTTCGAGCTGCTGACCGGTAGCCGGCCGTACAAGCTCAGCCGCGGTTCACGCGCTGCGCTGGAAGAGGCGATCGTGGCCGCCGAGCCGGCGCGACCGAGCGCGGCGGTCAGCGACGCAAGGCTGAAGAAGCGACTGCGCGGCGATCTGGACACGATCGTTCTGAAGGCGCTGAAGAAAGATCCCGCCCAACGCTACTCGTCGGCCGAGGCGCTGGCCGAGGACATCGAGCGGCATCTGGCCCAGCGGCCGGTGCAGGCGCAGCCGGACTCGCGCCCCTACCGGCTGCGCAAGTTCGTGGCGCGCAACCGGCTCGCGGTCAGTGCGGCGGCCGCCGTGCTGCTCGCGGTGCTCGTCGGTGCGGCGGTTGCGATCTGGCAGGCTCGTGTGGCCGTTGCGGAGAGGCATCGGGCGGAAATGGTGAAGGATTTCGTCGCATCGATGTTCCGCGAGACCAACCCGTTCGCGCTCTCGACCGAAAAGCCCGTCACCGCGGCGGATCTGCTCAAAAACGCGCAGCAGCGAATCGACCGCCAGTTCAACACGGACCCCCTCACGCGAGCCGAGCTGTTGACGGTCGTCGGCACGAGCCTGGCCGGCTTGGGGGACTTCCAGCGTGCAAGCGATGTGCTCGCTCAAGCCGTCGCTGCGTGGCAGGGTGTGGCGCGCGCCGATGATCCGCGTGCGCTTCGCGCAGAACTGCATTTGGCCGACGCGGAGCACCAGCTCGGCAGGCACGAAGCGGCACGCGCGCGCTTGGCCAGGGTCGCGGCCCTGCTCGAAGGCAGCGGCCGGACCGACACCGAGGATTTCGTCCGCCTGAAGCTCAGCGAGGCGAGCTTCGAGTTCAACGAAGGCCGCTTCACCAGCGAGCGCGCCTTCACTGCAGCACAAGCCGCATTGCGGGTCGCGGAACGGGTGCTTGGGCAGCGCAACGAGCAGACTATCGTCGCCTACAACACACTTGCCGTCGCCCATCGCTGGCGTTATGAACTCGTCCAATCGGCGCAGTACGCAGAAAGCGCGTACCGTGCCGCGCTCGCGCTTTTCGGTGACGACGGACGGCATCCGCGCACGATCCAGCTCGAGAATGAGTACGGCCGCGCGCTCGCGGGTGTCGGTCGGCTCGGCGAGGCCGTCGCGCACATGAAAGCGGCGGCGGATCGTGCCGCCGACGCGTACGGCGCGAATCACGTGATGGTCCAGCACTTCAAGGGGACCCTGGCTGCCGTACAGCTCGACTACGGAGAGATCAAGGAGGCGATCGGCAACCTCGCGCAGGCGACCGCGCAGGACGTCGGCGCGGCAAAGTTGAGCTTGACTTATCGCGCGAGCCAGGCAACCGCGCAGGGCCGCGCGCTGCTCGTGGCGCGGCGGGCAGCGGATGCGATCGGACACTACGAGGCGGCGTTGGCGCTGTTCGAAAGGGCCGGCGGGCGAAACACGTTGCTGCTGTCGGCGGAGGCGGAGCACGCCCTCGCGCTTGCCCAGACCGGGCGGCTGGACGAGGCATCCGAACGGCTGGAACGTATGGTGGCCGAGCGGCGCAAGGCCAACAACAGCGGCGAGCTGCAGGTCGCGCTGCGTCACCTCGCCTACGTCCGCTCGTTGCAGGCGCGCCACGACGAAGCGCTGGCGTTGCTGCGCGAAGCCATTTAGATTCTCGAGAAGATCACTGCGGCGCCGACCGCGAAGTCGATGCACAAGCTTGCGCTGGCCGACGCCACGCGCGACGCCGGGCTGGTACTGCTCGAGACGGGTGCCGCAGCGGAAGCAATGCGCCATTTGGACGAGGCGCGCGAACGCTACGCACGCCTGCAAGGACGGGTCTCTCCGAATCATGCCGACGCGCTGATCGGCAGCGGTCGGGCGCGGCTGCAGCTCGGTCGCGCGGCGGAGGCGGTGGGCTTCCTAGAGCAGGCCGACGCCTTCTGGCGTGATTTCGACCCCGACAATCGCTGGGCCGGCGAAGCCGCGTTCTGGCTGGCTCGTTGCTACGCGGCGCTCGGCCGCGCCGCAGACGCGAACCAAGCGTATGCGCGCGCGACGAGGATCCTTGAGCGGTCGCAGCTGCCCGGCGACGACCGACTGGCGCGGTCCGCGCGCGTGTCCGCAGCCGCCGTTCGTGCTGGGCGTTAGCGCGATCTCACGGCACGTTGGCGCTCACGCCGGCGTTGACCCCGGGCGGCGGCGCGTGCTGCCGAATCTTCACCCGCACACGATGTCCGGACCCCACGCCACGGCGCGTTCTTACGCGTACGGCGTCGGTCCGGATACGGGCAGACGGCCCGCGCGCCTACTCGACTTGCTGCTCGCCCTGACCAAGGAACACACTATGACATCCGTCAACACCCTGCGCCGGACCGCCGGCGTCGCCGCTGCGGTCGCGGCAATCGCGCTCGCCGCGCCGGTCTTCGGCATCACCGCCACGCCCAACCTGCTCGGTACCCAGACGACGGCATGATCTGCCGCGCGGGCTACACGGGCGCGTTGAGCGGCGGTGCATTCAAGTGCTCGAAGGTGCGCAGCATCAACGTCCAACTGGAGTGCACCGACCCGAAGTTTCCGAACTACCTGATTCGCGCCGCCGCGCCCGGTACGCCGCAGGGCAGGGACCTGTGCCTGCGCAACAACGTTTCGCTCGGCAGCACCGATCCGTTGGGCAATCTGGTACAGGGTCAGGACTACGTGTTGGCGAACGTCAACCCGGCAACGATCGACAACCGCGTGTCGAACCTAGACCAGCAGGAGGCGGGCGCGCTGGGTCTGGATACGAAGGAAGTCGATACGGTCGCCGCCGATCCCGTCATCCAGCCCAACGGCGGCAGCGGCAGCAAGGACAACGCCACCGTACAAGTGACGCACTATACGTTCGCCATCAAGACCGGCGCACTGAGTGCGGCCAGCCGGTAGTCGGACGACGGCGCCGTCTTGCGTCGCCGCCGGAGCCCGCGTGCGCCGGCGGCGATTTCTTTCGCGCCGTCGAATATCCGACAGCCGCCGATGTCCGACCGCGGCCCGGCGCCGCGTTCCTACCAAGCGAGCGGCCGGCATTTGCCGCCGCTTCAACCGCAATCAACCCACGGAGCCATCCAGATGAAACCGAGCAAGCTGCTTTTCGCTGCGGCCGCTGCCGCCGGCCTCGCCGGCGCCGCGACGCCCGCGTTCGCCGACACCTGCAAGGACGTGAAGTTCAAGGTCACCAACAACCACTTCGAAGGCCGCGAGATCGAGATCCGCAAAGTCAAGTACTACAACCCGCACACGCGTAAGACGCATACCGAGGACGTCAAGAACCTCGTGTGCAAGCACGGCGCCACCTGCACCACCGGCGGCGACAACCTGGCCAACGCGTTGAACGTGGATCTGAACAGCATCCAGGTGGTGTTCAGGTGCCGCGAGCACGACGGCGGCTGGTCGAAGGAGTTCGTCACACGGGAGTTCGTGCCGACGTACCGCAAGTGCACGAACGACAACAAGGTGTACGGCCCGATCGTCGTCACCGACAGCGCAGGCTGACAAACACAGGAGCGAATCATGAACAGACTGATCAAAGCAGCCGTCTTCGCCGCGTTCGCCGCCGCCGGCGCCGCGCACGCCCAGCAGCAGTGCTACGACTTTGGCGGCCTGGCCGTCGGCAGCAAGTACCACATCGGCGACACGGTCAACGCACGCCACGCGACGATCACGTTCGAGCCGTACACGATGAGCGGCAATCCGGTCGGCGGTGCCGCCAACTTCGCCGAAGCGCAGCAGGCGAGGATCGCCGGCGGTGCGCCGCCGGAGATGGGCATGAAGACGCTGACCGTCAAGGTCGTGCCGAACGCCCCTGTTGCGCGCGTGCGCATGAAGCTGGCGCAGAACATGACGCCGACCGGCGGCTTCGGCATCAGCAACTTCGAGGTCAACGGCGAGCGCCACGAAGGCCCGTCGTTCGCTTCGGCCGACGGCAAGCGCCTCGGCGGCGCGGAAATCAGCGCCAACCTAACCAACACCGCCGGCAACTGGCATGTCGGCACGCTGGAGCTGCGCGCCAAGCCGGGCGGGTCGATCGCGAGCTTCTCGATCGGCGGCCACACCTGGCGGCTCGACGACATGTGTTTCGCCAAGTAGCGCGGCGCGGGCACGAGCGAGCGGACGATGGAGCCGATCATCGACCACCTGCTGAACCGGCCGGCGCACGTGGCCGCAGTCGCGCAGTTGATCTACGACGCGTTCTGGCGCGACAAGCCGGGCTACAGCGCCGCGTACTTCGTCGGCCGGCTGCGGGCGGCGAACGACCTGGCGCACTTGCCGCTGTCGCTGGTGGCGATCGCCAGCGACGCGACCATCGGCACCGTCAACCTGATCGACAACGACGACGAGCGGCGCCCGCATCTGTGGCCGTGGCTGGCCGCGCTCGTGGTCGTGCCCGCTTGGCGCCGCCGCGGTGTCGGCACCCGGCTCGTGCGCACGCTGCTGGCTGAGGCGCAACGCCTGCGCATCGGCACCGTCTATCTGGGCACCGACGGCCCCGCGTTTTACCGGCGGCTCGGCGCGCGTGTGCACGAGCGGGTGACGCCCGAGTTCTGCATCATGCGCTTTGCATTGCCCCAATGAACCTGCCGGATGCGATCGGCTACCTGGCGTCGGCCGCGGTGCTGGCGACGTTTTGCATGCGCGACATGGCCGCGCTGCGCGCCACCGCGATCGCCAGCAACGTCGCCTTCATCGCCTACGGCGCGCTCGCCGCGGTGCACCCGGTGCTGCTGCTGCACCTCGTGCTGCTGCCGATCAACGTCCAGCGGCTGCTCGAAACCATGCGCGAGCGATCGGCCGGCGCGCAGCGCGTGGGTCAGTGTGAGCGTTACGAGTTTTCATGGCCTCGGCACGCTGCCTGACATGCGGCGTTTACCCCGCACGCGACGCCGAGATCCCTCGCGCTGCTCGGGATGACCCGCCATGTAAAACGTGCGGATCGCTCGTGCTGCTGCGGGTGACGGAATCGTTGCCGGCAACGACGAGACGCCGTGCGAAACTTCAGCGTCATGCCGTCGGTTGGTTCGACGGTCAGCGCGTCACGACACGCGCGGCCGCGCGCAGGCGCCGCGCCGGCGCGCGGTCGATCAGCCCGAGCAGGACATCGTCCCAGCCGCGGTCCAGCGTGCGATTCAGCGTCGACGGCGCAAGCGGGCGGCGCGCGAAGCACGCGGCGTTCAGATCCGCCAGACGGCCGCTGCGACAGTACGGATGCACGCCGGTCAGCAGCCAGTAGAACGACACGCCGAGCGAATACAGGTCGGTACCCGCGTGCGCCGGCGCGGCACGCGCGGCGAACAGATGTTCCGGCGCCGCGAACGCGAGCGACAGGCCCTTCGGCGGCGCGCCGTGGGCGGTGGCCACGCCGAAATCGCCGATCGTCAGGCGGGGACCGACGATCAGCATGTTCGAGGGTTTCAGGTCGCAATGCGCGATGCCTCGCGCCGCCAGATACGCGCAAACGTGCAGCGCCTGCATCAGCCAGCGCGCGACCGTGAGCTCGCTTGCGGCGCCGATGGCGGCCGACAGCGGCTGCCCGCGCTCGTAGCGCAGCACCAGATAACGGCGGCCGCTGCGCACGTCGCGGCCGCTGTCGATGGCGCGCACCAGGTGCGGGTGGCGCAGCGTGCGGGCGATGCGGCACTCGTCGGCGAACGCCGCTTCGTCGTCTTCGTCGACGACGCCCACGTCACCCCAGCACGACGCCGCGCGCTTCAGAACCACGCGGCGGCCCGCTTCGTCGCGGGCCACGCACACGACCGCGTTGTCGCCGCCGGGCAGCGCGGCGGTCGGCCGGTACAGCCGCCCGTTGATGCGCACCGGCGGCGGTGCGCACGCATCGGCGTCGGGGTGCCGCCGCGTCACCGGGACCGTGCCCAAGCGGCGCGCTACCGCGGCGCGCGCGACATCGCCTCGATGCGGTCGCGCAGCGCTTCGGTCAGCACCATCAGGCGCTTGGTGCTGCGCAGGACGCGCTGCGGGTCGTTGCTGGCGCGCGCCGCCGCCGCCTCGTGAAACAGCGTGTGCATGAACGCGGTGATCTGCGCCGCACTCTTGGTCATGATCTCGGCCTTGAAGCGCAGCACGGTGGTCAGGTTGGCGATCGTGCTGACATGCATCGTCGCGTGCGCGCTGGCGGCCAGCGTCGGAATGCGAAAGCGGGCGGAAGCGGGCGCATCGGGCTCGACTTCCACGCGCGGCGACAGAAACGTCGCCGCAGCGACCAGCCCGCTCGTGACCTTGACTGCGCGGCGCGCGCGTACCTGCCGCCGATCGTCGGATGCCATGGGGATCTCCTCGTAAGCGTCATTGGACTCGACGCAGGCAAGAACGCAACGCGGGCGCGGGACCGGACACGGGCAAGTTGCGTCGGCGCGCCCGAGGGCATTGGCTGGGTACTGAACAAGAAAAGCGGCGCACGCGACACGTGGCAGCGCAAGGTGTACGCGTTTCCGATCCAGTAGACGGCGCACCGCGTCCGGATTTGCCCGCGCAGCGCGTTTGACCCGCGGTGAACTGGAGGTGAAGTCATGCCCTTGACGCCGAAGACGCTGCCGCTTGCCGTCGCGCTCGCGTTTGCCGCCGGTGCGCACGCGCAGGTAACGGCGGATTTTGCCGACCGCTGGGTGGCGGCGGACGCGACCGTCACGCTGCAACTGGATCAGGCGTTGGCGGCGCGTGTCGCCGAGCTGCGCTTCTTTGCCGGGGCGGTGGACGTGACCGCGATCGCGCGCCAGCCGCGGCCGGGCGCGCTCGCCTTCGATCTGCGCTTCGTCCGCCCCGCTGCCGGCGAATCGACGTTCGCCGTGTATCTGCCCGAAGGCGGCCAGTGGCGCGAAGTGGCGCGCATTCCGCTCAAGGTGCTGAACGCCGCCGGCTTCGAAAGCGGACAATTCGGCCCCAAGCTCGACCTCGCCGGCAAGTCGCGCTTCGACGAAGGCGTGCGCGGCGATGCCAGCCCTTCGGCGCGGCCGACGTACTTCGACGGCACCGGCCGCGGCGGTCTTGCGTTCGACGCCGCACGCGGCGCGTTCAAGGCCGACGGCCAGTTCAACGCCGCCGGCTCCAGCTTTCGCAACGAGGCGCTGCGTTTCGGCGAGCTGGGCACGCGCGCGCCGAAGGTCGATCTGGCCGACTACGTCGTCAATCTGCGGCTCAACGACACGTCGCTCGCGATCGGCCACCTGACGTACGGCAACAACCCGCTGCTGCAATCGGGCTACGGCAGCCGCGGCGTGACGCTGGCGCAGAAATTCGGCACGCGCGCCGACGTGTCGCTCAACGCGATGAACGGCACCAGCATCGTCGGCTACGACAACTTCTTCGGGCTGCAAAGCGCCGATCATCGCGTCGTCGGCGCCACCGCGGGGCTGGAGCTGGTGGCCAGCCGGCCCGGGGCGCTGCGCGTCGAGGCCGCGCTGCTGACCGCGCGGATCGAATCGCGCACCCCGTTTGACACCGGCACCGTGCCCGATGCCGAGCAAAGCCGCGGCTTCGGGCTGCGGCTGACCGGTGCCAGCGAGGGCAACCGCGTGCGCGGCGATGCGGCCTTCGCGCGCAGCCGCTTCGACAATCCGTTTGATCCGGCGCTGGCGCAAGGCGGCGATCTTCAGCCGGTGCGGCGCGTCGCCGCCAGCGCGCGCCAGTTGGACTTCGCCGTCGATCTGCTGCAAAACGTCAGGCGCACGCCACAAGCGCAGCCGCTGACGGTGACGCTGGCGCTGCATCACCAGCAGGTCGCGCCGCTTTACAAGAGCATCGGCGCCGCCGCGTCGGCCGACCGGCAACTGAACCGCGTCTCGCTTAGCGCGCTGGCCGGCGGCGCCCAGGTGCAACTCGCCGCATCGCGCCAGCGCGACAACCTCGACGACGTGCCCACACTGCTGACCACCCGCACCGACAACGTCGGCGCCAACGTCACGCTGCCGCTGGCGCAGTGTTTCGGCAGCGGCGGCGATTCCTGGTGGCCGCAGCTCGGCTACACGCTGACCGTCGTGCATCAGCGCGCATTGAACACGCCGGCGGTCGAAGACTCGGGTATCGCCGCCACGCACCGGCCGGATCAGCGCAACGTCAGTCACAACGCGACGCTGACCTTCACGCGCGGCGCTTTCAACCTTGGCTATACGCTGGCGCGCTCCACGCAGGACAACCGTCAGCCCGGGCGCGAGACGGCGGATTTCGAAAACCTCGGCCACCAGATCACGCTGGGGCTGCGCCTGGGCGAACGCATCAACCTCAATCTCGGCGGCAACGCCAACCGCAACTACAGCGTCGAAAAAGACCTGGCCATGACGACGCGCGGCGGCAACGGCGGTTTCGACTGGCAGCTTGCGGACAACTTCACGCTGGCGGCCAACGCCGGCCGCACGCTTGGCGGCGACTCGCGCGACCTCGCGGCCAGCGCGGCCAACAATGCGCAGGCGCAATTGACGTGGCGTTTCAATGTCGCCTCGTTCGGGCGCAAGCTGCCGGGCCAGGTGTTCGTTCGGTACGCGCGCCAGGAAAACGCCAGCCGCGATTCGAGCTTCGGCATCTCGACCCAGGGGGCGAACTGGGGCTGGGACGCGGGGTTGTCGCTGAGCTTTTTCTGAGCGGGAGAAGGCCGATGCTCCGATTCGTCTTGTTGCTGGCCGCCCTGCTTGTGGGAGCGCCCGCGGCCGCGGTCACCGCGGTCAACCCGTTCGGCGTGAGCGTGCGCGCCTCCGGCCCGACCACCGTGTTCCTGACGTTTCAGAACCTCGACCCCGGCGAGACCGCGGTCGAAGCGTTCTGGTGCGGCGAGCTGCTGCCGGCGGTGATCGCAACCAACCCGACCTTGCAGCTTCCGTTTGCGGTGCAGACGGCCGATCCGTGCGTGCCCGGCACCGTGTACGGGCGGCTGCCGCTTGGGTTGGATCGCTCGCGCCCGAGCGCCAGTGGCGGTGTGGCCAACTTCACCGACATCATGACGATCCCTGCGTCGGTCGCGCGGCGCGCGTATCAGGACGCGCAGGCCGGGCTGAACTCGGCGTTCTTCTACGTGCGCCGCTTCACCGGCGGCGTCGGCGGCGACAGGTTCGTGATCGTCACCTGCCGCATGACCGGCGGCGGCGCGCGCGTGCCGCTGGCGCTGATGGACGTGCGGCTGGCATTCGCCGATGCCGCCGCCGGCGCGGTGCTGGCGCTCGAACGCGGCACCGTGCCGCCGCGCTTCGAAGCGCGCATCCGCTACAACGGCAGCGGGACGCTCAAGGGTCGCTGGGAGGTCGTGATGCCGGGCGACCCGGAGCCGAGCGACGAATACCTGCTGACCGAGGCCACGCTGCCGGTGGAGCGGCGCGCGCTGCAGCGCCGCTACACGCTGCTGGACCGCTTCGAGCAGTTCCTGCCGCCGACCGGCGAAGCGGTGATCCCCGGCCCGGATCCGCGCCGCGTACCGCATCAGACCGACGGCGCCTACAAGATCCTGCTGCGCATCGAAGCGAGCGACGACAAGGAAGCGGACTCCAACACCGGCGGCGGGCGCGTCGCCCACGCCGGCGGCGTGGC
>JBBIQI010000112.1:0-11452 GCA_037442465.1 Burkholderiales bacterium
TTCGGCTCGGAATGACGAGGAAGTTCGGCTCGGAATGGCGAGGGAGTTCGGCTGGGAATGCCCCGAGGCGGCGCAGCGAACGGACGACAAATGGCCAACTGCCGGACGTAGGTTCGTTTTTCCTCGGTGTCTTCTATGTCTCTGTGGTTCACATGCGGCTTTCAGGTTGACACGCCTGTCGCAAGCGGCCGTCGCCGCACCCAAGAGGCGGGCCCGGTCCGCCCTCGCGGCCGACAGCGGTCGATCCCGGCCCGCCGATTCCGAACGCGCCGCCGCACTTGCGCAGCGCCACGACGATTCCGGTTGACGGTCGTTAATTTAGTTCTAAAATAAATCGCGATTGCTACCGTGGAGCGTCGATGCGCATCCTGTCGATCGGCGGCGGCCCCGCCGGCCTGTATTTCGCGCTGCTGGCCAAACGCGCCGATCCGCGCCACGCGATCCGCGTGATCGAGCGCAATCGGCCGTACGACACCTTCGGCTGGGGCGTGGTCTTCTCCGACCAGACGCTCGGCAACCTGGAGGCCGCCGATCCGGAGTCCGCCCGCGAGATCGTCGGCGCCTTCAACCATTGGGACGACATCGACGTGCACTTCAAGGGTCGCACGATCACCTCCGGCGGGCACGGCTTCTGCGGCATCGGCCGCAAGCGTCTGCTGAACATCCTGCAGCGCCGCTGCGAGGCGCTGGGCGTCGAACTCGTCTTCGAGCGCGACGTCGTCGACGACCAGCAGGAGGCGCGCGAGTTCGGCGCCGACCTCGTGATCGCCGCCGACGGCATCAACAGCCGCATCCGCACGCGCTACGCCGAGACGTTTCACCCCGACATCGACACGCGCCGCTGCCGCTTCGTCTGGCTCGGCACGAAGAAACTCTTCTCCGCGTTCACCTTCGCCTTCGAAAAGACCGAACACGGCTGGTTCCAGGCGCACGCCTACCAGTACGACGGCGACACCTCGACCTTCATCGTCGAAACGCCCGAGGAAAACTGGCTGCGCGCCGGCATCGACCGCATGTCGCAGGAAGAAGGCATCGCTCTGTGCGAGCGCCTGTTCGCCAAGTACCTCAGCGGCCACAAGCTGATGAGCAACGCCGCGCACCTGCGCGGCTCCGCCATCTGGATCCGCTTTCCGCGCGTCATCTGCGCAAGCTGGATTCACTGGAACACGCTCGACGGCCGGCGCGTGCCGGTCGTGCTGCTCGGCGATGCCGCGCACACCGCGCACTTTTCGGTCGGCTCGGGCACCAAGCTCGCCTTCGAGGACGGCATCGCACTCGCCCGCGCGCTCGCCGCGCAGCCGGACGATCTGGCCGCCGCGCTCGCGCTCTACGAGGCCGAGCGCAGCGTCGAGGTACTGAAGATCCAGAACGCCGCGCGCAACTCGACCGAATGGTTCGAAAACGTCGAGCGCTACACCGCGTTCGAGGCCGAGCAGTTCGCCTACAGCCTGTTGACCCGCAGCCAGCGCATCTCGCACGAGAACCTGCGGTTGCGCGACAAGGCCTTCGTCGAGCGCATCGAAGGCTGGTTTGCGCGGAGAACCGGCCTGCCCGAACGCGCGCTGCCGCCGATGTTCACGCCGTTTGCGCTGCGCGGGCTGCGGCTGAAGAACCGCGTGGTCGTCTCGCCGATGGCGCAGTACTCGTGCGTCGACGGCACACCCGACGATTACTACCTCGTCCACCTCGGCAGCCGCGCGCACGGCGGCGCAGCACTCGTGTTCACCGAGATGGTGTGCGTCAGCCCCGATGCGCGCATCTCGCCCGGTTGCGCCGGGATGTACCGCGACGCGCATCGCGCCGCCTGGAAACGCATCGTCGACTACGTGCATGCGCGCACGTCCGCGAAGATCGCGCTGCAGCTCGGCCACGCCGGGCCGAAGGGATCGACCCAACGCGGCTGGGAGGACGCCGACGAACCGCTGCCCGCAGCCGGCGACCCGGCAAGCGGCGAGCGCAACTGGCCGCTGATCGCGCCTTCGGCGATCGCCTACGGCCCGCGCAACGCGGTGCCGCGCGCGATGACGCGCGGCGACATGGACCGCGTCAAGGCCGACTTCGTCCGCGCCGCGCAGTGGGGCAGCGAATGCGGCTTCGACTGGCTCGAGCTGCACTGCGCGCACGGCTACCTGCTGTCGGCCTTCATCTGCCCGCTGACGAACAGGCGGACCGACGAATACGGCGGTTCGCTCGAAAACCGCTGCCGTTATCCGCTCGAAGTCTTCCGCGCGCTGCGCGCGGTATGGCCGCAGGACAAGCCGATGTCCGTGCGCATCTCCGCGCACGACTGGGCGCCGGGCGGCAATACGCCGGACGACGCGGTCGTGATCGCGCGGCTGTTCAAGGACGCCGGCGCCGACCTGATCGACGTCTCCTCCGGTCAGACGACGCGCGACGCCAGGCCCGTCTACGGCCGCATGTACCAGACGCCATTCGCGGACCGCATCCGCAACGAGGTCGGCATCGCGACGATGGCGGTGGGCGCGATCTTCGAGCCCGACCACGTCAACTCGATCATCATGGCCGGCCGCGCGGATCTGGCCGCGATCGCGCGCCCGCATCTGGCGGATCCGTACTGGACGCTGCACGCCGCCGCCCAGTTGGGCTACACGGAGGTCGAATGGCCGGTGCAGTACCTGACCGGCAAGGCGCAGCTCGAGCGCAACCTCGCGCGCGCCGCACAGATGGCCGCGGAACGGCCCGAGGCGAACGGATGACCCGCGCAGCCCGGCTCGCCGCAGTGCCGGTCGACCGCGAGGCGCGCGCCTCCGAGGACCACCACGATGCGCTGCGGCTGTGGCTGCGCCTGCTGACCTGCACGATGCTGATCGAAAGCGAAGTTCGCGTGCGGCTGCGCGCGCGCTTCGCGATCACGCTGCCGCGCTTCGACCTGATGGCGCAGCTCGAACGCAATCCACAGGGGTTGCGCATGAGCGAGCTGTCGCGCCGACTGATGGTCACCGGCGGCAACGTGACCGGACTCACCGATCAGCTTGTCGCCGAAGGCCTGGTCGAGCGCCAGCCGGTGCCGACCGACCGCCGCGCCTTCACCGTGCGGCTGACCCGCGCAGGCAAGCGCGCGTTCGACCGCATGGCCGCCGAGCACGAGGCCTGGATCGTCGAGCTGCTCGGTGGGCTTTCCGCGAGTGAACGCGGTCGGCTGCACGCACTGCTCGGCCGGCTCAAGGCATCCGTCCGCGCGCACGCGCAGACGAAGGAGGATTGACCGTGCAACCCCGCCCGTACCGCGATTACGCCGCGCAGCACTTTCTGTGGAGCGTGCGCGAGCGCGTCGCCACGCTGACCCTGAATCGGCCGGAACGCAAGAACCCGCTGACCTTCGAGTCCTACGGCGAGCTGCGCGACCTGTTCCGCGGCCTCGTGCACGCCGAGGACGTCAAGGCGGTCGTGCTGACCGGCGCCGGCGGCAACTTCTGCTCAGGCGGCGACGTGCACGAGATCATCGGCCCGCTGACGAAGATGTCCGCCCCCGAGCTGCTCGCGTTCACGCGCATGACCGGCGATGTCGTCCGCGCGATGCGCGCCTGCCCGCATCCGGTGATCGCCGCGGTCGACGGCGTGTGCGCAGGCGCCGGCGCGATGCTTGCGCTCGCCGCCGATTTGCGCATCGGCACGCCGCGCGCAAAGACCGCGTTCCTGTTCACGCGCGTCGGACTGGCCGGCGCCGACATGGGCGCCTGCGCGCTGCTGCCGCGGATGATCGGTCAGGGCCGCGCCACCGAGCTGCTGCTCACGGGCCGAGCGATGAGCGCCGACGAAGCACTCGCCTGGGGTTTCTTCAACCGCGTGGTCGACGAAGGCGCGCTGCTGGTCGAAGCGACGCAACTCGCGCAGCAGTTGGCGAGCGGCCCCACCTTCGCGCACGGCATCACCAAGACGATGCTCAACCAGGAATGGAGCATGTCGCTGGAACAGGCGATCGAGTCCGAAGCGCAGGCGCAAGCGATCTGCATGCAGACCGGCGACTTCAAGCGCGCGTTCGACGCCTTTGTCCAGCGGCAGACGCCGCGGTTCGAGGGGAATTGAGTCGTGATCGAGCGCGACCACCTCGACTGGCCCTTCTTCGATGCCGCCCACCGCGCGCTCGCGCGCGAGGCGGACGCGTGGGCGCGGGCGAGCCCGCAAGGCAGCGCGCAGGAAGATGTCGACGCTGCCTGCCGCCGACTCGTCGGCGCGCTCGGCGACGGCGGTCTGCTGCGCTGGTGCGTACCGGCCGAGTTCGGCGGTGTGCTGCCTCGCCTCGATTCGCGCGCATTGTGCCTGGTCCGCGAGACGCTCGCGTATCACGACGCGTTGGCCGACTTCGCCTTTGCGATGCAGGGGCTCGGATCGGGTGCCATCATCCTCGCCGGCACTCAAGAGCAGAAGCGGGCGATCCTGCCGCGCGTGGCGCGCGGCGACTCGATCATGGCTTTCGCTCTGTCCGAGCCGCAGGCCGGCTCGGATGTCGGCGCGATGCGTTGTTCCGCGCGGCGCGACGGCGCACACTGGGTGCTGGCAGGCGAAAAGACATGGATCTCCAACGGCGGCATCGCCGACTTGTACACCGTCTTCGCGCGGACCGATGCCGCGGCCACTGGCGCTCGCGGCATCAGCGCGTTCGTCGTACCGGCGGACGCACCCGGTTTACGCATCGCCGAGCGCATCGAGGTGATCGCGCCGCATCCGCTCGCACGGCTCGCGTTCGACGACTGCCGCATTCCCGCCGCCAACCTGCTCGGCGAAGAAGGAGCCGGTTTCAAGCTCGCGATGGCCACGCTGGACATCTTTCGCGCCTCGGTCGCCGCCGCCGCGCTCGGCATGGCGCGCCGCGCGTTCGCCGAAGCGCTCGCCTTCGCGCGCACGCGCACGATGTTCGGCGCCACCCTCGCCGATCTGCAGACGACGCAGGCCAAGCTCGCCGACATGGTTGCCGCGATCGACGCCGCTGCCCTGCTGACCTACCGTGCCGCCTGGACGCGCGACGTTCAGCAGCGCCGCGCCACGCGCGAAGCGGCGCTGGCCAAGATGAGCGCGACCGAGTCGGCGCAGCAGGTGATCGACGCGGCCGTGCAGCTGTTCGGTGGCCGCGGCGTGCGGCGCGGCGAGATCGTCGAACGCCTCTATCGCGAGATCCGCGCGCTGCGCATCTACGAGGGTGCGACCGAAGTGCAGAAGCTCGTCATCGCGCGCGAACTGCTTACCGAGCGTTTCAGGAACGAATGACGTACGGAACGCTCAGCCTCCTCACCCCCGCCCCTCTGCCTCCAGGCGAGAGGGGGGTCTTGAGCCGCCCGTGGTCGATGACCTCGAGCGGATCGCGAAGAGCCTGACCGCCATGACCTACACCGCCCACGTCGACACCTTTGCCCGCGACAACCTGCCGCCACGTGCGCAATGGCCAAAGTTCCTGTTCGAGTTGCCCGAGCTTCAATACCCGCAAAGCATGAACTGCGCAACCGAGTTGCTCGACCGCGCGCTCGAGCGCGGCTGGGGCGAGCGGCGCGCGATCCTCGCCCCGGGCGGCTTCGTCTGGACCTACCGGCAGTTGCGCGACGAAGCCAATCGCATCGCGCGCGTACTGGTCGAAGACCTCGGGCTCGTTGCCGGCAACCGCGTGCTGCTGCGCGGACCGAACAGCCCGCTGATGGCGGCGTGCTGGTTCGCGGTGATGAAGGCCGGCGGCATCGCGGTCGGCACGATGCCGCTGCTGCGCGCGGCCGAGCTGACCAAGATCGTGACGAAGGCAAGCGTTTCGCACGCGCTGTGCGATGCGCGGCTCGCCGACGAGCTGGCGAAAGCGCGCCCGAGCTGTCCGAGCCTGAAGACGGTCGCGCTGTTCCAGACGGATGCCGCCGACGGCATCGAGCGGCTGGCTGCGCGCAAGCCGGTCGACTTCGCCGACGTTCCCACCGCCGCCGAAGACACCGCGCTGATCGCGTTCACGTCGGGCACGACCGGCGAGCCGAAAGGCACGATGCACTTCCACCGCGACGTAATCGCCGTGTGCGACTGCTTTCCGAAGTCGACGCTGCGCGCGCTGCCGGACGATCTGTTTACCGGCAGCCCGCCGCTGGCGTTCACCTTCGGGCTCGGCGGACTGCTGCTGTTTCCGCTGCGCATCGGTGCGGCCACGCTGCTGCTGGAAAAAGCCTCGCCCGACGCGCTGCCCGCGGTGATCGCGCAGCATCGCGCGACGGTGCTGTTCACCGCGCCAACGTCCTATCGCGCGATGTCGCTGCAGGCCGACCGCAAGGACTTCGCGAGCCTGCGCAAGTGCGTTTCCGCCGGCGAAGCGCTGCCGGCGGCCACGCGCGCGCTGTGGCGCGAGGCGACCGGCATCGAGATCATCGATGGCATCGGCTCGACCGAGATGCTGCACATCTTCATTTCGCACGACGAGGCGAACGCCAAGCCCGGTGCGACCGGAAAGCCGATCCCTGGCTATCGCGCCTGCGTGATGGACGACGAAGGCCGGCCGCTCTTGCCCGGGCAGGTTGGCAAGCTGGCGGTGATGGGGCCGACCGGCTGCCGCTATCTCGCCGATCCGCGCCAGACCAACTACGTGCGCGACGGCTGGAACTACACCGGCGACGCCTACCTCGTCGACGAGCACGGCTACTTCGTCTACCAGGCCCGCACCGACGACATGATCGTCTCGGCCGGCTACAACATCGCCGGGCCGGAGGTCGAAGCCGCGCTGCTCGCGCATCCGGCGGTGGCCGAATGCGGGGTCGTCGCCTCGCCCGACGAGGAGCGCGGCACGATCGTCAAGGCCTTCGTCGTGCTCAAGCCCGGCAACGAGCCGGGCGAGGCGCTCGTCCAGGCGCTGCAGGAGCACGTCAAATCGCAGATCGCGCCGTACAAGTACCCGCGCGCGGTCGAGTTCGTGGCGAGCCTGCCGCGCACCGAGACCGGCAAGCTGCAGCGCTTCGCGCTGCGTCAGCTCGAACAGCAGCGCGCGCAGCGGCGTTCGGGCGGTGCCGCATGAGCGCCCTTGGGCCGGCACAGGACGGCACCCCACCGCTGCCGCAGGACGGCGCCCTTCGACAGACTCGGAACGGCCACCTTTCACCGGCTCAGGGCGGTATCTGGCAGACGCGGCGCACGGTGCGCTTCGCGCACTGCGACCCGGCGGGCATCGTGTTCTATCCGCGCTTCTTCGAGATCGCGCACGAAGCCAAGGAGGAATGGTTCCGCGCCGTCGTCGGCGTGCCATTCCAGGAGTACGTCGGCGCGCAGGGCCGCGGCCTGCCGATCGTTCGGCTGGAAGCCGACTTCCTTGCCGCCTCGCGCCACGGCGACGAGCTGGACGTGGCGATCACCGTCGCGCAGCTCGGCCGCAGCTCGCTGCACCTGCACTACGCGTTAAGCTGCGCCGGCGAGCCGCGCGTGTCCATCCGCACGGTCATCGTGCAGACCGACCTGCGCACGGGACGGCCCGTGCCGATCGACGGCGAACTGCGCGAGCGCATCGAGGCGTTCCGTGCGCAGCCGGGAACCCTCGCGAAGGGAACGCAAACATGAAGATCCTGCAGCCGCCCGGCTGGGCGCAGCCGAAGGGTTACGCGAACGGCGTTGCCGCGCGCGGCACGCTGGTGTTCATCGGCGGTCAAGTCGGCTGGAACGCCGCGCAGCAGTTCGACAGCGATGACTTCGTCGCACAGGCCGCGCAAGCCTTGCGCAACGTCGTCGCCGTGCTCGCGCAGGCCGGAGGCGGGCCCGAGCACATCGCGCGGATGACCTGGTATGTGCTCGACAAGCGTGAATACGTCGAGAACCGGCGCGCGCTCGGCGCGGCCTACCGCGAGATCATCGGCCGCCACTATCCGGCGATGACCGCCGTCGAAGTCGGCGCGCTGATCGAAGATCGCGCCCGCGTCGAGATCGAGGCGACTGCGGTGATCCCCGACTGAGCGCGGGCCGGCGCCGCGTCGGCCGCTGCGCGAACGCGCTCGCAGCGATCGCCGCATCGCAGCGGGCGCAGCGCGTGAAAACATGCGCTCGCACGAAGCGCGGGCGGCGAGCAAGGGTGCAGGGCGTGGCGAGTCTCGCTGGCCGCCAGGACACGATCCGTCCACGGGCGGTAACTCGTGCCGCCTGCCGCAAAGAGTGGCACGCCGGCGGCAGCGAGCAAGCGCGGCGGTTTGCTTGCAGCGCGTAGGCCGTTATCCACAGTCGCTGTGGACAAGTCTTGCGCCCGGCGCCGCCGTCGAGGCCAGCCGGCCGCGACGCTCACTGCTGGACAGCCCGATCCGCCAACGTGCGACCGAGGGCTGCTGGCGCTTGCACGACGTATGCCGGGATCACTTCGAGCCCGAGCATTTGCGCGGCGCGCCAGCGCCGCTCCCCGTGCACGATCACATAACCGTGCTCGGCCGCGCGCACCAGAACCGGCCGCAGCACACCGCGTTGACGGATATCTTTGGCGAGCCACTCGATTGACGGCGGCAGATAGCCCTGGCCGCGCGGGTCCAGACGGATCTGTGCAACGGGAATCAACTTCGCGTGCATGCGATGCTCGATTTCGTTCACGAGCGAACTTCTGGCGCACTGTGCCCGCCGGACGGCTCGCCGTGAATCGCGCAGCCGCGGAAATCCCGGCGTCAAACAAGAAGAAATCCGCATATGCGTAGTTCGACGCGACATGCGGTGCGCCGCGTACGGCAAAGGCAGCCGGCGCCCGGGGCGGGCCGGATGGCGCGCGCTGCCGCTGGCACAGCGAGTCGCCGCCACGCGTGCGACGCCCGCAAACGACAGAGCCCCGCGCGAGGCGGGGCTCTGTCGCATGAAGTTGGCGCGCCCGGCAGGATTCGAACCCACGACCCCTTGGTTCGTAGCCAAGTACTCTATCCAACTGAGCTACGGGCGCAATGGGCGCGAAGTTTACCGCATCCGACGCGCGCGCAAGGCCGAAGGTTACGCGCGGCGACCGCGTACGCCGCTTGTCAAGACGCGCGCCGCTGAATAGCGTTGCAGGCCGACCCAATTAACGGAGGAGAACGATGAATTCGATCTTGCTCAGAGGCGGCCAGGCGGTCGGACTGCTCGGCATCGTGCTGCTGGCGGTTGCCGTCGTCGCCCGGCTGCGCGGCGTGTACACGGTGGGCGACTACCAGACCGGCACGCTGCTGCTGGCGGCAATCGCCGCACTCGCCGTCGGCTGTTTCCTGCTGCTGTGGCTGCTCGCCGAGCGCGCTCGGCACTGAAGGCCGGCGGTGGGGTGGCGGAGACGGACGGATTCGAACCGTCGATACGGGTTTTTGCCCGTATGCTCCCTTAGCAGGGGAGTGCCTTCGACCTCTCGGCCACGTCTCCAAGCCTGACACTTCTCACTTCGGCAACCCGCACGGATTGCTCGCGAATCGCTCCTGCGATTCACTCGTCCCTTCGCTTCGCTGCCGCACCGCCGTCGGCTCCGCCTCCGGCGTTCTTCGCGCTTGTTTGCGCACACGCCGCAGTCGATGCGCAGTCGCGCGGACGATTCCGTACGCCGCACGCAGTTTAGTCCGCGCGGATCGAGCCGGCAACGAATCGGCCGCGCGTCAGCCCGCCTCGTGCTCGAGCCCGAACGCCTTGTGCAGCGCGCGGACCGCGAGCTCCATGTACTTGTCCTCGACGACCACCGAGATCTTGATCTCGCTGGTCGAGATCATCTGGATGTTGATGCCTTCCTCGGCCAGCGTGCGGAACATCAGGCTGGCGATGCCGACATGCGAGCGCATGCCGATGCCGACGACCGACACCTTGGCGATCTTCGGGTCGCCGACGATCTCCTTCGCGCCGACGTGCGCCTTGACTTTCGCGGCGAGCACGTCCATCGCCTTGGCGTACTCGTTGCGATGAACTGTGAACGAGAAGTCGGTCATGCCGTCGACACTGATGTTCTGCACGATCATGTCGACGTCGACGTTCGCCTCGGCGATCGGCCCCAGGATCTGGTAGGCGATGCCGGGACGGTCGGGCACGCGCGTCAACGTGATCTTCGCCTCGTCGCGCGAGAACGCCACACCAGAAATGACGGCCTTTTCCATCTTCGTGTCTTCCTCGAACGTGATCAGCGTGCCCGAGTTGGCTTCCTCGGCGAGCGGCATGTCGGGATCGGTCAGGCTCGACAGCACGCGCAGCGGCACCTTGTATTTGCCGGCGAATTCGACCGAACGGATCTGCAGCACCTTCGAGCCCAGGCTCGCCATCTCGAGCATTTCCTCGAAGGTGATCGTGTGCAGCCGGCGCGCCTCGGGAACGATGCGCGGGTCGGTCGTGTACACGCCGTCGACGTCGGTGTAGATCAGGCACTCGTCGGCGTGCAGCGCGGCGGCGAGCGCGACCGCCGACGTGTCCGAGCCGCCGCGACCGAGCGTGGTGATGTTGCCGTGCTCGTCCACGCCCTGGAATCCGGCGACGACGACGACGTGCCCCGACTCCAGATCGGCGCGGATCTTCTTCTCGTCGATCTCCAGGATGCGCGCCTTCGTGAACGCGCTGTCCGTGAGCACGTGCACCTGCGGACCGGTGTAGCTCTTGGCCTTCAGGCCGATCTCCTTCAGCGCCATCGCCAGCAGCCCGATCGTGACCTGCTCGCCGGTGGAGGCGACCACGTCCAGCTCGCGCGGATCCGGGTTCGGCTGGATCTCCTTGGCGAGCGCGATCAGCCGGTTCGTCTCGCCACTCATCGCGGAGACGACGACGACGAGCCGATGGCCGGCGCGTTGCCACTTGGCGACGCGGCGCGCGACGCTCTTGATCCGCTCGACCGAGCCGACCGACGTGCCGCCGTACTTGTGAACGATGAGCGCCATGATCCTTGCGTGACTGCCGTTATCGGGTGCGGCGAAAAGCTGCGGATTATAGGGCCGGCACCGACGCCGGCCGACGCGCCGGCTCAGTCGCCCAGCAGCGTGGCATCGGGCCGCCAGTCGAGCCGCACGCGCTTCCCGCCCTTGTCGATCATCCGCACATCCGGGCCGAGTCCCGCGACATAGATCAAATCGTCGCCGCGCCACACGAGCGGAAGCGAAGCGCGCTCGAACTCGGCCACGCCGGCGTCCTGGAACAGCCGCTTCAGCGTCTTCGACGGTCGTGTCGGATGCGGCTTGAAGCGTTCGCCGCCCGCGCGCGCGCGCACTTCCAGCGGCGCGGCGCGCAGCCAGTCGGCGTCGAAGCCTTCTTCACCGGTCTGCTCGAAGCGCAGCACCCCGCCCCACTCGGGCAGCACGATCTCGCGCTCGCCGTGCCACCAAATCGGCACGTGGCGACGCGCCGCTGCGGTGGTTCGCCGCAGCAGCAACAGGCCGCGATGCCGGCGCACTTCCTGGTCGCCGATGCGGATCAGCAGCCGCGCGTCGCCGCGCGCGGTCAGCGACTGATCGACGATTTCGCCGAGCCGCGCGCGCGACGGCGCCTCCAGCCCGGCCGCGGACAGCCACTCGCGCAGCACGAGCGCGCGGCG
>JBBIQI010000113.1:0-11418 GCA_037442465.1 Burkholderiales bacterium
GCGCGCGTGTTCGGGCTGGACGCGGACAGCCACGAGCGCTTTCGTAGGCTCGCGCGCGAACTGGGCGCCGCGCCCAAGGGCAGTGCGCTGAGACTGCGCGTCGAGGCCCGGCACAGCGGCGCGCCGCCCGCGCTGCGCGCCGAGTTTCCGCTGCGGGTCGCTCTGCGCCTGCACGCGGACGAGGACTACGTCACGCTGATCCGCGCGCGCACCGTCGAAGCGCGGCTGCCGGGGGACTGAAGTGCAGGCGCTCAACACCGCGCAACTGATCGCGCTCGCCTCGGTGCTTGGCTTCGCGAGCGGCATCCGCCTGTACGCGGTGCTGTTCGTCGTCGGGCTGGCAGGCCATCTGGGCTGGGTCGCGCTGCCGCCGGGGCTCGCGCTGCTCGCGCATCCGCTCGTGCTGGGCGCCTCGGCACTGATGATGGCGGTCGAGTTCTTCGCCGACAAGCTGCCGGCCATCGACTCGTTGTGGGACGCGATCCACACGCTGATCCGCATTCCCGCGGGTGCCGCGCTCGCGGCCGCGGTGTTCGGCGGCGACAGCGCGGTCTGGGCGGCGGTCGCCGCGCTCGCCGGCGGTTCGCTCGCGGCGACCAGCCATTTCACCAAGGCCGGTGCCCGCGCCGCTGTCAATACGTCGCCGGAGCCGGTGTCCAACCTTGCCGTGTCGTCGGCGGAGGATGTTGCCGTCGGCGCGCTGCTGTGGCTCGCGCTCGCGCATCCGCTCGGCGCGCTCGCGCTTGTCGGTCTGCTCGTGGCGCTGGCGGTGTGGCTGCTGCCGAAGGTTTTTCGGTTTCTGCGCGGCGTGTTCGGCCGCGTGTTGGGTGTCGCGGAGTCGAGATGAACTGCGAACGCTGCCGAGCTTGGCGCGCTGTCCCGCCGGGGTGGGAGGCAGGGGCGAGGGGCCGAGGCGATGACCGCTCGCCCGCTGCCCTCTGCCCGCATCCGGCCAGAGGGAGACGAAGCGAGGCGCGACTGACGGGGAGCAGAGGGGAATGTTCCAGAAGATCCTGATCGCCAACCGAGGAGAGATCGCCTGCCGAGTGGCCGCGACCGCGCGCCGCCTGGGCGTGCGCACGGTCGCGGTGTATTCCGATGCCGACGCCGCCGCCAAGCACGTCGCTGCCTGCGACGAAGCGGTGCGGCTCGGACCCGCGCCCGCGCGCGAAAGCTATCTGCGCAGCGAGCTGATCGTCGCCGCGGCGAAGGCCACCGGCGCGCAGGCGATCCATCCCGGCTACGGGTTCCTGTCGGAAAACGAAGACTTCGCGCAGGCCTGTGCGGACGCGGGCGTCGTGTTCATCGGCCCGCCGCCGGCGGCGATCCGCGCGATGGGCAGCAAGAGCGAGGCGAAGGCGCTGATGGAGCAGGCGCACGTGCCGCTGGTGCCCGGCTATCACGGTGCGGACCAGTCGACCGCGCTGCTGAAAGCGCATGCCGACCGCATCGGCTACCCGGTGCTGATCAAGGCGAGCGCCGGCGGCGGCGGCAAGGGCATGCGCATCGTCGCGCGCGCCGAGGACTTCGACGCGGCGCTCGCCTCGTGCCAGCGCGAGGCAGCGGCTTCTTTCGGCAACGACCGCGTGCTAGTCGAGAAATACCTGCAGCGGCCGCGGCATATCGAGATCCAGGTGTTCGTGGACACGCACGGCAATTGCGTGTATCTGTTCGAGCGCGACTGCTCGGTGCAGCGGCGCCACCAGAAGGTCATCGAAGAGGCGCCCGCACCCGGCATGACCGCGGCGCGCCGCCGCGCGATGGGCGAAGCCGCGGTCGCCGCAGCGAAGGCGGTCGGCTACGTCGGCGCCGGTACGGTCGAGTTCATCGCCGAGGCCGACGAGCACGGCAACGCCGGCACGTTCTACTTCATGGAGATGAACACTCGGCTGCAGGTCGAGCATCCGGTGACCGAGATGATCACGGGCTTCGATCTGGTCGAATGGCAGCTGCGCGTGGCGAGCGGCGAACGCCTGCCGGCGCTGCAAAACGAGCTGGCGCTCCACGGCCACTCGATCGAAGTGCGCGTATACGCGGAGAATCCGGACAAGGGCTTTCTGCCGGCGATCGGGCGGCTGTCGCACCTCGCACTCCCGGAGCACGTCGCCTTCGTGCGCTCGGCCGCCGGCGCGCCCGAACCCGCGCCGGTGCGCATCGACAGCGGCGTGCGGCAGGGCGATGCGATCTCGCCGCATTACGACCCGATGATCGCCAAGCTGATCGTCTGGGGCGAGGACCGTGCGCAGGCGCTCGCGCGGCTGGCGGCGGCGCTCGCCGACGTGCACATCGTCGGCGTGGCGAACAACGTCGACTTCCTGGCGCGGCTGGTCGCCAATCCGCGCTTTGCGCAGGCGCAGCTCGACACCGGGCTGATCGAGCACGAGCGCGAACGCCTGTTCGCGCCGGAGACGGCGGTGGCCAACGACGCGCTCGCGCTCGCCTGCGCGCGGCTCGCGGTCGACGAAACGGCGGCGGAAACGAACGATCCGTGGTCGCTCGCGCGCGGCTGGCGGCTAAACACCACCTACACGCGCGACATCGTCTTCAAGTCCGAGCGCGGCGTGCACGACGTCGAACTCGAGTACACGCGCGACGGCTACGTCTTTCGTCACGGCGCGCTGCACGCGCCGCTGGCGATCGCCGCGGCGCGCGGCACGCGGCTCGAAGTGCGTTTCGCCGACCGCGCGTTCGCCGCCGACGTGATTCGCGACGACGACGACCTGCACGTCTTCGCCAACGGCCGCCACCGGGTCTTGACGCTCGTGGACTTGATCGCGCACGCCGGCGAAAGCGAGCTGGACAACGGCGGGCTCGCGGCGCCGATGCCCGGACGCGTGATCGCGATCCACGTCGCGCGCGGCGCGCGCGTCGCAAAAGGTACGCCGTTGCTGGTGATGGAGGCGATGAAAATGGAGCACACGATCATCGCGCCCGCCGACGGCACGGTCGACGACTTCTTCTACGGTGTCGGCGAGCAGGTAGCCGAAGGCGCGGCGCTGGTGGCGTTCACGCGCTCGCCGCACTGAGCATCCAGGTTCGGCATGCGCGAAGCCCCGGCTCCCTCAGCACCGACGCGGCCGCTCGATGCGCGCGGCGAGGCGATGGCGGCGTGCGCGCGCGGCGCGCCTGCCGCAGGATAGGCCGTGCCGACGCGCATCGTGCTGTGCGCGCGCGAGATGCACGCGCCGGCGTGGCTGGAGGCGCTGCGCGCCGCGCTGCCGGATGCGGATCTGTGGTGGCGCGATGCGGCCAGGCTGCAGGCCGATCCGCTCGCGCCGCAGGCCGACATCGCGATCGTCTGGCGGCCGCCGCCGGCGCTGTTCGAAGAGCAGCGGCGGCTGCGCGCGATCTTCAATCTCGGCGCCGGCGTCGATGCGCTGCTGGCGATGCCGGCGCTGCCGCGCGATGCGCTGCTGGTCCGGCTGGAGGACGCCGGAATGGCGGGGGCGTTGGCCGAGTACGTGCTGACGGCCGTGCTGCGCGTGTATCGCGGCTTCGACCGTTATGCGGGCCACCAGCGCCACGCGCGCTGGCAGGCCGAGCTGCTGCGGCCCAGGTCGAACTTCACGGTTGGCGTGCTGGGGCTGGGCGTGCTCGGCGGCGCGATCGCGCGCAAGCTGGCCGCGCACGGCTTCGCGGTGCGCGGCTTTGCGCGCACGCGCCATGCGATCGAAGGCGTCGACTGCCGCGCGGGCGACGCGGAGTTCGCGAGCTTTCTCGACGGGCTCGACGTGCTCGTCAGCGTCCTGCCGCTGACTGCGGACAATCGCGCGATTCTGAACCGCACAAACCTCGCGCGGCTCGCCGACGGCGCGCACCTGGTCAACGTCGGCCGCGGCGCGCACCTGGTCGAGGCCGATCTGCTCGCGCTGCTCGACGCCGGCAAGCTCGGCGGCGCCACGCTCGACGTGTTCGACACCGAACCGCTGCCGGCCGGTCATCCGTTCTGGCAGCGGCCGGAGATTCTTGTCACCCCGCACGTCGCTGCCGTCACGGAAATGGAGCCGAGCGTCGCGCAGATCGCGGACAAGATCCTGCGACTGCAGCGCGGCGAGCCGATCACGGGGGTCGTGGACTTGCAGCGGGGGTATTGAGCTTCGGTCGCGCTTGAAGATCCCTCTGCCCCCTTGCGCGAGGGGGTTGAAGGCGCCCAAACGCCGCGGCGCGTCGACGCGCAGCGGCGTCGGCATCGGACGGCTTGGGGTGTTAGCGCAGGATCCTGACGCTGGTGGCCCTGACCGTTCCGGCATCGAGCGCGCCGATCACACGCACGAATCGACCGTTGGCGAGATCGGCTTCGGTGCCGCCTTCGAACATCGCCGCGCTCGCATCGACCGCGACGCCGAGCACCTTGAAGTTCGCCTTCGACACGAAGTCGCTGATCGGCCCCAGCAGGCGCGCGAACGCGCCGGGTGTCTGCACTTCGACGCGGTCGGCGACGACCTCGCCGCCGACCCAGTGCGCAACCACTTCGACGTGCTGCCCGTTGGCTAGCGGGCCGTTGACGATCTGCGTGGTCGGCACCAGCTTGAACGTCGCGCCGTTGAGATCGAAGCTCGCCGCGGTCAGGTTGGCGATCACGCCTTCGGCGAAGATCGCCGGCGGCATGCCGCTGACGAACCGGACCGCGGTCACGACGAACGCCGTGCCGTCGAACGCGCCCCTGACTTCGATCAGATCGCCGTTGCCGAAGTCGGCCAGCGTGCCGCCCTCGAACGTCGCGCCGTCGGCCAGCTTCATCGGGATGCCGAGCAGCGTGAAGGTCCGCACGGCCGCATCGAAGTCCTTGACGACACCGAGCAGCCGGAACGCGACGTCCTTCGGCGGCACGCCGAAGATCACCTCGTCGGCGCGGACCACGTCGCCGTCGATGCGGCCCTTGACCAGCACGAACGCGCCATCCTTCAGGTCGTCCTTGCCGCCGTTCCTGAACGTGGCCGTGTCGGCGTTGACCGGCGTGCCACGCACCCGGAAGCTCGCCGCCGAGACGAAATCGGTGACCTGACCCGCGAGCACGATCCGCCGCTGCTCGGAGGCCGGAATGATCCAAACGCGCGCGGCCTTGAGCGTCACCGCGCCGCCGCTTCCCGCCAGTGTGCCTTCGACGCGCACCAGCGCCATGTTCCTGATGTCGGCGAAGGTCGGGTTCTGGCCGCCCTTCAGCTCGGCGGCGCTCGCATCCACCGCGATGCCGTTGACCTTGAACGTCTTGCCGTCGGCACTGGCGTCGGTGACCAGCCCGCCGACGACGAAGCGCCGGCCGATGGGCGACGGCTTGGCCACGCGCACCGCTTTAGCCGTCAGCGTGTTGCCGACCGGCAGTCGATCGCTGTAGACGAAGACCAGCACGTCGTTTTCGATCTTCGCGCCGTCGGGCTTGATCACTGCGTCCTTGTAGTCGACCGTGAGCTCGCCGAGCTTGAAGGTCTTGGCCGTGTCGTCGACGTTCGTCGCGATGCCGCCGGCACGCACCTTGATCTCGCCGGCGGGGTTCTCCACCTCGACGCGCGTGGCGACGATGTTCCTGTCGGCGTCGATCGTGCCGTGCACTTCGACCCAGTCGCCGACCTTGAGGTCGGCCAGCCCGGTAGCGCCCTCGAACATGGTCATGCCGTCGCCGCTGGCGATGACTTTCACGGTCTGCCCGACGACCTTGAACGTGCTCGCGGCCAGATCGATCGATTCCACCGGACCGACGGCGGTGGCGCGCACGAAGACCTTGGCGAGCTTGCCGGCCTCGATCGTGGCTTCGACCTGCACACCGACCTTCAGGTCCGCCAGCGTGGCCGGCGTCTCGGCGCGCGGATCGACATCGAGCGCGACGACCGCCTGGCTGTCGTCGTAAGTGACACCGTCGATGGCGGCCGCACCCAAGCCCGTGATCGTGCCGCTGACGGTGACCTGATCGGTCACAGCCGCGTCGTTGTTCGTGCTGCCGCCGCCGCACGCCGCCAACAGCGCGCCGAGCGCGACCGCGCACAGGAGTCGTGAAAGCTTCAACATGGTTCTTCCTCTCGTCTTCATGGACGTCGCAGCGCGCCGCAGGCGCGCGGCCAGTGCCCCAGCACTATGGCCAAACCCGGGGCGAATGGAAGGGAACATTTCCCGGCATTTGGGTAGACCGTTTTTCTCCTTACGTAGCGACTTACTTCTGAGAAGCGTGGACTAACTTAGCCCGTCACCATTGTCCCGATCGAGGCCAAGGCTGGGACCGCGTTGGCCTGTCGCTTCGCCGCGCTCGCCCCGCCGTCGCAGCAACGAGGCGCGAGCGATCGCGTCAACCGCAGGCACCCGGACAACAACGCACAGCGCTAGCACAGGGCGTCGACGAACCGACCAGCGGCGACCGCACTTGCCCACCGTCGCCGGCGGCAGCGACGCGGGCGACCCGGATTCGGCCGCGTGGGCGAGCGCACCCGGCATCGCCGCAGGCGCAGCGCGCCAGCAGCTCGCGCCGGGAGTCTTCGCGCGGTCGTCGCCCGAGTAACATCGGCGCGTCGATTCACGAGATCAACGCCATGAGCTTGCTTCCCTCGCGCGTTCGCATCGTCGAAGTCGGCCCGCGCGACGGGCTGCAGAACGAGGCGCAGACGATCCCGGCCGACGTGAAGGTCGAGCTGGTCGACCGCTTGACCGAAGCCGGCTTCGGCGCGATCGAAGTCACCTCCTTCGTTTCACCGAAATGGGTGCCGCAGATGGCCGACGCCGCCTCCGTGATGGCGCGCATCCGACGCAGGCCCGGCGTCGTGTACTCGGTGCTGGTGCCGAACATGAAAGGGTTCGAAGGTGCGCTGGCGGCGAAAGCCGACGAAGTGGTCGTCTTCGGCGCGGCGAGCGAGGCGTTTTCGCAGAAGAACATCAATTGCTCGATCGCCGAGTCGATCGAGCGTTTCCGCCCGGTCGTGCAGGCGGCCCGCGAGCACGGCATGCGCGTGCGTGGCGCGATCTCTTGCGCGCTCGGCTGCCCCTATCAGGGCGAGGTCAGGCCGGAGGCGGTCGCGCGCGTGGCCCGGCTGATGAAGGACATCGGGGTGCAGCACGTGGGCGTGGCGGACACGATCGGCGTCGGCACCCCGCGCGCGAGCCAGGCGGCGATGCAGGCCGCGCTCGGCGTCTACGACATCGCCGACGTATCGGGCCACTTCCACGACACTTACGGTCAGGCGCTCGCCAACATCTACGCGTGCCTGGAGATGGGCATCGCGAGCTTCGACACCAGTGTCGCCGGGCTCGGCGGTTGTCCGTATGCCAAAGGTGCGACCGGCAACGTCGCCACCGAGGACGTGTTGTACATGCTGCACGGCCTCGGCATCGACACCGGCATCGATCTGGCGAAAGTCGTCGCCATCGGCCAGTGGATCAGCGGCGTGCTCGGCCGCAAGGCCTTCGCGCGCGCGGGCAACGCGATGGCGGCGAAGATGGCCGCCGCGTGAGCACTGCGATCGTCGTGACACGTGCCAGCCGTCCGGCATCCGGGTCCCTTGCCCGTGGTCAGTCCGAAGCGATCACCGCCGTCACGCGGAACCGAACACCACTGACATTCCGGACGAGGTACGGCTGTCACGGCATGGCGGACACCCCCGTCGCTCCGAGTAAAAAGCGAGGAATCAGTCCCGCGCGAAGCGCCGAGATTCCTCGCAAGGCTCGGGATGACAACACGGGGGGCAGCGAGAGCAAGACGCACTCGCAGGCTGGGGTCCCGACAGATTGGGGCGTTGTCGAGAGAGGAACCGATCGCCATCCGCGCGTCGGCATCTTGCAGCGCTGCGGACGAGCAACCGGACAGCCTAGATGCGTTCGCCTGGTCTGATCCTGATCGCCGCGGCCATGTTGCTCGCCGGCTGCGGCACCGTGCAAAACACCGTCAGCGAAGGAGCCGACGCCAAGTTGATGCTTCGCGGCAACGATCCGGTCGCCTACTTCACGCAGGGCAAGCCCGTCAGGGGGCGCCCCGACATTAAGGCCGACTACAACGGCGTTACCTACCGTTTCGCCTCGAACGAGCATCGCGCGGAGTTCCTGCGGAGCCCGGCGCGTTACGAACCCGCGTACGCCGGCTTCTGCGCCAGCGGTGCGCCGTACGCGCTGAAGGCCAACATCGGCGCCGAGGTGTTCACAATCTACGCGGGACGGCTGTACCTGTTCGGCAGCGAACGCTCCAGGCGTGGCTGGCTGCTGGACGCAAGCAACAACGTCGCGCTCGGCGACAGGTACTGGGAAGAAGAGACCAAGGACGTCCCGCACCGGATCCAGAATTACAAGCGGTATCTGTTCAAGGTCCCGCACTACAAGACCGATGCGGAACTCGACGCCGAGTACGAACGCCGCAAGGCGGCCGGCACGCTGCCGCCGGAGTTGCGGTAGCGGATGCCGTCGGCCGCGACGCATGCCGGCCCGCGTTGTTCTGGCCCGCTGATGCGCGGGCGCTGAGGCGCCTTCGCGGCATCCGCACGTGCGGCGCGGCATCGCGGCGTCGAACCGTCACCGCACCGCCATGACCGGATGAACGCCGGGAATGACGGCCTTTTCCCGCCTATACGCCGACGGCCCCTGGACCACGATCACCGACGAGATCCGCCCATACGGAGGGCGCGGATCCGGCAACCGCGTTGCCGCACGCCTCGGCGCGCTTATCCCCGTGGCCACGACCGGGAGCTCAGATGCTCGACACGATCTTCAGGAACGGCAGTGAGCGCAAGCAAGCGCAGGGAGACCTGCGGACGCTGGTCGAGCAGGCGCGCGACGAACGCGCCCGGCTCGCCGCGATGCTGGAGCAGATCAATGGCACGGCGCCGGCGCTCGCACGCACGAGCCGCACCCTCGACGACTTGCGCATCAAGGCCGACGAGGTCACGCGCCGTTGCGACAAGCTCGCCAAGACGGTGGGCGCGTACGAGGAATGCACGCGGAGTTTCGAGCAGCTCGAGTCGCGCATGAGCGGGCTGCTGGCCCAGGTCGCCGAGGCCAGGCGCACCGCAGAAGCGATGACCGCCCCCGACGGCGGCGTACAGCAGATGCGCCAGGCGGCCGACGAGATCGCCGCACGCTCGCGCGAGGCGCACGCCACGCTGGACGAACTGCAGCGCGAGAGCGAGCGGCTGGAGGCGCTGCGCGAGCGGCTACGCCAGGTGACCGCCGAAATGGGGCAGTCGGTCGGCGGCGCGATCGCGCTCAAGGGCGAACTCGACGAGCTGCGCCGTGCGGAGTCCGAACTGCGACGCGAGATGCAGGCGATTCGCAAGCACGCGGGCGACGCCCGCGGCGACGCCGACGCCGCGCGCGGCGCAGTGGCCGAGATCGAGGGCAAGCTCGAATCGCTTACCCAGTTGCAGGAGCTCGCCAAGAGCACCGAGCAACGGCTGACCGCGCTGAACGCGCTGGCCGAGCACGTCGCCCACAAGGGCAAGGCGCTGGAGGCGCAAAAGCTCGCGGTCGAACGCGCCGTGCTCGAAGCGGCGCGCTTGAACGAGATGGTCTGGGCGATGGATGCGCAGATCGCCAAGCTTGCCGACGGCGCTGACCAGATCCGGCGCGCCGAAGAAACCGTGGCGCGCATCGAGCAGTTGGCGCGCGCGACGTCGGCCGAGCTGGCTGCGGCCACCGTGGCGCGCGACGAGTTCGTGCGCGAGTCGCAGCGGCTCGATGGCGAGAGCCGCGCGCTGGCGCAGTCCATGCGCGCGACGCTGGAGCGTCTTGCGCTCGACAAGAAGGAAGTCGACGCCTTCGACGAGCGGCTCAAGGCGCTCGCCAAGGCAGTGGGCGAGACGGAAGCGCGGGTGCAAGGCGTGCTGGACAAGGACGGCGATCTGGCCGCGCTGCAGCGCGAGGCACAGACGCTGTCGAACACGTTCGCGGCGCTGACCGCGAATGCGGAGGCGCTCGCACACAGGCAGAGCCAGCTCGATTCGTTGTCCGACCAGTTGGCGCAGGTCGAGGCACTCGGCAGGCGCACGGCCGCCCAGCACGAAAACCTGCTGCGCGCGCAGCAGGATCTGCAGGCGGTGCGCGGCGAACTGGCCGAGTTTCACCGTGCGCATGGCGAGGCCGCGGCGCTGCGCGACAAGCTGGCGCTCGACCGCGCCGCGCTGGAAGCGTTCGCCGAACGCACGACCGAAATGCTCGCCCGCACTCCCGAACTGCAGGCGCGGCTGGACGAAGTGCTGGGCAAGCTGGCGCGGGTCGACCACGGCGCCGAGGCGGCCGCCCGCCTCGGCGAACTCGCCGCCGCCCTCGACGCGCAGGTAGACCACGTCGGCGCGCGGCTGCAGTTCGTCGAGAAGCTCGAGGCCCGGGTCGACGGCCTGCGCACGGTCGCCGCCGACGTCGAGCAGAAACTCGCCGCGCAACTGGCGCGCCGCGCGGAACTGGAGAGCTTGCAAAACCTGTGCGACACGGTCGCCGCGCAGGTGGCCGACGCGCAGTGCAAGCTCGACGGCGTAGCGACGCTGCAAGCGCGCGTTGTGCCGCTCGGCGCGCAGGTCGCCACACTGCAGCAGACGCTCGAGCGAGCGCAGCAGATGGCCGCTGCGATCCGTGTCGACGAAGCGACGGTGCGCGAGCAGCGCGCGCAGTTGACCGGCCTCGTCGAGCAGAGCAAGACGCTCGCCGCCGCAACCGCCGAGCAGCTTGCCCAGGTCCGCGGCGTCAGCGACGAGCTGACCCGCGCGACCGAGTTGAAGGAGCAGCTGTTGGCCGAGCTGGCGCGCGTGCGCGGCGCCCAGCGTGACGCCGTGTCGCAGACCGACGCGGCCGAGGAGCAGATCCGGCGCGCGCAGACGCTGGCCAGTGCGCTCGAGCAGCGCGTCGCACAGCTCGTGGCCAGCGGCGAAAAGGTCGCCGCGATCGAAAGCAGGCTCGACGAGCTCGCCTGCACGAGCGAGGCGGTCGAGCGCATGATCCAGGCGCTCGCCGATCACGAGTCGATGGTGCAAGCCGTCAAGGCCGAGGTCGACAACATCCGGCAGATCAGCGCCCGCAGCAGGGCCGACCTGCAGTACGTAAGCGAGCAGCGCGGCGTGGTGGCCGAACTGCGCACCAAGGTCGAAGGTCTGATCGGGCGGCTCGCGGACACCGACGACAAGATCGAGTCGATCGAAGCACGCCGCAAGCTCGTGGAGGAAGTGCAGTCGCGCGCCGAGGGCATCAGCCACATGCTCGGCGACATCCATGCGAACCTGGAACTGCTGAGCGAGCAGCGCGCCATCGTCGACGATGTCGGTGAGCGGCTTGCACGGTTGGAGTTCACGCTGCAGGAAGCCAACGGCACGCTGCGCGCGCTGCAGCGCGAGCGCGAAGTGGCCGAGCGAATCGAGCACGGCATCAAGGCGCTGCGCGCGCGCGGCGGCGCGGCCGAGGCGGGTTAACCCGGATATTTCACGAGGTCGCCCCCGCTTGCGTGCGTTCTGTCTCGGTGAATCA
>JBBIQI010000114.1:0-11271 GCA_037442465.1 Burkholderiales bacterium
CGGGGCGCGCCGCGCGGCGCCGATGCGCGCGGCCGCGCGCCGGCCTCGACCAGCGCCTCCATCGCGTCCGGTGCCGCGGCGATGATCTCGACGTGCCGGCCGACGCGCTTGTTCGACACGATGACGGCCTCGTCGCCGAGATCGCGCCGCACGTCGCGCATCGCCTCGCGCGCGGTCGCGGCGACATAACGTTTGATGGTCATTTCGGCCCCCGCAAAGAAAGTTGACGCTCGTGAATGCTTATGACGCTCGCCCGACAGTCATCCCCGGTCGGCCGCGATACCCGACCGACGGGCGCTCCGCACCCGGTCCTGGCGTCGGGCGAGTCATCGCGTTGGTACGCACGACCGAGATCCCTCGCGTTTGCTCGGGATGACAACCACTCCGGCTCGGTTCATCCCCGCAGTTGCGCGCCGGCTTGCGCTCGACAGCCAGAGCCGCCTTCGGCTCGCGATTCCGAGCCACGGCCTCGCGCCGGAGCAAGCAATCTCCGCCGCGCGCGCCGGCGAGTCCTGGCCGGCGAATGCCGTCGTTTTCACGCGGCCCCTCCCAGCACCGTGCTGACGCGGATCGTGCTGATTTCCGGCACTTCGGCGTGGCCGAGCACGCGCAGGCGCGGTGCAGCGCGTTTGAGCAGCCGCGCGAGCGGAACGCGCAGTCGATCGGGCACCAGCAGCGTCGGCGGCAGGCCCATGTCCTCCTGCCGCTGCGCGGCCTGCGCCGCACCGCGCTGGATCAGATCCACCAGCCCGGGCTCGATCGCGGGCGTGTCGTTGCCGCTGCCGCTGACCGACTGCACGAGCACCTTCTCCAGCTCGGGGTCGAGCGCGATCACCGACAGTTCGCGCGTGGTGCCGAACAGCGTCTGCGCGATCGAAGCGCGCAGCGCGCTGCGCACCTGCGCGGTGAGCTCGAGTGCGTCGGTGGTGCGCTGCGCGGCGTCGGCGAGCGTTTCCACGATCGTGCGCATGTCGCGGATCGGCACGCCTTCGTCGAGCAGGTTCTGCAGCACGCGCTGCAGCGTCGACAGCGGGATCAGCTTCGGCACCACGTCGTCGACGAGCTTCGGCGCGAACTTGCCGATGTGCTCGATCAGCGCCTGCACTTCCTGGCGGCCGAGCAACGCACCGGCGTGCGACTGCAGCAGGTGATTGATGTGGGTGGCGATCACGGTGGCACAGTCGACGACCGTGTAACCGAGCACCTGCGCCGCATCGCGCGTGCGGGGCTCGATCCAGATCGCCGGCAGGCCGAACGCCGGGTCCCGGGTCGGCGTGCCGGGCACGGTCTGCCTGGGTTCGCCACCGAGGCCGCCCGGATTGATCGCAAGCAGCATGCCGTTGAACGCCTCGCCCTCGCCGATGACCACGCCCTTGAGCAGTACGCGGTACGCCGAGGGCTTCAGCTCGAGGTTGTCGCGGATGTGCACCGGCGGCGGCAGGAAACCGATGTCCTGCGCGAACTTCTTGCGGATCGCCTTGATGCGCTTGAGCAGCTCGCCGTCCTGCCCCTTGTCGACGAGCGGGATCAAGCGGTAGCCGACTTCGAGCCCCAGCACGTCGACCGGAACGATGTCCTCCCACGAGGCGTCCTGCGCGGGCACCGCCTCGGCCGGCGCGGCCTGCACCGCCTGCGTCTGCGCCTGCTTGGCGCGCTGCGCGAGCCACCACGCGGCGTACCCGCAGGCGGCGGCGAGCAGCAGGAACACGAACCACGGCATCCCGGGTATGACGCCGAGCACGCCGAGGATCGCGGCGGTGATGCCAAGCACGCGCGGCGCAGAGAACATCTGGCCGAGCATCTGCGCGCCCATATCGGCGTCTTCCTTGCCGACGCGCGCGACGATCAGGCCGGCCGCGATCGAGATCACCAGCGCCGGGATCTGCGCGACCAGGCCGTCGCCGATGGACAGCAGCACGTAGTTGTTGACCGCGGCTGCAAGTGGCAGATCGTGCTGCAGCGTGCCGATCGCCAATCCGCCGATCACGTTGATGAACAGGATCAGGATGCCGGCGATCGCGTCGCCGCGGACGAACTTGGAGGCGCCGTCCATCGCGCCGTAGAAGTCGGCCTCCTGCGCGATCTCGGCGCGGCGGCGCTTGGCTTCCTTGTCGTCGATGATGCCGGCGTTCAGATCGGCGTCGATCGCCATCTGCTTGCCCGGCATCGCGTCCAGCGTGAAGCGCGCAGCGACTTCGGCGATGCGGCCGGCACCCTTGGTGACGACGACGAAGTTGATGACGACCAGGATCGCGAACACGATCAGGCCGACCGCGAAGTTGCCGCCGATCACGAAGTGGCCGAACGCCTCGATCACCTTGCCGGCGGCGTCCGACCCCGTATGCCCTTCGGTCAGCACGACCCGGGTCGAGGCCACGTTCAGCGACAGCCGCATCAGTGTGGTCAGCAGCAGAACGACCGGAAAGGCCGCGAACTCCAGCGGCTTGCGCGTGTACACCGCGACCATCAGCACGATCAGCGCCAGCGCGATGTTGAACGTGAACAGCAGATCGAGCAGGAACGGCGGCAGCGGCACGATCATCATGGCGAGCACCATGAAGACCAGCAGCGGCACCGCGAGCGCCTGCCAGGGGACGGCGCGAACGGCCGGATGGTTCAGCAGCGCAGCGAACGAGTTCATATCGCCTCGCCTTGCGTGTCATGCGGAGCCGGCTTCCGCACGGCATTCGGAGCCCTAAGCGAGGAATGCCGTCGGTCCGCGCCGCCGAGATCCCTCGCATTCGCTCGGGATGACACCCTGTCGTCACTCCGACCCGGTTTCTGATTGTCATTCCGAGCCGTAGCCGAGGAATCTCCCCGGTTCGCGCCGCCGAGATCCCTCGCATTCGCTCGCGATGACAGCCCAAGGTCATGCCGAGCCGAGTTGCCGCTGCCACTTCGAGCCGGCGTCTGCTCGTCATTCCGCGCCGGCTTCCCTTTGTCATTCCGCGCCGGTTTCCCCTTGTCATTCCGAGCCGTAGGCGAGGAATCTCCCCGATTCGCGCCGCCGAGATCCCTCGCATTCGCTCGCGATGACAGCCCAGGGTCATTCCGAGCCCGCTTCTGATCGTCATTCCGAGCCATAGGCGAGGAATCCCCGGTCACACGCAGCGTCGAGATCCCTCGCCTTCGGCTCGGGATGACGGAAAGCGGCAGCGCGAGCGGCTGCCTCGGCGCGGCGCACACGGCTGAAGGAGCGAATGCGACCTGCAGAACCTTCATCGCGAGACCGCCACCATCACGCCGAGCGCCTGGGAGGCGGGGCTGCCCCCATGTCCTGCCGTTGCAGTACACCGAGCGTATCGAGCGGGCGCCGCCGCATGTCCGACCATTCCGGTTGCGCCCGCTGTGTCCACGATGCTGCATCGCTTTTCATGCCACCGCCCGCGGCGCCCACGGATCCATGCCTTCCGGCACCTCGATTTCCCGCGGCTCCACCGGGCGCGGGGCGGCGCCGGCGGCGTAGCGCTTCAGTTGATAGACGTAGGCCAGCACCTGCGCGACCGCGGCGTACAGCGCCGCGGGGACTTCCGCGCCGATCTCGACGTGGCGGTACAGCGCGCGCGCCAGCGGCGGCGCTTCGAGCTGCGGCACCGCGTTCGCGCGGGCCAGCGCCTTGATGCGCTCGGCGACCGCGTCCGTGCCCTTGGCGACGACGACCGGCGCGCGGTGGCGGCTCTCGACGTATTTCAGCGCGACCGCGAAGTGCGTCGGGTTGGTGACGACCACGTCGGCCTTCGGCACCGCGGCCATCATCCGCTTGCGCGCCATCTCGCGCTGCGCGCCGCGGATGCGCGCCTTGATGTGGGGGTCGCCCTGCGTTTCCTTCTCTTCCTGCCGTGCCTCCTGCAGCGTCATCTTCAGTTGCTTGTGGTGCTGGAAGAGCTGGAACGGCACGTCGATCGCGCTGGCCACCGCGATCGTCGCCGCAAGCAGCGCAAAGGCGGTCAGTGCGAGCCGGCCAAAGTGCGCGAGCGCCCGCGGCAGGCTCTCGCCGGCGAGCCCCGCAAACTGCTCGATATGGCTCGTCACATACCACGCGCCGACGACACCGAGCAGCAGCGCCACCAGCATGACCTTGGCCAGTTCCATCAGCGCCGGCAGCGAAAACATCCGGCCGAAGCCCTTGATTGGGCTGAGGCGTTCGAACTTGGGTACGGCGGCCTGCGGCGCGAAGTTCCAGCCGCCGACCGCAAGCGGGGCAGCCAGCGCTGCGAGCAGCATCGCCGCCACGAACGGCAGCACGGCCAGCAGACCGGCGCCGGCGAGCTCGGCCAGCCGCTCGGTCATGCGCGACGCATCGGTCGCAGCCGTGGCATCGAAAGTCAACCCGCGGGTGACGATGCGGCGCGCGGCGGCGAGCAGCGGCTCAGCCAGCGCGAAGAACAGCCCGGCGGCACCCCCCAGGATCAGCAGATGCGCCAGGTAGCGCGAGCGCGGCACCTGGCCTTCGCGGCGCGCGTCCTGAAGCCGTTTCGCTGACGGCGGTAGGTTGCGTTCCTGTGCGGACTGTTCCGAATCGGCCATGGTGGCGGCGGCCCGCGCGGGCGATCACGCGAGCTTCGCCGCCATTATTCGAGCCGCATCACGGCCCAATCGTTTGATATCGGCCGCCGCGCACGCTTACTTTAGGGTGGACCCGCGCAGCGGCACGAGGCAGCCTTCAGAAACAACGGCAGTTGGCCGCGCGTGGCCCTTCCGATCCGACGCCGCGCGCGACGCCGTACCGATCTCGCCGCCGTACCGATCTCGCGCGTCGTTCCCGGCCGTTTTCTTGCGTGTCATTCCGAGCCACCGGCGAGGAATCTCGTCAGATCGCTCGGCCGAGATCCCTCGCATTCGCTCGGGATGACGTGCCGGGGTCATTTCGAGCCGCTTTCGCCTCGTCATTCCGAGCCGGTTCTTGCCTGTCATTTCCGAGAGAGGCCGGCGCCATCGTTGGACATGTGCGCGAGTGACGCCGTGCCGATCACCCTCGCCATGGCAAAGCCTGGCGTCGAGCTAGGGCGAGGAATCTCTAACACTCGCTATGCCGAGATCCCTCGCTGTGCTCGGGATGACGAGACGGCAGCCGCAAGCGCTGAACGGCGCATAGCATGACGCGACGCCCCACGATCTGAAGGACGCCGGCGTCGCGGCAGCAGCGATCGCGACAGCAGGGCACGGGATGATCCCGCCTTGCGGTCAGGCGGCGGTCTCGCGTGCAATCGCCGAATTGGCCGCCGATCGCCGTTTAATTGCACGGCGCCCGACGCACGGACTCAAGTGCCGCGTGCGGCCGCCGATTCCCCGGAACAACGCCCGTTCTCAGGCGCAACCCTCCGGGAAGCACGATGACCCGCCTCGAACTCGTCAAGCAACTGGCCGAATTCGCCACCCGCCCGCTCGCCGAGCAGATGCATCAGCCGCACGACGCGCCGCAGTCCGCGCCGGCACGTGTGACGGAACTGTTCGTGTGGTTCGAGGACACCTCGGCGCGCACACGCAACGGCAGCCGTGGCATCGCCGGCCTGCCCGAGTCGCTGCTGCCGTACGCCAAGGGCATGCGCGTCGTCGAGCGGCGCTACGTCGAGGGGCACCTGCACCTGCTGTCGGCCGTACGCATCCGCTGCGAAGAGAAGTTCGGCGAGCGCGTCGCCGCGCTGTACACGGCGGCGCTGTCGGTCGGCACCGTCGCCTGGATCGGCACCGGCACGCAGTATGCGCAGGCGTGGGCCGAGATGTATCCGTACGGCGGTCAGGCGCCCGCGTCCGACGTGCCGGACTTTCCGAGCGAGATCTGAGCGAGGCGACCGCGCTGACCCGCTGAACGCCGAGTCCACCCTGATCGCGGGCCGGCCCGCAATCGCACCCGAATTGGGCGCGATTGCTTTTCCTTTTTGGTTCGTCGCCGCCGTGCCGTGACGAATAGAGTCGCCGCATTCGCCGGTTGTGTCCGGCTCGACGACGAATTCACATGCGCAACAGCATTGCGGCGGGGGCCGCGCAGCGACCGCTCAAGGTCGTCCCGAAGGCGGAAAAGAAATACCAGCAGGGCCTCGCCCTGATGCGGCAAGGCCGCTGGGACGAGGCGGCGCGGGCATTCGAGGCGGCCATCGAGCGCTCGCCCAAGGACGCCGTGTTCTGGCTCAACCTGGCCCAGGCAAGACGCAAGCTGGGCCGCGCCGAGAGCGCCATCGAAGCCGCGCGTCGCGCGGTAGCACTCGACCCCGATTCGGCGCTCGCGCGACGCATGCTCGGCCTGTGTCTGAACGAGTCCGGACTGCATGAGCAGGCGGCCGCCGCGCTCGACGCACGCGTCGGCACCGACGCGGAGCGGGCGACCGTACTCACCGAGCGCGGTCTGGCGTTGCAGAGAGCCGGACAGATGCGCGCTTCGATCGAACCGCTGCTGCAGGCGGCGCGTCTGGAACCGACTGCGATCAAGACGTACATCGCGCTCAGCGACGCGTTCAAGGGCCTGGACATGCCGGAGGCGGCGTGGGAGTGTCAGCGAACGGCGGTGGCGCTGGATGCGAACAACCCTTATCTGCTGTGCAGCCTGATCCACCTCGGCCTGTCGGCGTGCAAATGGGAGGGTCTGAACGAGGCGACGACGCGTCTGGCCGAGTTGTGCGCGGCGGGGGCGGGCCCGGCGCCGGTCCCGTTCATGCATCTTTCGGTCCCCGGCGCCTCGGCGCAGCAGCACTTGCGCACGGCGCAGGCGCACTGCGCGCGTAGCACCGGACACGTGCAGCCGCTGCCGCCGGTCGGCGCCGCCCGGCGGCGCCCCGGCCGCATCCGCGTCGGCTACTTCTCGAACGACTTTCACAGCCACGCGACCGCCTATCTGATGGCGCGCGTGCTCGAACTGCACGATCGCAGCGCCTTCGAGGTGTTCGCGTACTCGTACGGACCGGATGACGGTTCGCCGATGCGCAGGCGTCTGGAAGCGGCCGTCGAACACTTCGTCGACGTTCAGCACGAAAGCGCGCGCACGACCGCCGAGCGCATCCGCGCCGACGGCATCGACCTGCTGATCGATCTGAAGGGCTACACGCTGAACGCGCGCCCCGAAGTCCTCGCCTTCCGTCCGGCGCCGATCCAGGTCAACTACCTCGGGTATCCGGGGACGATGGGCGCCCCCTTCATCGACTACATCGTCACGGATCCGGTGGTCACGCCGCCGAGCATGGCGGATGACTACACGGAGAAGTTCGCCTACCTCCCCGACAGCTACCAGCCGAACGACGACACCCGGCCGACCGGCCCGCCGCCGCCGCGCGCGGATTGCGGACTGCCGGATAACGCGTTCGTGTTCTGCTGCTTCAACAACACGTACAAGATCACGCCCGAGATCTTCGACGTCTGGTGCCGCCTGTTGCAGGCCGTGCCGAACTCGGTGCTCTGGCTGCTGGATGCCAACCTGCAGGCGAAACACAACCTGTGGCGCGAGGCGCAAGCGCGCGGTGTGGCGCGCGAGCGGGTGATCTTCGCGCCGAAGTGGCCGTACGAGCGCCACCTGCTGCGCATCCAGCACGCCGATCTCTTTCTCGACAACCTGCCCTACAACGCGCACACGACGGCGAGCGACGCGCTGTGGGCCGGCGTGCCGATCGTCACTTGTCCGGGGCCAACATTCGCGTCACGGGTCGCGGCGAGCCTGCTGCGAGCGGCGGGCGTCACGGAAACGATCGCCTCGTCGCTCGCCGAGTACGAGTCGATCGCCTTGCGCCTCGCGCGCGCGCCGCAGGAGCTGACATCGTTGCGCGCCCGGCTCGTGGCGAACCGCGGCACGTGCGCGTTGTTCGACAGCCGCAGCTTCACTCGCAATCTGGAGCATCTGTACGAGCGCATGTTCGAGCGTTGGCAGCGGGGCCTGCCTGCCGACTATCTCGAACCATGCGCCGCGATCGCTCGCGGCGCCGTCGCTCGAGCGCCCGCCGATGCGTCCCCGCCGGCCAGCTCGCCATGGGCCGCGCAGCGGCTGCCGGTGTGCCCGACGCCCACCCGACAGCACCCACTGCGCGTCGCGGTTATCACGCCCTACTACTGCGAGGAGCGCGCGTTGCTGGAGCGCTGTATCCGCTCGGTGCAAGACCAGACGTACCCGGCCACTCACCTCGTGGTCGCCGATGGCCACCCCCAGGCGTGGCTCGACGACAGCGGGGTGCGTCACTTGCGGCTCGACTGTCCGCATGCGGACTACGGCGATACGCCGCGCGCGATCGGCGGCCTGCTGGCGATCAGCGAGGGCTTCGATGCACTTTGTTTCCTGGACGCGGACAACTGGCTCGACCCGGAACACGTGCAGTTGTGCGTGGCTGCGGCCTTGGGTGGCGAGCACCCTGACTATGTCATTGCACGCCGACGCTTCGCTCGCTTGGACGGCTCGGCGCTCGCGATCCCCGACAGCGAGGAAGCACACGGCCACGTCGATACCGGTTGCTATTTTCTGCTCCGCGGTGCCTTCCACACCGTGGCGCGCTGGGCCACGATGCCCCGTCCGTTGGCCTGCGTCGGCGATCGCGTCTACGGCGCAACGCTGCGCGCCGACGGGCTTCGTTCCGTGCGCGTCGACCGGCCCACGGTTAACTACCTGTGCACGTGGGCCTCGTTGTTCGCAGCCGCAGGAGAAACGCCGCCGGATTACGCGAAGCTGAACGTGGATCCCGCCCCGGCGCTGCGCTGGTGGCGCGAGTTGCCTGCGCGCGACCGCCTGATCGCCGAAAGATTGGTTGGCGCCGCGGTGCAACTCGCTTAGAGCGCGTTGCCGACGTCGGACCGCCCGGCAGCGGCGGCACTCGGGCTCAAATCAGATCAGGAACCGAAGCATGATCCCTAGGCTGGCACACGTGATCTGGGTCGGCGGCGCGCCGATGCCGGAGAAGGAGGCCGCCTGGCTCGAACGCAACCGGCAGGTGCTGTCGGGCTACGACTTTCTCCTCTGGGGCGATGACGACATTGAGCCGTTGACGGCAGGTCTGCCGCAGGTTCAGGCATTCATCGAGTTCGCGCGCGCCAACAGAAAGTGGGCGTTCGTCAGCGATGCGATGAAGATGTTGATTCTGGTGCGGCTCGGTGGCTGGGTGCTCGACGCCGACAACGAGTTCGTGCAGCCGCCGGAGGCGTTCGGCCGCTTCAACTGGGTGTCCGGTTTCGAGAACTGGAACGGCCATCGCAGCCCGATCACGGCCGTGATGGGGGCTTCGCCCGATCACAGGTTCTCGCGACTGCTGCTGTCGGTCTACGTCAACTCACCCCCGGAGCGCATTTGCGCGATCCCGAATACCCAGTGGATCTCCGACATCCTGTACCGCAACGGCATGAACCGCGACAACCGACGGCAGTACGTCGACGCGCTGGATGTCGAGATTTTCCCCGACTACGTCTTCTGCGGCCCGCCCAAGGACGGCGAGACCGTCGCCCTGCACCACTTCTCCGCTTCCTGGGTAAAAGCATGATCCACGACGAACGCGAGTTCCGCGTCCGCAAGTTCTCCTACTTCTCGGCCGACGATCCATACGACCTGCGGTTCGGTCACGAGACGTGCTGGTCGCGAATCTACGAGTACCCGTTCGCGCTGGCCGAGATCGAGTCGCTCGGTCTGCCGAATCCGCGCGTGCATAACGCGTGCTGGGGCCACGCCGACATCCATCTGGTGTTCAAGACCTGGCTCGACCTTCGCTACCCGGAGACCTTTCACTCCGACATCCGGCCATCGACGCTGCACGCGACCGCGCGCTGGGACATCACACTGCCTCCGGCGGAGACACTGCACCAGCGCTTCGACGTCGTGCTCAACGTGTCGACGCTGCAGGAAATCGAGGCCGACCACGTCCAGGTGCTGAAGAACCACTTGGTGCAGGTGCGCAGCGGCGGGCGCTTCATCGCCACCTTCGGCGTACCCGGGCTGGACCTGGACCGTGTCGAGCACTTCGTGGGCGAGAAGATCGTCACCCCGCAGCGCAAGCTGTCGCCGCGAAACTCGCGCCTGGAAGACCGCAAGCTGGGGCTGCCGGATGACTTCGCTGTCGGATATCTGGTGCTCGACTGCGTCGGCTGAGGCGCCGGTCATCGCCGACCCCGGCGCGGTGGCGATCTGCGTCGGCACGCGCCCGGAGATCATCAAGATGGCGCCGGTGCACCACGCGCTGCGCGCCCGCGGCCAGCGCGTGACTGTCGTTCACACCGGACAGCACCGGGAAATGGCATGGCCGCTGTTCGATTTCTTCGACATGCGACCCGACGTCTACCTGGCGCTGCGCCGCGAGCGCGACGGGCTAGCGCATCTTGCGGCCGAGTTACTGGACGTGTTGGGCACGGCGATCGAGCGACTGCGGCCGGCCTGCGTGCTGGTCCATGGCGACACGCTCAGCGCGATGGCCGCGGCGCAGGCAGCCTTCTTCGCAAAGGTGCCGGTCGGGCACGTCGAGGCGGGCTTGCGTTCCGGTCGCAAGGACGATCCGTTCCCGGAGGAAATGTGCCGTCAGGTGATCGGTCGCGTTGCCGATTTGCATTTCGCGCCGACCGAGCGGGCGGCGCGGAATCTGCGCGCCGAAGGCGTCGATTCGCGTCGCATTCTGGTTACCGGCAATACCGTAGTCGACGCCGCGTTGGCGACCCGCAAGCGTCTTGACCTCCCGGGCGCCTGGCAGCATCCGCCACAGCTCGCGCCCGTGTTCTGCGACCTGCCGGGCCGCAACGTGCTGGTGACGGCGCATCGCCGAGAAAACTGGGGCCCAGGCATCGCGGCCATCGCCCGTGCCGTCGTGCGAATCGTCTCTGCGCATCCGGATGTCCGCGTGCTCTGGCCGGTGCATGCCAATCCGCGCGTGGCCCGGTCGATCGAGAAACGAGTTCGGGAGGCACCGGCTGAAGTCCAGAAGCGAGTGCTGCTGCTGCCGCCGATCGACTACCCTTCGCTGATCGGCTGCCTGTCGCGTAGCTGGCTGGTGATGACCGACTCCGGTGGTCTTCAGGAAGAGGCCGCGTCGCTGGGCAAACCCGTGCTCGTGTTGCGGGAGACCACCGAACGGCCTGAAGTCCTCGAGGCCGGGCTCGGCCGGCTCGTGGGCACGCAGGAGGGGCGGATCGTCGCGGCTTTCGATGCGCTCAGCGCCGACGCAGGTGCCTACCGTCGCATGTGCGCATCGCCGGCGCGTAACCCTTTCGGCGACGGTCAGGCAGCCGGCCGCATCGCGGCGAGCCTGCTCACGGCCAATCTCGTCGGTTGATTAGTCTTACTGTGTCACAAAAGTAGTTTTCCGCTTCGCTGACCGCAATACGGGC
>JBBIQI010000115.1:0-11137 GCA_037442465.1 Burkholderiales bacterium
CGGAGATGTACTTGAGGAAGATGAGCCCGAGCACGACGTGCTTGTACTCGGCGGCGTCCATGCTGCCGCGCAGAGCGTCGGCCATCTGCCAGAGCTGGGCTTCGTAGCCGACGGTGGCGGCCGTGGGTTCGGGGGAATTCGCGTTGTTCTTGCGCTTGGCCAAAGACGACCTCGTTCCGTGTTTGCCGCGCAAGGCTACAAACGGAAGCGGTTTGCGTCCAGCGAAGGCACGCGCGCTGCGCGTCTGCGCCCGCGTACCGGGCGCCGGGCGTAGCGGCACGCTTGTTCGCCGGACGCGGCGGCCCGGCAGGAGGCGCTTCGTTTGACCCTGCCGCCCGACTTGGTGACACTGCCGCACATCCGGACGAAAATCCCCGCCCGGCCCGCACCGAATGCGACAACAAAGGAGGAGACCGCCATGCACCCCCGCCCCCGCAGCTACGCAGTACTGAAACGCTTCGCCGCCGCCCTGCTCGCCGGCGCGCTCGCGCTCGCGGGCCCAGCGCTTGCCGGCAAGCGCGACGACACGATCCGGTTCGCCTACGACCAGGCGCCGGAGAGCGTGGATCCGTTCTTCAACAACGTGCGCATCGGCGTGATCATCGGCGCCAACGTGTGGGACACGTTGATCTACCGCGACCCGGTCAGCAACGAGTACAAGGGCCTGCTCGCCAAGAGCTGGAAGCAGATCGACGACCGGACGATCGAGTTCGATCTGCGCGAGGGCGTGCGCTTTCACAACGGCGAGGAGTTCGACGCGGACTCGGTCGTGTACACGCTGAACTTCGTCGCCGATCCGGCCAACAAGGTGACCACGCAGGCCAACGTCAACTGGATCGAGAAGGCGACCAAGCTCGGCAAGTACAAGGTGCGGCTGACGACAAAGCAGGTGTTCCCGGCGGCTATCGAGTACCTGGCCGGGCCGGTGGTGATTCATCCGGCCAAGTACTACGCCGAAGTCGGGCCCAAGGGCATGAACGCCAAGCCGGTCGGCAGCGGGCCGTACCGCGTGGCCGCCTACGTGCCGGGCAAGTCGATCACGCTTGAGCGCAATCCCAACTACTTCAAGGATTCGCCCAAGGGCATGGCGAAGATCGCCAAGGTCGAGATCCGCTTCATCCCGGACCGGCAGACGCAGATGGCCGAGATGCTCTCCGGCGGCGCGGATCTGATCATGCACGTGCCGAAGGACCAGGCCGACCAGGCCGCGAAGGTGCCGCACCTGCAGGTGGTCAGCGGTGAGACGATGCGCATCGCGTTCATGCAGTTGAACACGCTGGAGAACACGCCCACGCCGGCGCTGAAGGACATCCGCGTGCGCAAGGCGATCCTGCACGCGATCGACCGCGAATCGATCGTCAAGAACATCGTCGGCGCCGGCTCGCGCGTGCTGCACACGCAGTGCTTCCCGTCGCAGTTCGGCTGCACCGACCAGGGCGCGCCGCGCTACGCCTACGACCCGGCGCTCGCCAAGAAGCTGCTCGCCGAGGCGGGCTTTCCCAACGGCTTCGAGACGGAGATCTTCGCGTACCGCGAGCGCAACCAGACCGAGGCGATCATCAACTACCTGCGGCAGGTCGGCATCAAGGCCAAGCTCACCTTCTCGCAGTACGCGGCGATGCGCGACGCAATCCGCGCCGGCAAGGCGTCGCTGACGCACCAGACCTGGGGCTCGTTCTCGGTCAACGACGTGTCCGCGTCGATCCCGGTGTGGTTCGGCGGCGAAGCCGACGACATCACGCGCGACAGGGAGACGCAGGAGCTGTTGAAGCGCGGCAACAACTCGGTCGACCCCAACGTGCGCAAGCAGGCGTACCAGCAGGCGCTCAAACGCATCGCCGACAACGCGTGGTCGGTGCCGCTGTGGTCGCTGCCGGTGTACTACGTGGCGGCGAGGGAACTGAACTTCACCGCGTATCCGGACGAGATGGTGCGGCTGTGGGAGATGAGCTGGAAGTGAGCGCATCGGCGCGCACGCCGACGCCGGCTGCGCCCGGGCGCCGCCGTCCGCGTCGGTGCCGCGCAGGGCCGAAGCGAGCGTCTTTGCGGCGAAGACACCGGGTCCCCGCGTTCACGCGGACGCCGGCCCGGCGCGAGTGAAACGGCAGGCGCATGGGCGGCTATATCCTCAAGCGGCTGGGGCTGGCGGTCGCGGTGGCGCTGGCCGTGTCGATGATCGCCTTCCTGCTGCTGCGGCTGTCGGGCGACCCGGCGATCGCGATCGCCGGCGAAGGCGCGCGCTCCGAGGACATCGAGTTGATCCGCAAGACGTACGGCTTCGACCGGCCGCTGCCGGTGCAGTACGTCGAGTGGCTCGGCAAGACGCTCACCGGCGACTTCGGCGAGTCGATCTACTTCAAGCAGCCGGCGGCGCCGCTGATCTTTGCCAAGCTCGGCACGACGATGGTGCTGGGGCTGCTGTCGCTGGCGTTCGCGCTGGCGATCTCGATTCCGCTCGGCGTCGCCGCGGCGATCTACCGCAACCGTTGGATCGACCGGCTGTGCCTGGCGCTGGCGGTGCTCGGGCAGGCGCTGCCGAATTTTTTCTTCGCGCTGCTGCTGATCATGGTGTTTTCGATCACGCTGCGCGTGCTGCCGGTGTCGGGCAGCGACACCTGGCAGCACTTCGTGATGCCTACGATCGCGCTCGGCTACTACGCCGCCCCCGCGTTCATGCGGCTGATCCGCGCCGGCATGATCGAGGTGCTGGAAGCGGACTACATCCGCACCGCACGCGCCAAGGGGCTGCCGGCGAGCAAGGTCGTCTTCAAGCACGCGCTGAGAAACGCGGTCGTGCCGGTGGTGGCGCTGGCGGCCGTGCAACTGGGCTTCCTGCTCGGCGGCTCGGTGGTGATCGAGACGATCTTCGCGCTCGACGGGCTCGGCTACCTCGCATACCAGAGCATCACGTTCAAGGACTTTCCGGTGATGCAGAACATCGTGCTGCTGCTGTCTGTCATCTACGTCGTGCTGACGCTTGCGTCCGACGTGGCCAACGCGTGGCTCGATCCGCGCATCCGGGTGGCGTGACATGGCGAGCACGCTGGATGTTTCGGCCGTCGCCGTCGAACCCGCCGGCACCGTGCTCGCCGCGCCGGGGCTGGCGCGGCGCGTGTGGAAGAACAAGGCGGTGGTGGTGGGCGGCGCGCTGCTCGCGGCGATCGTGTTCATCGCGCTCGCTGCGCCGTGGATCTCGCCGTACGACCCGTACGCGCAGGACCTCGCCAACCGCAACGTGCCGCCGTTCTGGTACGACGGCGGCTCGTGGCTGCATCCGCTCGGCACCGATCCGCTCGGCCGCGACTACCTGTCGCGGCTGTTCTACGGCGCGCGCATCTCGCTGCTGATCGGCGTTTCGGTGGCGATCATCTCGGGGCTGATCGGCACCGCGATGGGCATGCTCGCCGGCTACTTCGGCGGCAGGACCGACATGCTGGTGAGCTTCCTGGTCACCACGCGGCTCGCGATGCCGGTGATCCTGGTGGCGCTGGCGACGGTGGCGCTGATCGGCGGCTCGCTGTGGGTGGTGATCCTGGTGCTCGGGTTGCTGAAGTGGGACCGCTTCGCGGTGGTGATGCGCAGCGCCACGCAGCAGGTGCGCGCGCTCGATTACGTGGCCGCGGCGCAGGCGGCGGGCGCTTCGACCGCGCGCGTGCTGCTGGGCGAGGTGCTGCCCAACGTCGCGCCGCACCTGATCGTCGTCGCCACGCTGGAAGCGGCGAGCGCGATCCTGCTGGAGGCGGCGCTGTCGTTCCTCGGCCTCGGCGTGCAGCCGCCGCTGCCGTCGTGGGGGCTGATGATCTCCGAGGCCAAGTCGTACATGTTCTTCTCGTTCTGGCTGATCGCGCTGCCGGGCGCAGCGCTCGCCACGCTGATCTTCGCGATCAACCTGGCCGGCGACGGCCTGCGCGACCTGCTGGCGCCGGAGGGGCGGGTGTGAGCGCGGTGCCGAAGCCCGAGCCCGCCGGCGCGGTCCTCGAAGTCGAAGGGCTGAGCGTGGACATCGCCACGCCGCGCGGCACGCTGTGCGCGGTGCGCGACGTGTCGTTTGCGGTGGCGCGCGCCGAGACGCTCGCCATCGTTGGCGAGTCGGGCTGCGGCAAGTCGATCACGTCGCTCGCGGTGATGAGCCTGCTGCCGGCGGCGGCGACGCGCCGCGCGAAAAAGCTCGCGCTGCTCGGCGAGGATCTGCTGGCAGCGACGCCCAAGCGTGTCAACGCGCTGCGCGGCAATCGCATGGCGATGATCTTCCAGGAGCCGATGACGGCGCTCAATCCGGCGTACACGATCGGCAATCAGTTGATGGAGGTCTACCTGCAGCACCGCGGCGGCGGCGAGGCGAAGGCGCGCGAGCGCGCGATCGAGCTGCTCGGCAAGGTGGGCATCGCATCGGCCGCCGAGCGGCTGGGCCAGTACCCGCATCAACTGTCCGGCGGGCTGCGCCAGCGCGTGATGATCGCGATGGCGCTGATGTGCGGCCCCGAGCTGCTGATCGCCGACGAGCCGAGCACGGCGCTCGACGTGACGATCCAGGCGCAGATCCTGCGGCTGCTCGCGGACCTGCAGAAGGATCTGGGCATCGCGATGGTGCTGATCACGCACGACCTGGGCGTGGTCGCGCGTATCGCGCACCGCGTGGCGGTGATGTACGCCGGCGAGATCGTCGAGCAAGGCACGGCCGAGCGCATCTTCGCGTCGCCGCGCCATCCGTACACGCGCGGGCTGCTGTCCTGCATTCCGGTGCCGGGGCGCACCGAACGCGGCGGCCGGCTCGGAACGATCGCCGGCGTGGTGCCTCCGCTCGTCGGCGAGATCCGCGGCTGCAGCTTCCGCGAGCGCTGCGCCTGGGCGCGCGCCGAATGCGAAGCCGCCGCCCCGGTGCAAAGCGAAGGCGCGCACCGCTGGCGCTGCATTCACCGCGAGCTGCCGTCATGAGCGCTGCGCCGCTGATGCGGGCGCACGGCGTGACGCGTTCGTTCACGCTCGGCGCGACGTTCTTCCGCAAGGGCCGCACGCTGCACGCGGTCAACGGCGTGGATCTGGAGATCCGCCGCGGCGACGTGCTCGGCATCGTCGGCGAATCCGGCTGCGGCAAGTCCACGCTCGCGCGCATGCTGCTCGGGCTGCTTGCGCCGACGCGCGGCCGCATCACGCTCGACGGGCAGGAGATCACGACGCTTGGCCGCAAGGCGGTCGCGCGGCGCGTGCAGCCGGTGTTCCAGGACCCGTATTCGTCGCTCAACCCGCGCCGCGGCATCGCTTCGATCGTCGCGCTCCCCCTGGAGGTGCACGGCATCGGCACGGCGTCCGAGCGGCGCGCGAAGGCGATCGAGATGCTGGAGCGCGTCGGGCTGCCCGCGCGCTACGCGGACAACACGCCGGGGCATCTGTCCGGCGGGCAGCGGCAGCGCGTGGCGATCGCGCGTGCGCTGGTGATGCGACCCGAGATCGTGATCTGCGACGAGCCGACCTCCGCGCTCGACGTCTCCGTGCAGGCGCAGATCCTGAACCTGCTGCTGGACCTGCGGCGCGAGTTCGGGCTGACGTACGTGTTCATCAGCCACAACCTCGCGGTGGTCGAGCACATTGCCACGCAGGTCGCGGTGATGTACCTCGGCAAGATCGTCGAGCAGACCGACACCGAACGGCTCTTCCGCGCGCCGAAGCATCCGTACACGCAGGCGCTGCTCGCCTCGGTGCTCACGCCGGAGCCGGGGCTCGGCGTGCCGGACATCGGGCTCGGGCTGGCGTTTCCCGATCCGCTCAATCCGCCGCCGGGCTGTGCGTTTCATCCGCGCTGCCCGCAGCGCATGGACCACTGCAGCCGCGTTGTTCCGGTGCTCGTGCAGCATGAGGGGGGCGCGGTCGCCTGCCATCTGTATCCGCCGGCGGAGCAGGCGCGTGCGGCGTGATGAGCTCTCTCGCAACATTGCCGTCGAGGCTTCCTCTCGTACCTTTTTCCGGTAGCTTCGTACCGAGAATCGGTTCGACGATGTCGACCCAATACCGGTCATTCCGAGCCGACGGCGAGGAATCTCAGCACCTCAACCGGATGAGATCCCTCGTCACTTCGTTCCTCGGGATGACCTCGTAGTTCGCGCAAACACCGCCTGACAGGAACCCACGATGACCCGCACCGCTGCCATCGCCTGCGCCCAGCGGCACTTCGACTCGAGCGAATTTCGCGCCATCCTGGCGCGCCGCATCGCGATTCCCATCGCCTCCCTACGCCAGCACCGGCGCGCGCTTCGGCCGCGGTAAGTGCTTGAAGCGAGACCTGTGGATCCAGTTTCGCGGCTTCCGCTTGCTCGTCGCACGCTGCAACGGCAACGGGCTTCAGGACTGCCCCTGCAGCCGCTGCAACAACGCTTCGATGTGCGGCTTCAGCGCTACCGCGTCCCGACTGGCGGCGTCCCAGACAATGTCGGTGTCGATGTCGAAGTAGCCGTGCACAAGGACATTGCGCATGCCGATGATCCGGGGCCAAGCGATGTCGGGGGCGAGCGCACGGACATCGTCCGGCAGGCCGCGCGCGGCCTCGCCGAGGATCTGCAGGTTGCGGACGAACCAGCCCTGCAACAACTCGTCCTGCTCAAAGGCGGCCTTGCCGCGGTGCAGATGGCGCTCGATGGCCGCGATGGCCTCGATCATGTCGCGCAACCGTTCCTTGGGATCTCTCATAGCGGTACCGCTTCGCGCAGCACCCGATCACGAATGCGTGCCTTGAGGCCCCGCTCGGTCACCACGTCGACCGGGCGGCCCAGCAGACGCTCCAGCTCGTACTGAAGCCCGCCAAGGTCGAAGAGGCTGCGCCCGGGTTCCATCTCGACGAGAAGGTCGATGTCGCTGCGCTCGTCGGCGTTGCCGCGCGCAACGGAACCAAAAACCCGCGGGTTGCGTGCGCCGTAGCTCGCGCACAGACGTAGGATCTCCTGGCGCTTTTGCCGCAGTGGCTCGTCAGGTGCCATATCCCAGCTCCGATAGGTTGGCGGCGATCGCGGCATCCAGCTTTGCGGCCTCGGCCTGGTGCTGGCGAAGCTGCGCCGCCGACCGTGCCATTTTCTCCTCAAACGGCTCGCCGTCGTCGGACTGCGCTTCCGCGCCGGCGCGGCGGCCCGGCGTGAGCAAAGTCCCGTGCTCGCCCACTTCGTCCGGCGTCGCGCTCTTGCAGAAGCCGGGGACGTCCGTAGCCGACGGTGTTGTTCCTTCGCTTGCCCAAAGGGGGACCTCGTTGCACGTGGCCGCGCAAGGCTACAAATGACACCGAGCAGCGTCCAGTGCGAGGCCGAAGCCAGCCCGCAGGCCAACTCCGGCAAGCTCACCGGCGTGGCATCCGCACGCACCGTTTTGCGGTAGCTTTCGACCAAAAATCCAATTGACGATGTCGCCCTAGCGAGGACTACCCAACGTCGTGACACCGACGCCTTGCATGTTCGCTTCGCCCTCGCCGTGGTCGGGCCCGTCATCCCGAGCAGCGCGAGGGGTCTCGGCACTGCGCGGCGCTGAGATTCCTCGCCAGCGGCTCGGAATGACAAAGGGAAGAGGCGGCTCGGAATGACAAGAGGAGGAAGCGGCTTGGAGTTACGAGGCTGGGGGCTGCGGGCTCGGAACCGTTGGCACGTGTCGCAAGGATTTGCAAAACTGCATAGTAGGAGTTGAGCGGAAGGTAGCCGATGGGATCCCTCGTCACTTCGTTCCTCGGGATGACCTCGTAGTTCGCGCAAACACCGCCTGACAGGAGTCCATCATGACCCGCACCGCCGCCATCGCCCGTGCCCAGCGGCACTTCGACTCGGGCGAATTTCGCGCCGTCTTGGCGCGCCGCATCGCGATTCCCACCGAAAGCCAGAACCCGGAGCGCGCGCCGGTGCTCGCGCAGTACCTGCGCGACGAGATACAACCCGCGTTCGAGGCGATGGGCTTCGAGTGCCGCACGCTCGCGGCGCCGCGCGCGAAAGCGCCGTTCCTGTTCGCGCAGCGCATCGAGGATCCGAAACTTCCGACCGTCTTCGGCTACGGTCACGGCGACGTGATCCGCGGTCTCGAAGGGCAGTGGAAAGAGGGGTTGTCACCGTGGACGCTCACCGAGCGCGACGGCCGCTGGTACGGTCGCGGCATCGCCGACAACAAGGGCCAGCACTCAGTGAACATGCAGGCGCTGGCCAACGTGCTCGCCGAGCGCGGGCGGCTGGGCTTCAACGCCAAGTTCCTGATCGAGATGGGAGAGGAAACCGGCTCGCCCGGCCTGCGCGAACTGTGCGAGCAGCACAGGGAACTGTTCAAGGCGGACCTGCTGATCGCCTCAGACGGCCCGCGGCTGCGCGCCGACCGGCCGACGATCTTCCTCGGCTCGCGCGGCAGCATGAACTTCGATCTGACGATCGAGGCGCGCGCCGGCGGCCATCACTCGGGCAACTGGGGCGGGCTGATCTCCAACCCGGGCATTCAGCTCGCGCACGCGATCGCCAGCATCGTCGGGCCGACCGGGCAGATCCGCATCCCCGAGTGGGTGCCGCGCGAGCTGCCCGCGTCGGTCAGGCGCGCGCTCGCCGACTGCGAAGTCGACGGCGGCGCCGACGGCCCGGCGATCGAGCCGTGGTGGGGCGAGCCTGGGCTTTCGCCGGCCGAGCGCGTGTTCGGCTGGTGCTCGTTCGAAGTGCTGGCGTACAAGACCGGCAATCCGGACACGCCCGTGAACGCGATTCCGCCGCGCGCGTGGGCGCGCTGCCAGCTTCGCTTCGTCGTCGGCATCGACGAGCGCGAGATCCTGCCGGCGCTGCGCCGTCATCTCGACCACCAGGGCTTTCCGATGGTGAGAATCGAGCCGACGCGCGAGGAGATGTTCCACGCGACGCGCATCGACCCCGACGATCCGTGGGTGCAATGGGCGATGGAATCGATCGCGCGCACGAGCGGCAAGAAGCCCGCGCTGCTGCCGAATCTCGGCGGCTCGCTGCCGAACGACATCTTCACCGACGTGCTGGGCCTGCGCACGGTGTGGGTGCCGCATTCGTATCCCGGCTGCTCGCAGCACGCGCCGAACGAACACCTGCCGCCCGAGGTGCTGCGCGAAGGGCTGGCGGTGATGACCGGGCTGTACTGGGATCTCGGCGCGGGAAACACGCCGAAGAACGCTTCCTGAACCGGGCGTCGAGGCGACGATGGCCTACGACGAGGGACTCGCCGAGCGGATCCGCCAGTTGCTTGGGTCGACACGCAACATCGCCGAGCGCAAGATGTTCGGCGGCCTGGCGTTCATGTGCAACGGCCACATGTTCGTCGGCGTCCTCGGCGAGACGCTGATGGCCCGCGTGGGCCCCGAGCGCTACGCGCAGGCCCTGGCGCAGCCGCAGGTGCGCAAGATGGACTTCACCGGACGCCCGATGAAAGGTTACGTCTTCGTGGATCCGCCGGGTTTGGCGCGCGACGCGGATCTGGCCGAGTGGGTGAAGCGCTGCCTGGACTTCGTCGAGACCTTGCCGCCGAAGACGCCGAAGTAAGACGGTGTCCTGCGACACCGCGCATCCATGGATACCAATCGATGAACACGCGCTACGCATCGTTGTGCAAGCTGACCGACCTGCTCGACGCCGCCGACGAGCTGCGCGCGACGCGCCATCAACTGCACCGCAACCCCGAACTGTCGTTCCGCGAAGCGGCCACCGCCGAGCTCGTCGCCACTCGGCTCGCAAGCTGGGGCTGGACGGTGACGCGTAACGTCGGCGGCTTTGGCGTGGTCGGCACGTTGCAGAGCGGTGACGGCGAACGCGCGATCGCGATCCGCGCCGACATGGACGCGCTGCCGATCGTCGAGGAAAGCGGCAAGCCGTGGGCGAGCTGCGTGCCAGGCGTAATGCACGCCTGCGGCCACGACGGCCATACGACGATGCTGCTCGGCGCTGCAAAGCAGCTCGCCAGGACGCGCAACTTCTCCGGCACCGTGCATCTCGTGTTCCAGCCGGCCGAGGAAGCAGGCCGTGCGAGCGGCGCGCAGCAGATGATCGCCGATGGCCTGTTCGAGCGCTTCCCGTGCGATGCGATCTTCGGTTTGCACAACCACCCGGGCGTGCCCACCGGCACGTTCCTGTTCGGCGCGGGGCCGTTCATGTCGGCGTCCGACACGGCGAAGGTCACGATCCGCGGCCGCGGCGGGCATGCGGCGCGTCCGCATCTGGCGGTCGATCCGGTGGTCATCGCCGGCAGCCTGATCATGGCGCTGCAGACGGTCGTGTCGCGCAACATCGACCCGACGCAGACGGCGATCGTCACGATCGGCACCGTGCACGCCGGCACCGCGGCCAACGTGATTCCGGAGTCGGCCACGCTGGAGCTTTCGATCCGCTCGTTCGACGAAGGCGTGCGCGCCAAGCTCGAGCAGCGCATCACCGAGCTCGTGCACGCGCAGGTGCTGAGCTACGGGGGAGCCGTCGAAATCGAATACGAGCGCGGCTACCCGGTCGTCGTCAACAGCGCGGCCGAGACCGAGTTCGCGCGGCAGGTCGCCGAGGAACTGGTCGGCCCGCAGCGCGTGGTGTTCCCGTTCGGCCCGGTCACCGGCAGCGAGGACTTCGCGTACTACCTGCAGCACAAGCCTGGCTGCTTCCTGCGCCTGGGCAACGGCGAGGGCAGCGCGATGGTGCACAACGCGAAGTACGACTTCGACGACGCCAACCTCACGGTCGGCGCGGCGTACTGGACGCGGCTGGTGGAGCGGTTTCTGGCATCCGAACGCGCAGCCGGGTCGAGCCCCCAAACGTGACCGCGCCGCGGCGTATGTCCGGGCAGCCGCTCGCCAAGCATCGCGCCCCGGCGCCACCATCGCGCGCCATTGTTGTCGCCTCGCGTCGGTCTCGGCGTCCCGAGCGTCGGCACCGGCCCCGGCATCCCGAACATCGAACCGGCCCCTGTCATCCGAAGCGTCGGACCCGGTCCTGTCGTCCCGAGCATTGGACCCCGACGTGTCATCCCGAGCGAAGCGAGGGATCTCGGCATTACGAGCGGCCGAGATTCCTCGCCTACGGCTCGGAATGACGCGGTGAGAGGCGGCGGCACGGAGCGGCGCACGCAGCGCGCCCCGCGCCGGCCACAGCATCACTACCGGTCTCGTCATCGCGAGCATCGAGCGAGGTCTCGTCAT
>JBBIQI010000116.1:0-11104 GCA_037442465.1 Burkholderiales bacterium
TCATGCGACCTCCCGCAGCGGCCGGACCGCCGCCTTGGTCGCGCGGCCGCCGCGACCGGCGGCGCGCGTCGACCGTAGCGGGCGAACCGCGGCCACGCCGCGCAGAAAGAGGTCGGCGACCATCGGCGCCATGTCGGCATGCCGCACCGGCCCGTCGTCCTTGAGCCACGTGAAGGTCCAGTTGATCATGCCGAACAGCGTCATCGTCACCGGCTTGAGCAGCGGGTCACCGGCCAGTTGCGGCGCGGCCGCGGAGATCGCGTCCGCATACGCCTGGACGACGCGTCGCTGCTTGGCGTTGACCAGGTTGCGGTGCGCGGCCTTCAGGTACTTGACGTCCTGCACCAGCACACGGTGATAGGCGCCCGCGTCCGCGTACGCGGCCATGAATCGATCGATCAGGCGGCGCAGCTTCGCCGCCGGCGCCAGCCGCAGCGCATCGACTTCGGCGACGATCGCGAGCAGCCCGTCCAGATAGCGGTCGGCGATGTCGAACAGCAACTGCTCCTTGTCGCGGTAGTAGTGGTACAGCAGCGCCTTGGACACGCCGCAGGCGCGCGCCAGCTCGGCGATCGAGGCGACCGGGTAGCCGTCGCGCGCGAACAGTCGCGCCGCCGACGCGCGGATCGCGTCGCGCTGCTGCTCGAAGGCGGGCGAGCGCGTGCGGCTCATCGGTCGTCGAACGAAAGCAGCACCCGCTCGGTCAGCGGGTAAGCCTGACAGGTCAGCACGTAGCCGGCGGCGACTTCGTGCGGCTCGAGCGCGTAGTTCTTGGCCATTTTCACTTCGCCCTCGAGCAGCCTGGCGCGGCAGGTGCTGCACATGCCGCCCTTGCACGAAAACGGCAGGTCGATGCCGGCGGCACGGCCCGCGTCAAGGATCGAATGTGCACCGCGATGGAACTCGATCTCGCGCCGCACGCCGTCGACCAGCAGCGTGATGCGCGCCTCGGCCGCCTCGGCGTCGTCCACCGGCGCGGCGGCCGCCGCGCCGGCGACGCCAAAGCGCTCGACGTGCACGCGCGCGACACCGGCGGCGGCGAGCGCGCCCTCGACCTCGTCGATCATCGACGCCGGCCCGCAGACGAAGGCTTCGTCGATCGATGCCGGCGGGATCAGCGCTTCGAGGAAGGCGTGCACCTTGGCGGTGTCGATGCGGCCATTGAACAGCTCGATGTCCTGCGTTTCGCGCGAGAAGACGTGGTACAGCGCAAAGCGCGGCAGATAGCGGTCCTTCAGCGCCCACAGCGGCTCCAGGAACATCGTGCTCGCCAGCCGCCGGTTGCCGTACACGAGCGTGAAGCGCGAGCGCGGCTCGCGCGCGAGCGTAGCGCGCGCAAGCGACAGGATCGGCGTGATCCCGCTGCCGGCGGCGAACGCGACGTAATGCTTGGCGTTACGCGGATCGAGCGGCGTGAAGAAACGGCCCTCGGGCGTCATCACGTCGAGCACGTCGCCGGGCTTCAATCGCTCGACGGCCCACGACGAGAAGCGGCCGCCCGGCACCCGCTTGATCGCCACGCGCAGCTCGCCGTCGTCCGGCGCCGAGCAGATCGAGTACGAGCGCCGCAGCTCCTCGCCGTCGAACCACGCGCGCACGTTCAGATGCTGACCCTGCACGAAGCGGTAGTCGTCGGCCAGCGCCGCTGGCACCTCGAAGCGCAGGCTCACCGCGTCGGCGGTTTCGCGCCGCACCTCGGCGACGGCGAGCGGATGGAACTTCGGCGTCATCGCGCGCGGCTCACAGCGGTTTGAAGTACTCGAACGGTTCGCGGCAGTCGCGGCAGCGGTACAGCGCCTTGCACGCGGTCGCGCCGAACTGCGACAGCCGCTCGGTGTTGCGGCTGCCGCACAGCGGGCAATCGACGCGCGGCACGAACGCGAGCGGTTGCGCGCCGTCGCGTGCCATCGTCGGCGGTGCGATGCCGTAGCGACGCAGTTTCTCCAGCGCCGCGGGCGCGATCCGGTCGGTCGTCCACGCCGGTGCGAGCTGCGTGCGGATGCGCACGTCGGTTGCGCCCGCTTCGCGCAGCGCGGCAGCGATCGACTGCTCGATGACCTCCGTCGCCGGGCAGCCGGAGTAAGTCGGCGTGACGACGACCTCGACCGTGCCGCCGTCCGCACGCACGTCGCGCACGATGCCCAGCTCGGTCACCGAGATCACCGGGATCTCGGGATCGGCCACGCGCGCCAGCACCTGCCACGCCTGCTCCGCGGTCATCGCGTGCACACCTGCGCCTGGGAGCGCACCAACGCCCGCCGCAGGTCCGTCGCCTCCGCCGCGCAAAACGCACGACGGGGGGCTGGCCGGTTCGCCGTACGCTGTGAGTTCATCTTCTCGGCACCCGCTCGGCACTACCACTTCGCCCCCGGGTATGCGCGCTGCAGGTACTGCATCTCGGCGAGCAGATGGCCGAGATGCTCGCTGTGGCGGCCTTCCTTGCCGCGCGACAGGAACGGCGTGCGCGCCGGCACGGCGAGCGTGGCGGACGCCAGCACCGGCAGCACCGCACGCTCCCAGGCAGGGGCGAGTGCGGACCACGCGGGGCCGATGCCGGCGGCGACGATCTGCTCGTCGATCGCGTTCGGCGCGAAGAACTCCGCCGTATACGGCCACAGATCGTCGAGCGCGCGCTGCATGCGCGCGTGCGACTCGTCGGTGCCGTCGCCGAGCCGCACCGTCCAGTCGGCGGCGTGCTGCAGGTGATAGCGCGTCTCCTTGGCGCTCTTGCCGGCGATCGCCGCCAGTTCGCCGTCGCGCGACGAGGCCAGCGCCTCCCACAGCGGTGCCTGCAACGCAGCGAACAGAAAGTTGCGCAGGATCGTGCGCCCGAAGTCGACGTTCGGCAGCTCGCAGATCGTCAGGTTGCGGTACTCGTGCTCGTGTCGCAGGAAGGCGAGCGTGTCCTCGTCGCGCCCGCGCCCCTCGAGCGCGCCGGCGTGCGTCAGCAGCAGCCGCGCCTGCCCGATCAGATCGAGCGCGGCGTTGGTCAGTGCGATGTCTTCTTCGATCACGGGCCCGTGGCCGCACCACTCGGCAAGCCGCTGGCCGAGAACGAGCGCGCTGTCGGCCAGACGCAGCACGTATTCGAAATGGGCGGCGCCAGCGGCCGCGGTCGTCGTCGCTGTCATCGTCGTCGCTGTCATCGTCGACCCGCTTCGTTGCACCCCCATCGAATCCCTGCCGCGGCCCGCTGCGGTGCGCATCGGTCGCGGGCGGTGCCGACGCCGCCGATGCCGGTCGCCTCGCTGTCGGGCATCGTGGTGATCGACACCGGATATGCGCCGCAGCCTGCCCCCGAACGTCTTTGTCGGAGGGCGGTGACGACGACGCCGTTTCCAATCGCTCCGCTCATGGACGGCGCCGTCACATGTGATTCACTTCTTCCGGCAACTGATAGAACGTCGGGTGCCGGTAGATCTTGTCTTCGGCCGGATCGAACAGCTCCGGCTTGGCGTCGGGATCGCTGGCGTGGATCTGGTCGGCGCGCACGACCCAGATGCTCACGCCTTCCTGTCTGCGCGTGTACACGTCGCGCGCGTTTTGCAGTGCCAGTTTCGCGTCCGGCGCATGCACGCTGCCGCAGTGCTTGTGGTCCAGCCCGCCCTTGGCACGGATGAACACTTCCCACAAGGGCCATTCGCGGCGATCTGCTGACATCACGGTTCCTTCCGAATTCTTCGAATGCGCACAGCGCGGTTTGCGGTGACGCGAATGGCCGCCAGGCAAGGTTTGCACGCAAGGCAGCGGCCGCCCCCTTGTGACCCCCGCCCCCGCGGTGCCTGCTGCCTTGCGCTCATGCCGCCTTCCGTTCGCGCTGCGCCTGCTTGGCCGCGTACGCGACCGCGGCTTCGCGCACCCAGGCGCCGTCTTCCCACGCCTTGACGCGCGCGGCCATCCGGTCGCGGTTGCACGGGCCGTGGCCGTTGACGACCGCCCAGAACTCGTCCCAGTCGATCTTGCCGAAGTCCCAGTGGCCGCGCGCTTCGTTCCACTTCAGATCCGGATCGGGCAGCGTGACCCCGAGCACCTTGGCCTGCGGCACGGTCGCGTCGACGAACTTCTGCCGCAGGTCGTCGTTGCTGATGCGCTTGATGCCCCATCGGATCGAGTCGCCCGAGTGGGTCGACTCGGCGTCGTGCGGGCCGAACATCATCAGGCTGGGCCACCACCAGCGGTTGACCGCGTCCTGCACCATCGCCCGCTGCTCGTCGGTGCCGCGCATCATCGCGAGCAGCAGGTCGTAGCCCTGCCGCTGGTGAAACGACTCTTCCTTGCAGATGCGGATCATCGCGCGCGCATACGGGCCGTAGCTGCAGCGGCACAGCGGGATCTGGTTCATGATCGCCGCGCCGTCGACCAGCCAGCCGATCACGCCGATGTCGGCCCAGGTCAGCGTCGGATAGTTGAAGATCGACGAGTATTTGGCGCGGCCGGCGTGCAACGCGTCGATCAGCTCGTCGCGCGAGACGCCCAGTGTTTCGGCCGCCGCGTACAGGTACATGCCGTGGCCGCCTTCGTCCTGCACCTTGGCGAGCAGGATGCACTTGCGCTTGAGCGTCGGTGCGCGGGTGATCCAGTTGCCTTCGGGCAGCATGCCGACGATCTCGCTGTGCGCGTGCTGGCTGATCTGACGGATCAGCGTCTTGCGATAGCCCGCCGGCATCCAGTCCTTCGGCTCGATGAACTCGCCGCGCGCGATCCTGGCGTCGAACTCGGCCTCGTACTCGGCCTCGTGCAACGACCGCGGCCCGCGCGCCGCCTCGTCCTTCGCGCCCTGCGGCAGATCGATCGCTTGCGTGTACATGTTCCGCTCCTGCAGACGGACCTGGATTCAATGCCGAGACACAGAGCGCACGGACGCCGAGAAGGCTTTTCGCCGTGTTCCCTGTGTCTCGCTGGTGACCATCCTCATTTCGGCCGCTTGTCGAGAATCCGCTTGGCCTTGCCGATCGAGCGCTCGATGCCGCCGGGCAGCGCGAGCCGCACCGCCGCCGTCACGCCGATGTAGGCCTTGATGTTGTGCTCGAGCTTACGCGCGGCCTCCTGCTGCGCCTGCGGGCTGCCTTGCGCGAGCGCCTGCCCCATCTCCACGTGCACCGTCAGCTCGTCGAGCGCCTCGGGCCGCGTGATCTCGAGCATGTAGTAGGGCGTCAGCTCCGGCTGCTTCAGGATCAGCTCCTCGACCTGCGTCGGGAACACGTTGACGCCGCGGATGATCAGCATGTCGTCGGAGCGGCCGGTGATCTTCTCGATCCGGCGCATCGAGCGCGCCGTCGGCGCGAGCAGCCGCGTCAGGTCGCGCGTGCGGTAGCGGATCATCGGCAGCGCTTCCTTGGTCAGCGTCGTGAAGACCAGTTCGCCCTTTTCGCCCTCCGGCAGCACCTGCTTGGTCTCGGGGTCGATGATCTCGGGATAGAAGTGGTCTTCCCAGACGGTCAGCCCGTCCTTGGTCTCGATGCACTCCTGCGCGACGCCCGGGCCGATGATCTCCGACAGCCCGTAGATGTCGATCGCGTCCATGCCCAACTTGGCCTCGATCGCCTGCCGCATCGCCGGCGTCCACGGCTCGGCGCCGAAGATGCCGACCTTCAGCGAAGTCGACTTCGGATCGATGCCCTGCCGCTCCATTTCCTCGGCGATCGCCAACATGTACGACGGCGTCACCATGATGATGTCGGGCTTGAAATCGACGATCAGTTGCACCTGCCGCTCGGTCATTCCGCCCGACATCGGGATCACCGTGCAGCCGAGCCGCTCCGCGCCGTAGTGCGCGCCGAGCCCCCCGGTGAAAAGCCCGTAGCCGTACGCGACGTGCACGATGTCGCCGGCGCGCCCGCCGGCGGCGCGGATCGAGCGCGCCATCACCTGCGCCCAGATGTCGATGTCGCGCTGCGTGTACCCGACCACGGTCGGCTTGCCGGTCGTCCCGCTCGAGGCGTGGATGCGCACGACCTTCTCGCGCGGCACCGCGAACAGGCCGAACGGGTAGTTCTCGCGCAGGTCGGCCTTGGTGGTGAACGGGAACTTCGCCAGGTCCTCGAGCGCATTCAGGTCCGACGGCTTGACGCCGGCGGCGTCGAACTTGCGGCGATAGTGCGGCACGTGCTCGTACGCGTGCGCGAGCGTCCATTTGAGGCGCTCCAGTTGAAGCGCGCGCAGTTCGGCGCGGCTGGCGCGTTCGATCGGTTCGAGATCCGTGGGAGCGGGTCGTTTGACTGGCATCTGCGTTGCCTCCGGTCGGCCTACAGGTCGACCACGTGTTTGCCTTTCAGCGTATGCGAGCGTCCGCGCATTACCGCGACCGCCTTGCCGTGCTGGTTGGTGACGGTGATGTCGTACACGCCGGTCGCACCGCTGCGCGCGACCTCGCGCCCTTCGGCCACCAGGCGGTCGCCCTCATGCGCCGCCGCGATGAAGTCCACGACGATGCCGGCGGCGACGGTCAGCGCGTTGTAACTGTTGCACGCATAGGCGAAGGCCGAGTCCGCCAGCGTCGTGATGAAGCCGCCGTGGCAGATCGCGAAACCGTTGAGCATGTCCCGCCGCACCGTCATCGTCAGCCGTGCGTAGCCGGGGCCGACCGCCTCGATCTGCATGCCCAGCCCCTTGGACGCATGGTCCTTGGCGTACATGCCGTGGCGCACCGCTTCGGCGATCGCCTGCGCATCGAGCTTGCCCGTCGGGCCCGCTTCGCTCATGACGACTCCCTGAACCCGCGCTGCGTCCAGCCGCGGCGCTGGATCAGCACCGACGTGCGATAGCGCTCCTCGCCGTAGTGCTCGCGCAGATTGCCGAGCACGCGCGCGAAGTAGTCGAGCCCGACCGCTTCCGCCCAGGCCATCGGCCCGCGCGGATAGTTCACACCGTAGCGCATCGCGTCGTCGATCGCATCGGCCGTGCAGATGCCGTAGGCGACCGCATCCGACGCTTCGTTGACCAGGGCGGCGATGATGCGCAGCACGATCAGCCCGGCCGCGTCGTCCAGCCGCGAGCACGCGAAGCCCGCACGCGCGAGCGTCGCGCACACCGTGCGAAATGCCGCCGACCCGCACTGATCGGCAGGCGCCAGACCCAGCCGCGGCGTGGTCGCGTAATCGAGCGCGAGGTCGAACAGTACGAGATGCCGGTGTCCTTCCTCGACGGCTCGGCGTGTGGCCGGTCGGCCGTCGGACAGCATCAGCCGCGCGGGACCGATCTCCAGCCAGCCGGCCGCTCCCGTCTGTCCCTGCACGCGGACCACGTCGATGCCTGCCGCTTCGAGCCGCGTGATGATCGGCGTGGCCAGCCCGAGCGAGCCCACTGCAACGATGCGCGCCACCGGATCGGCGCCCGCTTCGACCTGCGGCTCGGGCTTCGCTGCGCCGTCGCGATAGTCGTAGATCCCCTGCCCGCTCTTGCGGCCGAGCCGGCCGGCGCGCACCAGTTCGACCTGCGCGAGCGCGGGCGCATAGCGCCGATCGCCGAAGGTGGCGTCGAATACCGAGCGCGTCACCGCGAGGTTGACGTCGTGGCCGATCAGGTCCATCAGCTCGAACGGCCCCATCGGGAAGCCGCCGCAATCGCGCACGATCGCATCGAGCGTCGCGGCGTCGGCCACGCTTTCGGTGTACGCGCGCCACGCCTCGGCGTAGAACGGCCGCGCCAGCCGATTGACGATGAAGCCCGGTGTCGAGCGCGCGAACACCGTGTGCTTGCCCCAGCGCTGCGCCGTCGCCGCGATCCGCTCGGCGATGCGCGGATCGGTCTGCACGCCGCTGACGATCTCCACCAGCTTCATGCGCGGCGCCGGGTTGAAGAAGTGCATGCCGACCAGCCGCTGCGGACGCGCCAGCGCCGAACCGATCGCCGTGATCGACAGCGACGAGGTATTGGTCGCGAGCACCGCGTCGGGGCCGACGATGTCCTCCAGCGTGCGCAACAGCTTCTGCTTGACCTCGAGGTCTTCGATGATCGCCTCGATCACCAGCGCGCAGTCGGCCAGTTCCGCGAGCGCAGCCGCCGGCGCGATGCGCGCAAGCGTCTGCTCGCACGCGCTCGCGTCGAGCCGGCCCTTGGCGACGAGCGAGCGCAAGTCCTTCTCGATGCCGGCGCGGCCGCGTTCGACCGCCCTGGCGTCGGCATCGAACAGCCGCACGCGATGTCCGGCGCGCGCGGCGACCTGCGTGATGCCTGCGCCCATCGTGCCCGCGCCGATCACGCCGACGGTCGCACTGGGCGGAAGGGCGGCTTCGCTCACGCTCATTCCCCGGTGAACTTCGGCGCGCGCTTTTCGATGAACGCAGCCACGCCTTCGCGGTAGTCGCGCGAGCGTCCGAGTTCGCGCTGCAAGTCGCGCTCCAGATCGAGGCTCGCCTCGAAGGTCAGCGTCGCCGCGGCGCGGATCGCCTGCTTGGTGCGCGCGTAGCCGCGCGTCGGTCCGGACGCAAGCTGCTCGGCGACCGCGCGCACCGTCGGCATCAACTGCTCGTCGTCGACGCACTTCCAGATCAATCCCCAGGCTTCGGCTTGTTCGGCGCCGAGTTTGTCGCCGAGCAGCGCCAGTCCCAGCGCGCGCGCCTGACCCACCAGTCGCGGCAGGATCCAGGTGCCGCCGCTGTCGGGCACCAGCCCGATCTTGGCGAACGACTGGATGAAGCTCGCCGAGCGCGCCGCGTACACCAAGTCGCACGCGAGCGCGATGTTGGCGCCCGCGCCGGCGGCCACGCCATTGACCGCCGCGATCACCGGCAGCGGCAGCTGCTGCAGCGCAAGCACCAGCGGCTTGTAGTGGTTCTCGATCGACTCGCCGAGGTCGAGCGGGGCCGCCTCTTCCGAGCCGGCCGGCGCGACCGCGCGATCCGACAGATCCTGCCCGGCGCAAAAGCCGCGCCCGGCACCAGTCAGCACGAGGCAGCGCACCGCGCGATCGGCGCGGATCGCGTCGAGTGCCGCGCGCACCTCGCCGTGCATGGCGACGGTGAAGCTGTTCAGCCGTTCCGGGCGGTTCAGTGTCAGCGTGGCCACGCCGCGGCTGACTTCCAGCCGGATCGATTGGTAGTTCATGGGTCTCCTTGGCACGCACCGCAGGTCGGCCGGCGCTGCGGCGGCCGGATTCGTTGACCGGCCGTTCAATCAATCGTAATTTGTGCCACCATTCCCGGCAAGCCCCGTATGACCCGGACGGGCGTGTGCACCGCACCGGGCCGGCGCGCATCCAAGGAGACTCCCGTGACGCACCCATTGCTCGACAAGCATCGCGCCGTGCTCGACGGCGCGCTCGCCGCGATCGCCACGCGCGGCTTCTGGAGCCCGTATCCCGAGCAGCCGAGTCCGAAGAACTACGGAGAGACCGCCAACGACGCCGGCAAGCGGGCGGTGCAGGCGCTGCTGGGCAAACGCTTCGAACTGGACCAGCCCGGCATCACCGGCTGGACCGCGTGCGACCGCTCGCCGTACGGCATCGCGCTCGACGTGCAATACCCCGTGTGCGACGTCGACGCGCTGGTGGCGGCGGGGCTGGCGGCGATGCCGGCGTGGCGCAAGCTCGGCGTGGAAGGGCGCACCGGCGTGTGCCTGGAGATCCTCGACCGCCTGAACAAGGCGAGCTTCGAGCTTTCGTACGCGGTGATGTACACGACCGGACAGGGCTGGATGATGGCCTTCCAGGCCGGCGGTCCGCACGCGCAGGACCGCGGGCTCGAGGCAGTCGCCTACGCGTGGCGCGAGATGAGCTTCGTCCCGCACGCAGCGCGCTGGGAAAAGCCGCAGGGCAAGAATCCGCCGATCGTGATGGAAAAGCGCTTCGAGATCGTCGGCCGCGGTGTGGCGCTGGTCGTCGGCTGCTCGACGTTTCCGACGTGGAACACGTATCCCGGGCTGTTCGCGGCGCTGGCCACCGGCAACGCGGTGATCGTCAAGCCGCATCCGGCGAGCACGCTGTCGGCCGCGCTTTCCGTGCGCATTGCGCGCGAGGTGCTGCGCGCAAACGGCATCGACCCGAACCTCGTGACGCTCGCCGCGGTCGACGCCGAGGCCACGCGCAGGCTGGTCGCGCACCCGGCGGTGCAGTCGATCGACTTCACCGGCGGCTCGAGCTTCGGCCGCTGGCTGATCGACAATGCGCGCGGCAAGCAGGTCTACGCGGAGCTGTCGGGCGTGAACGTCGCGGTCATCGAATCGACCGACAATTACCAGGCCATGCTGCGCAACCTGGCTTTCACGCTGTCGCTGTATTCGGGGCAGATGTGCACGACGACCAAGGCGATCCTCGTGCCCGCCGGCGGCATCGACACCGACGCCGGGCGCAAGTCCTTCGACGAGGTCGCCGCCGATCTAGCCGCCGCGATCGACAAGTTCCTCGCCGATCCGGCGACCGCCACCGCGATCCTCGGCGCGATTCAGTCGCCCGACACGCTCAAGCGCATCGACGACGCGCATTCGGTGGCGACCGTCGTGCGCGCGTCGAAGAAGCTCGCGCACGCCGAGTTTCCCGCCGCCGAGGTACGCACGCCGGTCGTGCTCAAGTGCGACGCCAAGGACGAAAGCGTCTACATGCAGGAGCGCTTCGGCCCGATCAGCACCGTGGTCGCCGTGCCGGGCGACGGCGGTGCCGCAGTGGCGCTCGCCGAGCGCATCGTGCGCGAACACGGCGCGCTGACGGCGGCGCTGTACTCGACGAAGCCGCCGGTGATCGAGGCCATGACCGAAGCCACGCTGCGCGCAGGCGTGGCGCTGTCGATCAATCTGACCGGCAACGTCTACGTGAACCAGTCGGCCGGGTTCTCGGACTTCCACGCCACCGGCGCGAATCCCGCCGCCAACGCGAGCTTCACCGATGCCGCCTTCGTCGCCAACCGCTTCCGCGTCGTGCAGCGGCGCTGGCACGTTTGAGGATCGAGGATTCGGGATCTACCGAGCATCGGGAATCCTCGTGACACGTGCCAAACGCGCGGCAGTCCGCATCGCTCAGCCCTCGTCAGTCCGAGCCGAAGGCGAGGATGCTCGCCCGCTCGCAACGCCGAGATCCCTCGCGCTGCTCGGGATGACTGAACCGAAGCCCTCGAAGGTGAAAAGCGCTTTCAAGCTGGCGGCGTCACAACATCAGGTAACGCTCAATAGAATC
>JBBIQI010000117.1:0-10870 GCA_037442465.1 Burkholderiales bacterium
CGCGCGGTGGCCGCCGACCGCGGCGCCGCGCGCGTGCTGGGCGTCGCGCCGGGCACGCCGCTGTTGCAGGTGCGCCGTACGGCGCTGACCTTCGGCGACAAGCCGGTCGAGTATCGCGTCTCGACGATCAACACCGCGCGGCACGACTACGTGCACCTACTGCAGCGGCCGGCCTGAGCCGGATCGCTCGTGCGGTCGTCGCTGCGATGCTCGGCAAACTCGAGTGCCGAAAACCTGCTTCGTTCGGCGCGCGGCGCGAGGTCTGCCGATCGAGCTTTGCCGCGTGCGATGCGCGCGGTGCGCGACGGCCGACGCTGCGGCGGTGTTCGTCGCGGTTGCGGCGTCAAAGCCGGGGCAGTCTAGAATGCCGCCGAATTCGATCGAGGCCAGCCAATGAAACAGATCACCGCCATTATCAAGCCGTTCAAGCTCGACGAGGTGCGCGAGGCGCTCGCGGAAGTGGGCGTCAGCGGGCTCACGGTTACCGACGTCAAGGGCTTCGGCCGCCAGAAGGGCCACACCGAGCTCTATCGCGGCGCCGAGTACGTGGTCGACTTCCTGCCGAAGGTCAAGGTCGAGGCGGTCGTCGCCGACGCGATCGTCGAACGAGCGATCGAGGCGATCACGCGCGCCGCACGCACCGGCAAGATCGGCGACGGCAAGATCTTCGTGCGCCCGGTCGAGCAGGTGATCCGCATCCGCACCGGCGAGACCGGCGAAAGCGCGGTGTAGGTACAGCGGGCCGCCGGGCGTGTGTCGACCCGGCCGGCGGCGGCGTCATCCCGAGCGCAGCGACGGAACTCGGCGCAACGATGCGCCAGGGTTTCGCTCGCCACGCCGAAATCCCTCGCGCTGTTGGCGATGACTTAACGGGCATCCGCGACGGCGAAATGAACGCGCAAACTGGCGGTGTCACGAAATTGGCCAATCCTGTTATTGATGATTGCCTAACCTCGTGACACCACCAGCTTGCGAGGTTTTCGGCTCCGAACGCCCCGGTTCCGTCATCCCGAGCGCACGCGAGGGATCTCGGGTGCTCGGACGGCTTCTCAGTCTTTCACACGGAGGACACGGAGGACGGGGCTTGCGGTTTCGAGTCTCGCTCCGTGTTGTCCGTGTTTGACCATGGTCGCGGAAAGTCGGCGCTGGCGGATCAGGCGGGCTGCAAGCAAGGGAGCTCGTGTTTGCAGACGGCCGAGATTCCTCGCCGGTGGCTCGGAATGACGAGGCAAGAAGCGGTTCGGCTCCGAACGCACCGGTTCCGTCATCCCGAGCGCACGCGAGGGATCTCGGGTGCTCGGACGGCTTCTCAGTCTTTCACACGGAGGACACGGAGGACGGGGCTTGCGGTTTCGAGTCTCTCTCCGTGTTCTCCGTGTCTGACAAGGGTCGCGGAAAGTCGGCGCTGGCGGATCAGGCGGGCTGCAAGCACGGCAGCCCGCGTTTACGGACGGCCGAGATTCCTCGCCGGTGGCTCGGAATGACGAGGAACGAAGTGGCTCGGTATGACGAGTCAAGAAGCGGCTCGGTATGACATGGGGCTGCGCGCGCGGGGCGGTGGCCACGTGTCGCAAGGATTTGTAAGGCTCATGAGTTGATTGTCCAGTTCCGCCGCCAGGCGATCAGACGGATCGCGACGATCAGCGTGCCCGCGGTCCACAGCGCGATCGCTTCGGGCGAACCGAAGTCGATCATCACCAGGTAGAACCAGCAGCCGGCGAAGGCGGCGAGCGCGTACGGCTTGCCGTCGCGCAGCACCATCGGCACCTCGTTCAGGATCACGTCGCGCAGGATGCCGCCGGCCACACCCGTGATCACGCCCATCATCGCGGCGATGATCCACGGCAGGTCGAACGCGGACGCCACTGACACGCCGGCGACCGCAAAGAAACCGAGACCGATCGCGTCGGCGACCACGAAGGCGGTCGGCGCGACGACGCGCTGCGCGATCCGCATGATCGGCGCGGCGATCAGCGTCAGCACCAGGATCAGGATCACGTACTCGTAGTGCTGGACCCAGAAGAACGGACGCCGATCAAGCAACAGATCGCGCAGCGTGCCGCCGCCGAACGCGGTGACGAAGGCGACGGTAAAGACGCCGACGGGATCCATCTGTTTGCTGCGCGCCTCGGCAAATCCGGAAAACGCACAGGCGAGCACGGCGATGAACTCGATCGCCGGAACGATGACGGTCTGCGCCTGCACGTCAGCTCTTAGTGACCGCCGTCGACGGCCGCAGCAACACCACCAGGGCACCGCTGCCGCCTTCGGCGGCGCGCGCCTGGCAGAAGGCGATCACTTCGTCGCGCTGCACGAGCCAGGCGCGCACCTTGCCCTTGAGCACCGGCTGCCGGTCTTTCGAACCCAGCCCTTTGCCGTGGACGATGCGCACGCAGCGCTGCCCGCGCTTGATCGCCTCGCGCAGGAACGCCGCGAGTTCCTCGCGCGCTCCGTCCACGCGATGGCCGTGCAGGTCCAATTCGGACTGGATCACCCAGTCGCCGCGGCGCAGCCTGCGCAGCACGTCGGGGCCGATGCCGGGCCGCCGGTACGATAGCGACTCGTCGGTGTCGAGCAGCGATTCGAGGTCGATCTCGTCGGACACCGATTGCGCGAGCACCTGCCGCTCGTCGATCTGGCGCTGTTTCGGGTGCGGCGGATGCGGGCGTGGTGCGTGATGCTTGCGGCCGTGCGGTGCCAGCGGCCTGACGTCGCCGAGCGCTTCGACGGCCGCCTTGAATTCGTTGGCTGCGTCTACTTCGCGCCGGCGCTGCTGCGCCTCCTCGCGACGACGACGCGCTTCGTCCTGCGTGCGCCGCACGAGTTCGTCGCGTAAGCGAGCGAGTTCCGCCAGGCCCTTGATCCGCTGGGCCATCGGGATGGCCCGGACTTCAGGCGGCGACCGTAGCCGCTTCGGCCGCCGGCGCGTTCGCGGTGTCCTGCGCCTCGAGCCAGCGCTGCGCATCGAGCGCGGCCATACAGCCCGTGCCGGCCGAGGTCACGGCCTGCCGGTAGACGTGGTCCTGCACGTCGCCAGCGGCGAACACGCCGGGCACGCTGGTCATCGTCGCCATCCCTTGCGAGCCGCCCCGGGTGACGATGTAGCCGTTGGTCATCTCGAGCTGACCCTTGAAGATGTCGGTATTCGGCTGGTGGCCGATCGCAATGAAGCAGCCTTGCACGGGCAGATCCGTTTTCTCGCCGGTCCTGCTGTTGCGGATGCGCACGCCGGTGACGCCCTGGTCGTCGCCGAGTACCTCGTCGAGCTCGTGCCACAGATGCAGCACGATCTTGCCGTCCTTGACCTTGGCCATCAGCTTGTCGACCATGATCGGCTCGGCGCGGAACTTGTCGCGCCGATGGATCAGGTGCACCTTGTTCGCGATGTTCGCGAGATACAAGGCTTCCTCGACCGCGGTATTGCCGCCGCCGACGACGCAGACGTCCTGGTTGCGATAGAAAAAGCCGTCGCAGGTCGCGCAGCCGGACACGCCCTTGCCCATGAAGGCCTGCTCGCTCGGCAGGCCCAGATACTTGGCCGACGCCCCGGTGGCGATGATCAGCGCGTCGCAGGTATAGGTGCCGGAGTCGCCGCTGAGCCTGAAAGGACGCCGGCTCAGGTCGACCGTGTGAATGTGGTCGAACACGATCTCGGTATCGAAGCGCTCGGCGTGCCTCTGGAAGCGCGCCATCAGCTCCGGGCCTTGCACGCCGTCGGGGTCGGCCGGCCAGTTGTCGACGTCGGTCGTCGTCATCAACTGGCCGCCCTGGGCGAGGCCGGTGATCAGCATCGGCTTCAGATTCGCGCGCGCGGCGTACACCGCGGCCGTATAGCCGGCGGGTCCCGATCCGAGGATCAAAACGCGTGCGTGTCGGCTGGTCGTCATCGAATTCTCCTCGGCGGATCGCACCGTCGTGTTGGCGAGCGATTATAGGTGGGGCGCGTCGGCGCGAAGCGGTGCTTCGCGAAACCCCGCCTCCGCCCGCAGGCGCCGCGCAAGCCCGCGTAGCACCGTCGGTACGAGTCGGATCGTCAGCCCGCGGGCCGACAGCGTGGATTCACCGCGCCAGAACGCACGCAAACGGGGGCGACCTCCTGAAATGTCCGGGCTAGGCCGTGCGGATGAGTCGTGATTCGGACTGCGCACGTGTCGCCGGACGGCCGACACGTGAAGTCTCACATCTGCCGGAACAGATGCGTGTAGCTGTCGGACACCAGCAGCGTGTCGTCGCGTTTCTTGAGCTTGACCAGCATGCGGCCGCGAAAATCGCGTGCGACGCCGGCGATCGCGTTGGCGTTGACGAGCGTTGAGCGATGGATCTGCCAGAACTGCTGGGGGTCGAGCTCCTCGACCAGTTCCTTCAGCGGCTTGCGAATCAACGCTTCGCCGTCGCCGGTGACGACGCGCGTGTACTTGTTGTCCGCCTGGAAGTAGGCGACCTCGTCGACCGTGATCAGCTTCAGGTTCTGTCCGACCGACGCATTGATCCAGCGAAGAAACGTCTTGCGCGGCGCGCCGGTGCCGATGCGATCGAGCACCGCGTCGATGCGCGCCGGCGGTGCGGCGATCCGCTGCTTCAACCGGCTTACGGTCGTGAACAGCCGCGCCGCCGAAATCGGCTTCAGCACGTAGTCGACGGCGCCCTGCTCGAACGCGGCGACCGCGTACTCGTCGTAGGCGGTGACGAAGACCACGTGGCAACGCCCGCTCGCCTGGCGTGCGACCTCCAGCCCGGTCGCGCCGGGCATCTGGATGTCGAGGAACAGCACCTCGGGCCGACGCTCGTCCAGCAATCGCAGCGCCTGCACGCCGTCGGCCGCCTCGGCGACGATCGCAAGCTCGGGCCAGAGCTGGCCGAGCTGCTCGACGAGCTGATGGCGCAGTGTGGGTTCGTCCTCAGCGACGAGCGCGGTCGGCGAGCTCATGCGGGATGTGCAGCGTGAAGGTCGTTGTTCCGGCCGGGTCCTCGATGCAGTCGAGCCGCGCGCGGCCGCCGTACAGTCCGGCGAGCCGTTCGCGCACGCGCGCGAAGTCCGAAGTGTCGCGGCACAGACCGAGCGCGGCGATGCGCAGTTCGGCGATCAGATCGTCGGCCTGCCGCCGTACCGCCAGCTCGACGCGGTCCGGCGCCGCGCCGTCCCCGGCGCGCATCGCCCTTTGCACGAGCGGCAGCAGCAGCATCGGATGGAAGCGCGCGCCGGCACAGTCCGGCGCGACGGTCACTTGCGTTTCCGGCAGCCCTCCGTGCCGCGCGGCGACCACCGACAGGTACGCGGCGACGAGTTCCGCTTCGGCCTGCACCGTCGAGCCCGCCTCGCGCAGCCGCGGCAGCGCCACGCGCAGGTAGGTGATCAGTCGGTCGAGGATCGCCGCGCCGGCGGTCGGGTCGCGCTGGTACAGGGCTTCGATGTCGACCAGGCTGTCGAACAGAAACTGCGGTTCGACCTGCGCCTGCATCGCGGCGAGTCTTGACTCCAGAAGCCGGCGCGCAAGCTGCGCGTGCTCGGCGCGAGCGCGCACGACATCGGCGGCGCGCAGGCGCTGCGCGCGACAGAACTCCGCGACCGCATAGACGAGCCCGCCGAAGACCACGCCGTCGAGCCAGCCCATCAACACCAGCGTCCCGAGCGGCGGCACCGGCTTACCTTTTTCGGTGAACATCGCGCTGAGCGCATCGGGCAACTCGAACACGCGCACGATCGCGGGGGTGAGCAGCGCATCGAGCAGCGACGCGACGACGAGCGCGACCGCCATGCGCACCGGCCGCGGGTAGCTGCGATCGTCCATGCGGTCGGCCACCGCCCAGCCGAGCAGCAGCACCAGGCCCATCAGCAGCACCAGCAGCAGATGCGTGGCCATCGGCGCGCCCTGGCCGGTGCGCGCGACCATCTCCGCCTGCGACACGGTGCCGGCGAGACTGGCGAGCAGCGCGGCGGCCAGGGCAATCGCCCAATGACGCCACGTCAGCGCACGCCACGCATGCCAGGCGAACCGCAGTCCCGACCAGGGGCCGGAGACGTGCAGGCGCTCGACGGTCGCGTTCATCGCGTTTGCTCCTGCGCCCGCGCGAGCGGCAGTTGCAGTCTTGCGATCACGCCGCGCGGCGTGTCGGCGCCCAGATCGAGCGAGGCGCGGTCGCCGTACAGCGTGGCCAGGCGCTGGCGCGTGTTGGCGAGCCCCACGCCGGCGCCGCCGCTCGCGCGGAAGCCCGCGCCGGTGTCGCTGACTTCGACCACCAGCGTGTCGCCCTCGACGCGCACGTGCACGTCGATGCGTCCGCCCTCGGGCAGCGGTGACAGCCCGTGCTTGATCGCGTTCTCCACGAGCGTGGGCAGCACCATCGGCGGCAGCTCGGCGTCGAGCGCGCCGGGGTCCGCTTCAACGTCGAACGCGAGCCGGTCGCCCATGCGGAACTGCAGGATCGTCAGGTACGAGCGCACCAGATCGAGCTCGCGCCGCACGCTCGAGCCCGACTGCCGCATCGACGGCAGCGCCGCGCGCAGGTACTGGATCAGGTGCACGAGCATCGTGCGGCCGCTGCCAGGCGAAGTCTCGTACAGCCGCTTGACGTTGGCGAGCGTGTTGAACAGGAAGTGCGGCTCGATCTGCGCCTGCAACGCCGACAGCCGCGCCTGCATCATCTGCGCGGCGAGCGCGTCGCTCGCACGCGCGGTGGCGGCCAGCGCGGCACGCGCCTCGCGCTCGCGCCGGCCGAGGTCGAACAGCGCGTAACCGATGCCGCCGACGACGGTCCACTGCGTGACGATCGCCGCGGTCCGCCACGGCCGCTCGAGCAGACTTGCGAGCGGCGAGCCGTACACGTACGCGCGCAGCGCGTATGCCGCCACCGCGACGACCGCGATCAACAGCACCGCGAGCGCGAACTCGAGCCCGCGGTGAGGCAGCGTAAGTCGCGGCAACGCGGCCAGCGCCAACGCGATCGCCGCCAGCGCCGACATCCCGCTGATCAGCGTCTGCCGCAGCGCCACGGCGACGGTAAAGAACCACTGTTCAGCCGGCTCGACGTGCAGGAAACTCAGCCACACCATCAGTACGAGCGCGAGGCAGAAGTAAAAAACCGCGGCGATCGAGCGCAGGTTGAAGACCGCGAAAAAATCCTCGGCGAAGTGCGTGCGCGGCCGCGTCTCAAGCGCTTCGGCGGCTTCGGCGAGCGGTGCGGTGAGGGCGGCCATGGCGTCGATCGGGCCGATTCTGTGCGCCGGCGCCGGGGCCCGCAAGCGGGCGCGACGAAGTGCCCTGCCGGCGGCGCGGATCCGCGTCCGGCGCGACGAACGCGGGATACCGGACGGCCGATCTCCGAGGGAAGACGACCCCCCCACACCTATAATCCGGCCGATGACGACGAGAGCCGAAACGGGCGGCGACTCCGACGTGCGGACGGCGCGCACGTCGGCGCGCGGCCGGCGAACGAGTGAATCGGCCGGGGTTTCCCCGCGCGTGGCGCGGCTCGTCGCCGAGGCGAGCTGGATCGTCGGCGCGGTGGCCGTCATCGCGCTCGCGGCGATGCTGGCGACCTACGATCGCGCCGATCCGGGGTTCTCGCACGCGGCCACCGGCGCGACGGTGCACAACGTCGGCGGGCGCGTCGGCGCGTGGCTGGCCGACGTGTTGCTGCTGGTGTTTGGCTTCTCGGCCTGGCTGCTGGTCGCGGCCGGCTGCGCGTGGGTCGTGCGCGGCTTTCGCCGGCTGCACGCGCCGTACGCCGACCAGGGCCTGCCCGACTGGCTGCAGGCGATCGGGCTGCTGGCGCTGATCATCGGCGCCACCGGCGTGGAGTACCTGCGGCTGCACACGGTTTCGCGCTGGTTGCCCGACGAGCGCGGCGGCGTGTTGGGGCGCTACGTCGGCGAGCTGCTGGCCAGTGCACTGGGCTTCACCGGCGCCACCGTCGCGCTGCTGGTCGTCGCGCTGATCGGCGCGAGCCTGTTCTTCGACTTTTCGTGGCTGGCGGTCGCCGAGCGCGTCGGCGCGTTCTTCGAGCGGATCGTCGAGCGCGTGCGCGCCGCGCGCGAAGCGAAGCAGGACCGCGCGATCGGCGAAGTCGCCGCGCGCAGCCGCGAAGCCGCGCTCGCGCAGGAGCGCAGCCGCATCGAGGAGGCGCCGCCCGTGCACATCGAGCGGCCGCCGGCGCACGTCAAGCCGTCGGAGCGCAAGCAGAAGGAAAAGCAGGTGCCGCTGTTTGCCGAGCTCGCCGACGGCAAGCTGCCCGCGCTCGATCTGCTCGACGAGCCGCCGCCCGGCGTGGAGGCGATCTCCACCGAAACGCTGGAGTTCACCTCGCGCCTGATCGAGAAGAAGCTCAAGGACTTCGGCGTCGATGCCGCGGTGGTTGCCGCGTATCCCGGCCCGGTGATCACGCGCTACGAGATCGAGCCCGCGGTGGGTGTGAAGGGCAGCCAGATCGTGAATCTGGCCAAGGACCTGGCACGCGCGCTGTCGCTGGTGTCGATCCGCGTCGTCGAGACGATTCCCGGCAAGAACCTGATGGGGCTCGAACTGCCGAATCCGAAGCGGCAGGTCGTCAAGCTCGCGGAGATCCTCGGCTCGAGCGTCTACAACGACAGCCATTCGCTGGTGACGCTGGGACTCGGCAAGGACATCGCGGGCAAGCCGGTCGTCGTCGACCTGGCGCGAATGCCGCATCTGCTGGTGGCGGGCACGACGGGTTCCGGCAAGTCGGTCGGCATCAACGCGATGATCCTGTCGATCCTGTACAAGGCCGATCCTTCGCAGGTGAGGCTGATCCTGGTCGACCCGAAGATGCTCGAGCTGTCGGTCTACGAGGGCATCCCGCACTTGCTCGCGCCCGTGGTGACCGACATGCGCGAGGCCGGCCACGCGTTGCAGTGGTGCGTGCGCGAGATGGATCGCCGCTATCGGCTGATGAGCAAGCTCGGCGTGCGCAACCTGTCGACCTACAACGCGAAGATCGCCGAGGCGCGCGCGAAGGGCGAGCCGATCGGCAATCCGTTTTCGCTGACGCCGGACGCACCGGAGCCGCTCGAGCCGCTGCCGATCATCGTCGTCGTCATCGACGAGCTCGCGGACCTGATGATGGTCACGGGCAAGAAAGTCGAGGAGCTGATCGCGCGCATCGCGCAGAAAGCGCGCGCCTCGGGCATGCATCTGATCCTGGCGACGCAGCGGCCGAGCGTGGACGTGATCACGGGGCTGATCAAGGCGAACATTCCGGCGCGCATCAGCTTCCAGGTGTCAAGCCGCGTGGATTCGCGCACGATCCTCGACCAGATGGGTGCCGAAACACTCCTGGGTCAGGGCGACATGCTGTATCTGGCCGCCGGGACCGGCTTGCCGATCCGCGTGCACGGCGCTTTCGTCAGCGACGCCGAGGTGCATCGCGTGGTCGAGTTCCTCAAGAGCCGCGGCGGGCCGCAGTACGTCGAGGGCGTACTCGACGCGCCGGAGGCCGAGGCCACTGGTGCAGGCGGTGACGGTCAACCGGCAGCGGAGGCGGATCCGTTGTACGACCAGGCCGTCGAGATTGTCGTCAAGAACCGGCGCGCGTCGATCTCGCTGGTGCAGCGCCATCTGCGCATTGGCTACAACCGCGCTGCGCGCCTGCTGGAAGACATGGAAAAGGCCGGACTCGTATCTCCGATGCAACCGAACGGCAACCGCGAGATCCTGGTGCCCAACCGCGAGGCGTGATGTTCGATCAGTCCCCGCGCGGCGGTTTTTCCTCGTCATCCTCAGCGCTCCAGTCCCTGTCACCCCGAGCGCAATTCTTGCTGTCATCCCGAGCGAAGCGAGGGATCTCCGCGCTGGCCCTGTGCGCAAGCCTGGCGATCGCCTGCCCCGCCCATGCGAACGCGATCGATCAACTGCGCGCCTTCCTGTCGCAGACCAAGACCGCGCGCGGCGAGTTTGCGCAGCGCGTGACCAGCCGCGCCGGCACTGCCGCGCAGAACTCGACCGGCCGCTTCGTGTTCCAGCGCCCCGGCAAGTTCCGCTGGGTGTACGACAAGCCCTACGAGCAGACCATCGTCGCCGACGGCGACCGGCTGTTCCTCTACGACAAGGACCTGAACCAGGTCACCGTCAAGAAGCTCGCCGGCGCGATTCCTGCCAGCCCGGCATCGATCCTGTTCGGCTCCGACGCGTTCGAAAACGAATTCGAAGTGACCGACGGCGGCAGCCGCGACGGGCTCGAGTGGATCGTCGCCAAGCCGCGCGCCAAGGACTCGGCATTCGAACGTATCGAGATCGGATTTCGCGACGGGTTGCCGCTCGCGATGCAGCTTACGGACGGCTTCGGCCAGGTTTCGCTGCTGCGCTTCTCCAAGGTCGAGCGCAATCCGAAAGTCGATCCTGCGCAATTCCGCTTCACGCTGCCGCCGGGGGCGGACGTGCTGGAGGACAGGTAACGCGAGCGCGCCCGCTACAGGCGCAGGTACACGTACCCCTCGCGCCCCTGCAGGCGGGCCAGTTCGGCGATCCCGGACGGCACCAGCACGGCTTCGGGGATCACCGCGGCGGTGTCGATCTGCCGCCGCGTCAGCGTATTGCCGCAGACGCGAAACTGCACGCCACGCTCGCGGAAGTCGCGCACGATCTCCTGGTACGGCCGGCCGTTTTCGTCGCGCGCGCCGCGCAGCAGGAACTCGATGCCGGCGTTGTGCGCGACCACGACCGCCTGCAGGTCCGGCGTGGCGTCGAGCAGGTTCTTCAGCGTCCGCAGGTTCGCGGCGACGTTGTCCGCGGTGGCGACGTGAAGGACGACGCGATGCGCGCCGTCGGCCCGCCACGGTTGCGCCAGCAGCAGCCCGGCGACGAGCAGCAGCGCGGCGAGGCCCGGCGCGGCCAGCAGCCAAGCGCGCCGGCGCTGC
>JBBIQI010000118.1:0-10803 GCA_037442465.1 Burkholderiales bacterium
GACGCCGGCGGGCCGCGCAGCAGAGACAGATTCACGCCTTCCGAGAATCCGAGAGCTAGCCCGGACATTTCACGAGGTCGCCCCCGCGGGCGTACTTTCTTTTCCTTCGGCAGGCACTTGCGGTTCGCCGAGCGCAATCCGTTCCGTATCGCCGGGGCTGCGCGGGTTTGCGCGGCGCCTGCGCGGTCATCTTGCGCTCAACTTCTCGCCAAGGCCCTCCGGCCTTGGCTGCGACCGTCTCGCGCAACCTGCCGCGCGCAATGCGCTCGCGCAACTGCCGCGCCCCCCGTGAAATATCCGGGCTAGCGCGAAGGCCGGAACCGATCGCTTTCGTCTTTCCGCTGCGGCGCACGGCGTGTGCGCAGCCCGCCGAAGGCCAAGTCGGTCCGTGCGCCTGTGCGCGCTCGAACACACCGACCGCCGGGACGGCCGCCTTCCCCGCGGGTTGTGCGGCGCCGGCGAAGCGCCGCGCACCCGTGCCGAGCTCCTTACCCGACCGGCTTCGCTTTCGCGATCTGCCGCGTCACGTACCACTGCTGCGCGATCGACAGGATGTTGTTGACGAGCCAGTACAGCACGAGCCCCGCCGGGAAGAAGAAGAACATCACGCCGAAGATGAAAGGCATCAGCATCATCACCTTCGCCTGCACTGGGTCGGGCGGCGTCGGGTTCAGCTTGTACTGCACCCACATCGTGGCCATCATCGCAAGCGGCAGGATGAACCAGGCGTCGGGCGTGGCGAGGTCCTTGACCCACAGGATCCACGGCGCGTTGCGCATTTCCACGCTGGCGAGCAGCACCCAGTACAGCGCGATGAACACGGGGATCTGCACGATGATCGGCAGACAGCCGCCGAGCGGGTTGATCTTCTCGTTCTTGTACAGCTCCATCATCGCGACGTTCATCTTCTGCTTGTCGTCGGCGTACTGCTCGCGGATCTTCATCATCCGCGGCGTGACCTCCTTCATCTTGGCCATCGACTTGTAGCTGGCGGCCGACAGCGGATAAAACGCCGCCTTGACCAGCACCGTCAGCAGCACGATCGCCCAGCCCCAGTTGCCGACCAGCTTGTGCAGGAAGGCAAGCAGCCAATACAGCGGCTTGGCGATGAAGGTGAGCCAGCCATAGTCGACGACGAGGTCGAGCCCCGGCGCGACCGCCTCCAGCGCGTTCTGGTCCTGCGGCCCGACGAACAGCGTCGCCTGCGTGGACGTCGATGCGCCGGGCGCGATCGATTGCAGCGGCACGATCGATCCGACCGCGTAAAGGTTCTTGTCGACCTCGCGCGTGTAGATCTCGCGCTTGACGCCCTGCGGCGGCACCCAGGCGGACACGAAGTAGTGCTGGATGATCGAGATCCAGCCGTTGTCGGCGCTGGTCACGTGCGACGCCTTGCCCTTCTCGATGTCGGCGAAGTCGATCTTCTGGAACTTGCCTTGCTCCGTGTACACCGCGGGCCCGGTGAACGTGTAGTACAGCCGGCTTTCGCCCTCGGGCTTGTTGCCGTCGCGCAGAAGCTGCAGGTACAGCGAAGGCGCGAGCGGCTCGCCGCCGACGTTCTGCACCTCATGCCGGACTTCGATGTCGTAGCGGCCGCGCTTGAACACGTAGGTCTTGGTGAGCTTCACACCCCCCGCTTCGGCGACGAACTTGACCTCGAGCGCGTCTTGGCCGGCGCCGAGCCTGGTCGCGCCGCCGGCAAAGGCAAACGGCGTGCGGTGATTGGGGAAGCTCGCGCCCTGCGGCGCGCCGATCAACCCCGTCTGCGCGAGGTAAACGCGGCTCGGGTTGACGTCGAGCAGCACGACGTTTTGATCCTTGTCCTGCTTCTTGCCGGTGAACAGCGCGAGCAGTCCCGTCTGCGTCCAGTCGGGCGCGACCTTCTGCTGCAGCAGTTCGAGCCGCGCCAGCACGGCGCCGTTCGGATCGATGTCGGCACGCACCATGTCGGTTTCGATGCGCACGCGTTCGGCCGCCGGCGAAGCCGCCGGAATCGCTGCCGACGCGGCGGTGGCGGCACCCGGCACCGCGGCCGGCTCGGCCTTCGTCGCCGCAGTCGGCACCGACGCATCGGCCGGCACCGCGGGCGGCGCCGGCGGCGCAACGCCGTTGGCCTTTTTCTCGGCCGCCGGCGGTGCTGCGCCGAGCATCGACGGTCGCCCCTGATAGGTCTGCCACCGGTCCCAGAGGAACAGCAGCGACATCGCGAAGATGACCCACAGGATGGTGCGCTGGAAATCCATGGCCATGGCAGCTTTCTTCAGTCGGTTCTCGAATTCGTCGGCGCGAGCTGCGCCTCGTCGCGCGCGCGCGGATGACACCAGCAGCGCCAGCAGAACTGCTGCGGCACCGGGTCCACGCCGCCCGCGCCGTAGGGATGGCAGCGCGCGATGCGCGCGACCGTCATCCAGCCGCCACGCAGTGCGCCGTGCGTTTCGATCGCCTCGCGCGCGTACTCGGAGCAGGTCGGCCAGAAGCGGCAGCTTGCTCCGACCCACGGCGACAGCAGGTACTGGTAGGCGCGGATCAGCGCGAGCAGGATCGTCTTCATGCGGAAAGCGGCGGCGGTTGCGCGATGCGAAGCCTCAGATCCGCCAGCAGCGCATCGGCTTCCGCGCGCAGTGCGCGCTTCAGTTCGGCGCGGGGCAGCGCGTGGCGTTCGGGCAGCGGCGACTTCAGGCGCAGCACGACGTCGACCGCGCGCCCGGCCGAAGCCGCTTCGAGCTCGCTGCGCGCATGACGGCACGCCTCGCGCAGGATCCGCTTGACCGTCGCGCGATCGACCGCCCTTCGTGCATTGCGTTTGCCCACCGTGAACCCGAATCGCACGCCGCCCGCAGCCGCTGCCTGCCACCGGCTCGACAACGCCAGCCAGCGGCGCGCGGCGCGAAATCCTTCGTCGCGCCCGGCCGCGGCGACCGCCTCGAACTGGGCGGGCGCCTTCAGCCGGCACGCCGCCGGCCAGCGCAGACGCGCCGGCGCGTTCAGACGCCGAGACGCTTGCGGCCCTTGGCGCGCCGCGCGTTGATCACGGCGCGTCCGCCGCGCGTTTTCATCCGAACCAGAAAACCGTGCGTGCGCTTGCGTTTGACGATGGACGGCTGGAAAGTGCGTTTGGTTGCCATGACAGATCCTCAGTCGATCGCCACGCATCGAGGCGGGCGAACGGATGCCGGTGCGCGTGCTGCGGCGGGCGCGAAACCCCCGAGTCGCGGCAGCTAAGTCGCGGATTTTTCGTCGCTTTCGAAGGCGCGCGGCGAAAAGCGCGGTATTAGACGCGATGCTGCTCGTAGCGTCAAACGCCACGACGCCTTGCGCCCGACGGGCCGGCCTTTCCACACCTTGTTCACAACGCTCACCGGGTTGCCCACAGAGTCTCCACAGGCTATCCGCAAGCGCAAAAAAAAGCTCCGCCATCGACGCCACTTCGACTCCGAGTGTGAGCAAGCGCTTCCGTGGATAGCACGAAAAGACGCCTTGTTCATGGTGCCACCAAAGCAGGCACAGGCCGCGGGCGCTGTGGATAAGTACCCTTCCCGCCGGTACAATGCGCCCTTCGCCGTTCGGTCGCCTGCACTGGGGAGACGCGCCGAGCGGACGCGCGGCGGCCGAGTCTGCTCCGGCCGGCCGAGTCTGCTCCGGCCGACCGAGGCGAAGCGGCCCGGCATGACCGGCGCATGACAACGATGAGGTCGATGCACTGCGGGGGATGACACCCGCGGCGCCATCGGCCCTTGGCGGAACGGGATCGATGCTCCACTTCTGGCAAGACTGCTCGCGGCTGCTCGAGCGTGAACTGACTCCGCAGCAATACTCCGCCTGGATCAAACCACTGAAGGCGATCGACTACGACGCCGCCACCGGCCGGTTGAAGATCGGCGCGCCGAACCGGCTGAAGCTCGACGCGATCCGCGCGCAGTTCTCCACGCGCATCCAGGCGGCCGCCGCCAGTGTGCTGCAGCGACCCGTCAGCGTGGTGTTCGAGCTTGATGCGCCGCCCGAGCCGGCAGCGGGTGCCGCACCCGCTGCCGATGCGGCCGTCGATGGGCTCGCGCCGCGCGCCGAGACGCTCGTGCAGACGGCAGAGCAGGTCGAGCGCGCGCGGCTGAATCCGCTGCTGACCTTCGACAACTTCGTCACCGGCAAGGCCAACCAGCTCGCGCGCGCGGCGGCGATGCAGGTCGCCGAGAACCCGGGCGGCTCGTACAACCCGCTGTTCTTGTACGGCGGCGTCGGGCTCGGCAAGACGCACCTGATCCACGCGGTCGGCAACGGCATTCTCGCGCGCAAACCCGACGCTAAGGTGCGCTACATCCACGCCGAGCAGTACGTCAGCGACGTCGTGCGCGCCTACCAGCGCAAGGCGTTCGACGAGTTCAAGCGCTACTACCACTCGCTCGACCTGCTGCTGATCGACGACATCCAGTTTTTTGCTGGCAAGAGCCGCACGCAGGAGGAGTTCTTCTACGCGTTCGAAGCGCTGGTCGCCGGTCGCAAGCAGATCATCATCACGAGCGACACCTACCCGAAGGAGTTGAAGGACATCGAGGATCGTCTCGTGTCGCGCTTCGCCTCCGGGTTGACGGTCGCCATCGAGCCGCCGGAGCTGGAGATGCGGGTGGCGATCCTGCTGAAAAAGGCCGAACTCGAACGCGTTGAACTGCAGGAAGACGTGGCGTTTTTCATTGCCAAGAACCTGCGCAGCAACGTGCGCGAGCTGGAGGGCGCGCTGCGCAAGGTGCTCGCGTTCGCCTCGTTCCACGCGCGGCCGATCACGGTCGATCTGGCGCGCGAAGCGCTGAAGGACCTGCTGTCGGCGTCGACCGGCCAGGTGACCGTCGAACTGATCCAGAAGACGGTGGCCGACTACTACAAGATCAAGGTCGCCGACATGTACAGCAAGCGGCGGCCGAGCGCGATCGCGATGCCGCGCCAGGTCGCGATGTATCTGGCCAAGGAGATGACGCAGAAGAGTCTGCCCGAGATCGGCGAGCTGTTCGGCGGGCGCGACCATACGACCGTCCTGCATGCGGTGCGCAAGATCGCTTCGAGCCGCGCCAAGGATGCCGAGCTAAACCACGCGCTGCACGTGCTCGAGCAGTCGCTCAAAGGCTGAGCGCACCCCGGGAAAGGCTGTGGACAGAAACGCGTTTGGCTGTGGACGGAGCGGGACAACTTCGACGCGTGCGCGCGTCGCCGCGGACTTGTCCTTTCGCTCCACAGGCTGCCGGACGGCGCCGTACGCGCTTGCCCACAGCGGCTGGCCGCGCGCAACTTCTGACCACGCAAGGTCTTTTCTGCGTTGTCCCCAGCGTTGCGGCACCCCTATTAGCTGAACCTACGAAGAGGAAATACAACGATGCAACTGGTCAAAGCCGGCCGCGATGTATTGCTCAAGCCGCTGCAGGTCGTCAGCGGCATCGTCGAACGCCGCCAGACGTTGCCGATCCTCGCCAACATCCTTCTGCGCAAGGACGGTGAACGGGTTTCGTTCACCGCGACCGATCTCGAGATCCAGATCCAGACCTCGGCCGACATCGGCGTCGGCAAGGACGTGGCCGCGACCACCGTGTCAGCGCGCAAACTCGTCGACATCCTGCGCGCGCTGCCCGAAGCCGACGTGGGACTATCGCTGACGAACAAGAAACTCACCGTGCAAAGCGGCAAGAGCCGCTTCAACCTGCAGACGCTCGCGGCCGAGGAGTTTCCGACGGTCGCGCAGGCGGAGTTCACCGCCGATTTTTCTCTGCCGTCGGCCACGCTGAAGTACCTGTTGTCGATGGTGCACTTTGCGATGGCGAGTCAGGACATCCGTTACTACCTCAACGGCATGCTGCTGGTCGTCGACGGCACGACCGTGCGCGCGGTCGCCACCGACGGCCACCGGCTTGCGCTGTGCGAAGTCGGCAAGGACACGAGTTCGCCGAAGATCGAGGCGATCATCCCGCGCAAGACGATTCTCGAACTGGCGCGTCTGCTGCCCGAGTCCGAAGACCCGGTGCGGGTGCAGATGGCGCCGAACCAGGTCAAGTTCGGCTTCGGCCCTACGACGGGCTCCGGACAGGGCGCGATCGAGCTGATTTCCAAGCTCGTCGAAGGCAAGTTTCCCGACTACCAGAAGGTCGTTCCGGTCAACAACCCGAAGACCTTCCTGATCGGCCGCGAGGAACTGATGGCCGCGCTGCACCGCGCGGCGATCCTGACGACCGACAAGTTCAAGGGCGTGCGGATGATGCTGGCACCCGGCAGCCTGAAGATTACGTCGACCAACGCCGACCAAGAAGAGGCGCAGGAGGAGATCGAGATCGACTACGCCGGCGAACCGCTCGACATCGGCTTCAACGTCACCTATCTGCTCGACGTGCTGGCAAATCTGAGGACCGAGCGGGTGAAGTTCGCGCTCGGCGATGCGCTCGGCAGCGCGTTGATCACGATGCCCGACTCGGAGAAGTTCAAGTACGTCGTGATGCCGATGCGCATCTAGATCATCGAGGCGTAGCCTCGCGATCCCGTTCTCCACCCCCCTTGCGGGACAAGGGCAAGGGGACAGGGGCGCACCAGGGAAACAAATGGCAGCAGTTCCAGAAAACCTTCCGCCGCCGCAGCAGCAGCCGGACGAAACCAAACCGGCGGGCGCCGCGCCGGCCAACGACTACGGTGCGTCGTCGATCCAGATCCTCGAAGGGCTGGAAGCGGTGCGCAAGCGCCCCGGCATGTACATCGGCGACACGCAGGACGGCACCGGCCTGCACCACATGGTGTTCGAGGTGGTCGACAACTCGATCGACGAGGCGCTCGCCGGGTACTGCGACGAGATGGTCGTGACGATCCATACCGACAACTCGATCTCGGTCGTCGACAACGGGCGCGGCATCCCGACCGACGTCAAGCTCGACGACAAGCACGATCCGAAGCGCAGCGCCGCCGAGATCGCGCTCACCGAGCTGCACGCAGGCGGCAAGTTCAACCAGAACAGCTACAAGGTCTCGGGCGGCTTGCACGGCGTGGGCGTGTCATGCGTCAACGCGCTGTCGAAGTGGCTGCGCCTGACGGTGCGGCGCGATGGCAAGGTCCACTACCTGGAGTTCCGGCGCGGTGTCGTGCAGGACCGCATCGTCGAGACGGTCGACGGCACGCGCGTTTCTCCGATGAAGATGCTCGGCGAGACCGACAAGCGCGGCACCGAGGTGCACTTTCTGCCCGACGACGAGATCTTCGGCAAGGTCGAGTTTCACTACGAGATCCTCAGCAAACGGCTGCGCGAGCTGTCGTTCCTGAACAACGGCGTGCGCATCAAGCTCGTCGACCAGCGCCAGGGCAAGGAGGAGGACTTTGCCTTCTCCGGCGGCGTCAAGGGCTTCGTCCAGTACATCAACAAGGCAAGGACCGCGCTGCATCCGAACATCTTTTACGCCAGCGGCGAAGCGCAGGTCAACGGCGCGACGATCGGCGTCGAGGTCGCGATGCAGTGGAACGACGGCTACAGCGAAAACGTGCTGTGCTTCACCAACAACATTCCGCAGCGCGACGGCGGCACGCACTTGACGGGTCTGCGCGCGGCGATGACGCGTGTGCTGAACAAGTACATCGAGGACCAGGAACTGGCCAAGAAGGCCCGCGTCGAGACGACCGGCGATGACATGCGCGAAGGGCTCGCCTGCGTGCTGTCGGTCAAGGTGCCCGAGCCCAAGTTCTCGTCGCAGACCAAGGACAAGCTCGTTTCCAGCGAAGTGCGGCCCGCGGTCGAAGAAGTCGTCGCCCGCGCGCTCGAGACTTTCCTGCTCGAGCGTCCCGCCGACGCCAAGATCATCTGCGGCAAGATCGTCGAGGCGGCGCGCGCACGAGAAGCGGCGCGCAAGGCCAGAGAGATGACCCGCCGCAAGGGCGTGCTCGACGGCGTGGGGTTGCCCGGCAAGCTCGCCGACTGCCAGGAGAAGGATCCGGCGCTGGCGGAGCTTTTCATCGTCGAGGGTGATTCCGCCGGCGGCTCCGCCAAGCAGGGGCGCGACCGCAAGTTCCAGGCGGTGCTTCCGCTGCGCGGCAAGGTGCTGAACGTCGAGAAGGCGCGCTTCGACAAGCTGATCTCGAGCGAGCAGATCGCCACGCTGATCACCGCACTCGGCACCGGCATCGGCACGCCCGACTCGGCCGAGGGCTTCAGTCTCGACAAGCTGCGCTACCACCGCATCATCATCATGACCGACGCCGACGTCGACGGCGCGCACATCCGCACGCTGCTGCTGACGCTGTTCTACCGGCAAATGCCGCAGCTCGTCGAGCGCGGCCACGTCTACATCGCGCAGCCGCCGCTGTACAAGGTCAAGCACGGCAAGGACGAGCGCTACCTGAAGGATGACCACGAGCTCGCGCAGTACATGGTCGCGCTCGCGCTGAAGGATGCGAAGCTGTATCCGGCAGCGGACGCCGCGCCGATCGAAGGCGGCGCGCTCGAAGAGCTGGCGCGCCGGTACCTGCTCGCCGACGCGGTCGTGCAGCGGCTCACGCGCGTGATCGATCCGGCCGCCTTGCGGGCGATCATGGCCGGCACCGAACTGAACCTGGACGCCGCCGCCGCCGCCGAGCGCTCCGCCGTGCAGCTTGCGCTGGCGATGGGCAACCACACGGTCCACGTGTACGCGCAGTACGACGACAAGACCGACAAGCACCGGCTGCGGATCGAGCGCCGCCATCACGGCAACGTCAAGGCGAGCACGATCGACGCCGAGTTCGTGCACGGCGCGGACTACGCGACGCTGGCCGACGCCGCCCGGACCTTCAAGGGGCTGATCGGCGCAGGCGCGCGCGTCGTGCGTGGCAGCGGTGACAAGCAGAAGGCGGCGCCGGTGGCGGACTTCCGCGCCGCGATGGACTGGCTGATGAAGGAGGCCGAGTCCGCGGTCACCCGCCAGCGCTACAAGGGGCTCGGCGAGATGAACCCCGAGCAGCTGTGGGAAACGACGATGGACCCGAAGGTGCGGCGGCTGCTGCGCGTGCAGATCGAAGACGCGATCGGCGCCGACCAGATCTTCACCACGCTGATGGGCGACGAAGTCGAACCGCGCCGCGCGTTCATCGAGTCGAATGCGCTGTACGCCGGGAATATCGACGTGTGAGGTTGTTGTAGGTTTGCATTGAAGATGCAGACTCTCTCAACACCTGCAAAGAAGACCGTCGAACTATCGACTCTTGCAAGTCCTTGTGGCACGTGCCAACGGTCCGGCACCCGCGGCCCCGAGCCCCCGTCATTCGGAGCCAAAGGCGAGAAATCTCCGCCGCTCGCAGTGCCGAGACCCCTCGCGCTGCTCGGTATGACGGACCCGACCACGGCGAGGGCGAAGCGAACGTGCAAGGCGGCGGTGTCACGAGGTTGGGCAATCATCGATCGCAGGCTCTGAGCAGGTCATCCCGGCGGACTTTCAATTGGCTGATCAAAGGTTCGAGTCCTTCACGACCCAGCACTTCGCGAAGTGGCCGATTTCGAGGCGGCGTTTCGCGCGTCTCGATCGAACAATCAGCCGTCACGCCAAGAAACGTGGGGTCAGCGGCTCCGCCCCCGGTCCGCTACAGAACTGATAGACCGTGGATGACTCCGCGTGGACGCAAGAGCGATCATTCCGTTCAGCGTTGCCGTCTTCTTGGCGTCGGCCGCCGCCCTTCTTGCGCCAAGCGCGTTGGTTGGTCGACTCGACCCTCACCTTGGCGCGCTTGGGATGGTGGTCGTCGCGGTGTTGGCGGCTTCCATGAACGCCCTCGCCAGCGCGGCCGGTTTTGTGCTGGGGCTTGCGCTGCGCCACGCGCTCGTGCGACGACAAGTGTCGCCGCGCAGCCGATGGATCGCGTTTGCGTACGGCGTCGCGACGGTGGCGGCTGGCTTCCTGCTGGTGCGCTGGATCCGGCCACACGGACTCGTCGTCGTTGCCGCCATGGTTGGTGCCGTGTCGCTCGTCGCGGGCCTCTTGCACGGACGGGTCACGACTTCGACACGCGATTGATCGCAGAGAACCAGCGCCGACGTCTAGGCCTAACGATCTCGACGTTCGGAGGAAGTCGCATGGCCGCTTTTCAGCGACGCGTCCGCGCGCGATGAGTGAGCGGATCTGTCAGCAGGCCGCGACAATGACGTCGCGGTTAGGCGATGACTCACGCCAAACCAATACGGGCTGTGCACGATCGCGACAAGCTGCCTCCTGCCGATTGCATACGCCTGACCCACGCCAGAACGGTGCAAGTCCTCGACGGTGTGGTCACTCGGTCAGTCACAGGCGGTGCGGCGCGTGGCGATCAACTGGGTCAAAGCCATGCGATCGTCAACAACCACGCGTTGCCCACCGCCGGCCGTGGATAACGCTTCGGTCGGATCGCGGCGTGCATCAAACGGGTACCCACTTTGACGGTGTGCACCATACGCGGAGAGCATCGGCGTCCCAGACGTCAGCGCGATCTTGGCGACACTAGCCCGGATATTTCACGAGGTCGCCCCCGTTTGCGTGCGTTCTGTCTCGGTGAATCACCCCTGTCGCGCTGCGGGCTGCCGATCCAATTCGTACCGCCGGGGCTACGCGGGCTTGCGCGGCGCCTGCGGGCGCGGCCTTGGCCTCAAGTGCTCGCGAAGGGCGAGCGGCGATGAGTCGGAGCCGCGAGCGGGCCTTCGACTGCGTTCCACGGCACGGCTTGCAAGCCGTGCCGGCTGCGGCGGGCCGAAGCGCCGCAGGGCGCTTCGACTGGTCCGCCTCCGCCCCTCTCGGCCCATCCGCATCCCGCATCCGCTCGCGCAATTCCCGCGTCCCCCGTGAAATATCCGGG
>JBBIQI010000119.1:0-10690 GCA_037442465.1 Burkholderiales bacterium
CAACAGGCTGAATTGCCGCTCTGATGTCATCTATTTACGGAAAGCTCAGTAGGTTCACGCCTTCTGACCGGGCGGCACGCCTGCGCCCGTGTGCCCCCGCCGGATTCGAGCTGCGGTTTCCCGGGCAACCGGGTGCCTTACTTCTTCGCCGCTTCGTCCGCCGCGCTCGCAGATTTCAGCGCAGGATCGACGATCTGCGCTTTGTGCTTGCTCTTTAGCGCGGCCAGGAAAGCGAGATCGTCGGCAGCGCCTGTCTGCTGCAGCGAGGCGCGCTGTTGGAATCCGCGGCGCTCGGGATCGGGCTTTGCCGGCAGTTTCGCGGACAGTACCTGGAACACCGCGTACGCACCGCCGTCGAGTTCCGCCCCGACGAACGCCGGCAGCCGGTCGGCGGGCGCCTGCATGATCGCGTTGAGCGCGCCCGGCGGTAGCCCCTCGGGCGAGACGCGGCTGATGATGCGCACGGCAGAGAAGCCCGCGTCGCTAGGCGACTTGCGCAACGATTCGAGCTTCGCCGCCGCCGCCTCGCGCGCAAGCCGTGCCGCCTCCTGCCGTTCGACGCGAGCTCGGATCTGGTCGCGCACCTGCGCGAGCGGCCGCAACGCGGCAGGGCGGTGTTCGATCACGCGCGCCGCAACGAACGTGTTGGGTGTCACCTCGATCGCCTCGGTGTTGCGCCTGTTCTTGATCGCATCCTCGGAGAACAGGGCCTGCACCAGTCGCGGCGTGAAGATCTGCGGCGCCCCGGACTGCGCCGGGATTCCTGCACGGGTCAGGACGTCGATCGTCTGGATCTTCAGCCCGAGCTTGTCGGCGACGGGTTTGAGACTGTCCGACTGCTCATAGACGGTGTTGGTGAATTGCTCGACGGCCTCGGCGAATTTCTTCTGCGCCTGCTGCCGCCGGTACTCGCGCTCGATATCGGCACGCACCGCCTCGAAGGGCTTGTACGTCGCGGGCTTGATCTCGTCGACGCGGATGATGTGGAAGCCGAAGTCGGTCTCGACTACATCGCTGATCTCACCCGGCTTGAGCCTGAAAGCCGCTTCCTCGAAAGGCTTGACCATCATGTTGCGTCCGAAGAAGCCGAGATCACCGCCTTTCGCCGCGGAACCGGGATCCTTGGAGAATTCGCGCGCCAGCTTGGCGAAGTCGCTCGGATTGCTGCGAAGCCGGGCAAGCAGTTCTTCGGCCTTGCGGCGCGCAGCCGCCTTGTCGGCCGCGCTGGAGCCCTCGCCCGCAGCGAGCAGGATGTGACTCGCGCGGCGCTGCTCCGGCTCGCCGTAGGCCGCCTTGTTCTGCTCGTAGTACGCCTTCAGTTCCGCCTCGGGCACGGGGATCTGCGCGGCGACGTCGTCGAGGGTCAGCACGACGTACTCGGCTTTCACGCTCTCGGGCGTTTCGAACTCGCGCCGGTTTGCCTCGTAGTACGACGTGATCGCCTCGTCCGTCACCTGCACGCGGCCCGCGAAGTCCTCCGGGCGGAATCGCAACTCGCGAACTTCGCGCTGCTCCTCGCCGATTCGCAGCAGACGCTCAGCGACGGTCGTCGGCAGGAAGGCCGAATCGGCGACGGCCTGCAACAACGTCTGCCTGATCAGGTCGTCGCGCACGCGCTGCTCGAAGGCGCGCTCGCTCAGCCCCTGCGCCGCGAGCAGCGTCTTGTAGCGCTCGTAATCGAACTTGCCGTCCCGCTGAAATGCCGGCACCGATGCGATCACCTCGCGCAGGCGCTCCTCGCTGACGACGACGTGTTCGGTCGCGGCCTCGAGCGCGAGCGCGCGCTCGGACAGCAGCGCATCCAGCGTGGCGGCGCGCGCCTGTGGTGTGTCGAACAGTTTCGCATCGAAGTTGTCGCCGAACATCTGGCGCAACTGCTCCATGCGCTCCCGTTGCGCGGATTCGAGCTCCTGCGCGGACACGGGCTTGCCGGCGATGCGAGCGACCGCGTTGTCGGCCTCGATGAAGCGGTTGTAGCCCTGGATGCCGAAGAAAACGAACGAAGGGAAGATCAGCACCAGCATGAAGAACATCAGCCAGCGACGATGTGACCGGATCGAGTCGAACATGGAAGGCGTTTGCGAAGGGGTTGGCCGGATCGACAAAAAGGGGCGAACTCGCGTTCGCCCCTTTTGTTGTTGCAACTTGGCGGAGTGGACGGGACTCGAACCCGCGACCCCCGGCGTGACAGGCCGGTATTCTAACCGACTGAACTACCACTCCTTGTGTCGGCTGCTGCCGGATCGCCGCGGCGAACGCTCACCGCGGACTGGTGGGTGCTGAGAGGCTCGAACTCCCGACCTACGCCTTGTAAGGGCGCCGCTCTACCAACTGAGCTAAGCACCCTCGTGTCGCTCGTTGGCCTTCAACGATCCTGCATCTGCCAGCAAGAACGTCAGTTTAATGCATCCTTCAAGGCCTTGCCAGCGCGGAACTTCGGCACCTTCGCTGCCTTGATCTTGATCGATGCGCCAGTACGCGGATTGCGCCCCGTGCGCGCGGCGCGTTTGCCGACCGCGAACGTACCGAAGCCGACGAGGGTGACCGAATTGCCTTTTTTCAACGACGTGCGAATTCCGCCGAAGACAGCTTCCAATGCGCGCCCCGCAGCGGCTTTGGATATGTCCGCCTGTTTGGCGATGTGCTCGATCAATTCACTCTTGTTCACTGAAAACCCCCTCGTTGGTTGCGCGTAGCGATTCTTTCGACAAGTTTCGGCGTCGTGTTCGGTGCGTGTCCCGTCGCACGGGCGCTGCTGTAGGAGCGGATGCGGAAACGTATTCAACCGCGCAGGTCTAGCAGTGTCAAGCGAGTTGACCGCCGAATCGCCCGCGCACGACGACGCGTGTTGCGCGAGCCGCGCGCCGGCGCCACCGTCATCGTCACCGTTGTCGCCTGCGCGCCAGGGGCTCACCTGCGATGACAGGTTCTCGGCACTCAATGCTTGACGAAATCGCCGCTCGCCGCCGGCGCTGGCGCCACCGGCGCGACGACGGCCCCGTCTTCCTCACTGAGCGGGGTCGGCTGGCGCTGCAGCGCGATCTCAAGGACCTTGTCGATCCACTTGACGGGAACGATTTCAAGCCGGTTCTTCACGTTGTCCGGGATCTCCGCGAGATCCTTGACGTTTTCCTCCGGGATCAGCACCGTCTTGATGCCGCCACGGTGCGCCGCCAGGAGCTTCTCCTTCAACCCACCAATGGCCAGCACCTCGCCGCGCAGCGTGATTTCGCCGGTCATCGCCACGTCGGGCCGGACCGGAATTCCGGTCAGCGTCGAGACCAAGGCGGTGGTGATGGCGATTCCCGCGCTCGGTCCGTCCTTGGGCGTGGCGCCTTCGGGCAGGTGGATGTGGATGTCGCTTTTCTCGAAGACCTCGTCCTTGATGCCGAGCCGGCGGGCGCGACTGCGCACGACCGAGCGCGCGGCCTCGACCGACTCCTTCATCACGTCTCCGAGTGACCCCGTGCGGATGATGTTGCCCTTGCCCGGCATCGTCGCGGCCTCGATGGTCAGCAGTTCTCCGCCGACCTCGGTCCACGCCAGACCGGTGACTTGCCCGACCTGCGCCTCCTTCTCGGCGACGCCGAACGTGTAGCGACGCACGCCGAGAAACTTGTCGAGATTGCGCGGCGTCACCCTGACCTTGCCGCCGTCCTTCTTCAGCAGCGCGTTCTTGACGACCTTGCGGCAGATCTTCGAGAGCTCGCGCTCGAGCGCGCGCACGCCGGCTTCGCGCGTGTAGTAGCGCACGATGTCGCGAATCGCGGCTTCCGAGACGTCCAGCTCGTCGCGCTTGACGCCGTTGTTGCGCATCTGCTTCGGCAGCAGATAGCGCATTGCGATGTTGACTTTCTCGTCCTCCGTATAGCCGGACAGCCGGATCACCTCCATGCGGTCCAGCAGCGGCGGCGGAATGTTCATCGTGTTGGCGGTGGCGACGAACATCACGTCCGACAGGTCGTAGTCGACCTCGACGTAGTGGTCCACGAACGTGTGGTTCTGCTCCGGATCGAGCACCTCGAGCAGCGCCGAGGAGGGGTCGCCGCGGAAGTCCTGCCCCATTTTGTCGACCTCGTCGAGCAGGAACAGCGGATTGCGCACGCCCACCTTGCTTAGATTCTGCAGGATCTTGCCGGGCATCGAACCGATGTAGGTGCGTCGGTGGCCGCGGATCTCGGCCTCGTCGCGCACGCCGCCCAGCGCCATCCGCACGAACTTGCGGTTCGTCGCCTTCGCGATCGACTGACCCAGCGAAGTCTTGCCGACCCCCGGCGGGCCGACCAGGCACAGGATCGGCGCCTTCAGCCGATCGACACGCTGCTGAACGGCCAGATACTCGACGATGCGCTCCTTGACCTTGTCGAGCCCATAGTGATCCTCGTCGAGAACCTTCTGCGCATTGGCCAGATCGTTGTTGATCTTGCTCTTCTTCTTCCACGGCAGGCTGACCAGCGTGTCGATGTAATTGCGTACGACCGTCGCCTCCGCCGACATCGGCGACATCAGCTTGAGCTTCTTCAGCTCGGCCTCGGCTTTCTGGCGCGCCTGCTTGGGCATGCGCGCCGCCTTGATCTTCTTGTCGAGCTCGTCGAGGTCGGCACCCTCTTCGCCCTCGCCGAGTTCCTTCTGGATCGCCTTGACCTGTTCGTTCAGGTAATACTCGCGTTGGCTCTTTTCCATCTGCCGCTTGACACGGCCGCGGATGCGCTTCTCGACCTGCAGAATGTCGATCTCGGTCTCAAGTTGCGCCAGCAGGTGCTCGAGCCTTTCGGCCAGCCCGGACATCTCGAGGATCTTCTGCTTCTGCTCGAGCTTCAGCGGCAGGTGCGCCGCGATCGTGTCCGCGAGCCGACCCGCCTCGTCGATGCCCGCGATCGACGTCAGGATCTCGGCCGGGATCTTCTTGTTCAGCTTCACGTACTGATCGAACTGACTGACGATCGCGCGGCGCAGCGCCTCCAGCTCGGCGCTGGACGCCGGCTCGGGCGCGATCGGCGTCAGCTCGCAGGTGAAGTGCGTCTGCAGATCGTCGATCCGGTGAATGCGCGCGCGCTGCGCGCCTTCGACCAGCACCTTGACGGTGCCGTCGGGCAGCTTGAGCATCTGCAGGATGTTGGCGACACAGCCGATCGCGTAGATGTCGTCGGCCGTCGGCTCGTCCTTGGCGGCGTTTTTCTGCGCCACCAGCATGATGCTCTTGCCGGCCTCCATGGCCGAATCGAGCGCCTTGATCGATTTCGGGCGTCCCACGAACAGCGGAATCACCATGTGCGGGAACACGACGACGTCGCGCAGCGGCAGCATCGGCAGCGTGGTGCGTTCCGGGGGGAGCAGGGAAGTCGACATGTGAAATCCTCGGTCGGGATGGTCCGACAGATGCGGGTAGGCGGGGCGAAACTCAAGGGCGCCACCGGCGCGCTACGGCGTCGGCGACTCTAGCACGTTGGAGCGACGGCGGCGGCGGGCGTTCCCGCGCCGGCGGCGCAGATGCCCGGGTCAGCGCGGCGCGCCGGCGACCTTGGGCTGATCGGCGTAGATCAGGATCGGATGGCCGCCGGCGATCGAGTTCTCGTCGATCACCACCTTGACCACGTTCTTCATGCTCGGCAGATCGTACATCACGTCGAGCAGCACGGCCTCGACGATCGAGCGCAATCCGCGCGCGCCGGTACGTCGCTTCAGCGCCTTGCGCGCGATCGCCGTGAGCGCGTCCGGCCGCACTTCGAGGTCGACGCCCTCCATTTCGAGCAACCGATAGAACTGCTTGATCAGCGCATTCTTCGGTTCGACCAGGATCTGTACCAGCGCATCTTCGGACAGTTCGTCCAGCGTCGCGACCACCGGCAGCCGGCCGACGAGCTCCGGAATCAGGCCGAACTTGATCAGATCCTCCGGCTCGACGTCGCGCAGCAACTCGCCGACCGAGCGGTCGCTCGGGCTCGTGACCTGCGCGCCAAAGCCGATACCGCTTTTCTCCGAACGGTTGCGAATAATCTTCTCCAGACCGTCGAAGGCGCCGCCGCAGATGAACAGAATGTTGGTCGTGTCGATCTGCACGAAGTCCTGGTTCGGGTGCTTGCGCCCGCCCTGCGGCGGCACGCTGGCGATCGTGCCCTCGATCAGTTTCAGCAGCGCCTGCTGAACGCCTTCGCCCGACACATCGCGCGTGATCGACGGGTTGTCGCTCTTGCGCGAGATCTTGTCGATCTCGTCGATGTAGACGATGCCCTTTTGCGCCTTCTCGACCTCGTAATTGCAGTTCTGCAGCAGCTTCTGGATGATGTTCTCGACATCCTCGCCGACGTAACCGGCCTCGGTCAGCGTGGTCGCATCCGCGATGACGAACGGCACGTTCAACAGACGCGCCAGTGTCTGCGCGAGCAGCGTCTTGCCCGAGCCGGTCGGGCCGATCAAGAGGATGTTGCTCTTCGCCAGTTCGACGCCGTCCTTCGACGTCAGGTGCTTGAGCCGCTTGTAGTGGTTGTAGACGGCGACCGACAGGATGCGCTTGGCCTTTTCCTGGCCGATCACGTACTGGTCGAGGATTTCGCAGATTTCGCGCGGCGTCGGCAGATCCGACTTGGCCACGCCGCTGGCGGTTTCACCCGCGGTCTCGTCGCGGATGATGTCGTTGCACAGGTCGATGCACTCGTCGCAGATGAACACCGACGGGCCGGCGATCAGCTTCTTGACCTCGTGCTGGCTCTTGCCGCAGAAAGAGCAGTACAGCAGCTTTTCGCTCGAGCCCTTCTTGTCCGCCATGCGTGTCGTGCCTGTGCGATGCCGTGCGGCGGAGATCAGGTCGTTTCGCCGCGCCGGACGAAGATCTTGTCGATCAGCCCGTAGCTTACTGCATCCTCCGCCGACATGAAGTTGTCGCGGTCGCTGTCGGCCCGGATCTTCTCGACGGTCTGTCCGGTACGGTCTGCGAGGATCTTGTTGATGCGGTCGCGCAGGTACAGGATCTCGCGGGCCTGGATCTCGATGTCCGAGGCCTGGCCCTGCGAGCCGCCCGACGGCTGGTGGATCATGATGCGCGAGTTCGGCAGCGCGAAGCGCTTGCCCTTGGCGCCCGCCGCCAGAAGGAACGCGCCCATGCTCGCCGCCATGCCCACGCAGATGGTCGAGACATCCGGCTTGATGAACTGCATCGTGTCGTAGATCGCCATACCCGCGTAGACCGAGCCTCCGGGCGAATTGATGTACAGCGCGATGTCCTTGTCCGGATTCTCCGACTCAAGGAACAGCATCTGCGCGACGACCAGATTGGCCGTCTGCTCGTTGACCGGCCCGACTAGGAAGATCACACGGTCGCGCAGCAGCCGCGAGTAGATGTCGTACGCGCGCTCGCCGCGGCCGCTCTGCTCGATGACGATCGGCACCATGCCGAGCCCCATCGGATCCTGACTGCGCGTTGCCTTATCTGCGTTCATCGACCTGTCTCCACTGCCCATGCTCAGCCGCCGCGACCCATCAGCTCGCCGAACGCCACCGGCGTATCGACGACCTTGGCCCGCTGCAGCACCCATTGCACGACGTTGTCCTCGAGCACCGCGCCCTCGATCTCGGCGACGCGCTCGCGGTTACCCAGGTACCACTGGATCACTTCGGCCGGCTTCTCGTAACTCTGCGCGATGTCCTCGATCGCCTTGCGGATCTGCTCCTGGCGGGCCTGCAGGTTCTCGCTGCGCACCAGCTCGGCCAGCAGCAGGCCGAGCCGCACGCGCCGTTCGGCCTGCGCGGCAAACAGTTCGACCGGGATCGGCGCGTCCTTCGTCTGGACGCCGCGCGACGCCAGATCGGCACGCGCCATTTCGGCCAGTCGCCGCTGCTCTTCCTGAACGAGCGCCTTCGGGACCTCGAACGACGTCGACGCCAGCAGCGCGTTCATCACGCTTTCCTTGGTGCGGCTGCTCAACCGCACGCCGACCTCGCGCTCGAGGTTGGCGCGGATCTCCGCGCGCATCTTGGTCAGATCGCCGTCGGCCACGCCGAGCGACCTGGCGAAGTCGGCGTCCACCGCAGGCAGTCGCGGCTCCTCGACCTTGCAGACCGTGACCTCGAACTGCGCGGTCCTGCCCGCGAGATCGGGCGCGCGATAGTCGGCCGGGAAGGTCAGCGCAAAGGTCTTCGACTCGCCGGCCTTCATCCCGCGCACGGCCGCCTCGAACTCCGGCAGCATGCGGCCTTCGCCGAGCGTGAACGGAAAGTGCGTCGCGCTGCCTCCCTCGAACGGCGTGCCGTCCAGCGAGCCGCGATAGTCGACGATGACGCGGTCGCCGTCGACGGCGCCGCGCTCGACCGCTTCGTATGTCGCGCGCTGCCTGCGCATGATGGCGATCGTCTCGTCGACCTCCGCCTCGCCAACCGGGCAGACCGCGCGCTGCACTTCGACCGCCGCCAAATCGCCGATGCGGATTTCCGGATAGACCTCGAAAGTGGCGGAAAACGCCACGTCGCCGCCTTCAGCCCCCGCCTTCGGTTCGACGCGCGGCATGCCGGCCACGCGCAGCTTGCTCGCGCTGACCACCGCGCTGAAGGCCTGCTCGATCTTGTCGGTCAGCACCTCGGCCTGGACCTGCGCGCCGTACGAGGCCGCCACCATCTTCAGCGGCACCTTGCCCGGGCGGAACCCCGGCATGCGCAGCGTGCGCGAAAGCCTGTTCAGGCGCGCCGAAACCTCCTTTTCGATCTCCGCCGCGGGTACGGTCAGGTCCACCCGCCGCTCTAACGCGCCGAGCGTTTCGATGTTCTGTTGCATGTGTTTTCTGGAATCCTTGCGGCCGCGGCTGCCGGCCGCTTCATCGAGTTCCTGGTGCGAAGGGGGGGACTCGAACCCCCACGCCGGTGAGGGCGTCAGGACCTAAACCTGGTGCGTCTACCAATTTCGCCACCTTCGCGACGACCTCGGTCATGTCGCGCATCGCCGACGCGCCGAGTCGGGGTCGATTCTAATCGAAGCGACCGCGCTTCCCCGCGTGCGCATGCTAGCTTCGCCGCGTGGGCGTGGACCATTACGAGAACTTCCCGGTCGCATCGTGGCTGCTGCCGGCGCATCTGCGCGCTGCCGTGCGCGCCATCTACCGCTTCGCGCGTACGGCCGACGACATCGCCGACGAAGGCGAGGCCCCGCCGCCCGTTCGCCTCGCCCGTCTGGCCGCGCTCGGTGCGCAGCTCGACGCGATCGAAGCGGGGCGTGCCAACGACTGGCCCGACTTGGCGCAAGCGGTCGCGCGCCATGCGTTGCCGATCGCCCCGCTGCGCGACCTGCTGTCGGCTTTCGCGCAGGACGTGACCGTGCAACGCTACGCCGAGTATCCGGCGTTGCTCGACTATTGCCGGCGCTCGGCCAACCCGGTCGGACGCCTGCTGCTGCATCTGTACCGGTGCGACGACCCCGCGCTGGCCGCGCGCGCCGACGCGATCTGCACGGGGCTGCAACTGACCAACTTCTGGCAGGACGTCGCGCTCGACTTCGCCAAAGGCCGCGTCTATCTGCCGGCCGCGGAGCTGCGCCGCTTCGGCGTCGGCTTCGACGCCATCGCGCACGCGCGCGTCGATGCGGCATGGAGCGCACTGATGGCCGCGCAGACCGCACGCGCGCGGGCGATGCTAGAGTCGGGCGCGCCGCTGGCGCGCGCGCTCGGCGGTCGCATCGGCTTCGAACTGCGGCTCGTCGTACAGGGCGGCCTGCGTATCCTCGAGCGCATCGACGCGGTCGCCGGCGATGTCTTCCGGCGGCGGCCCGTTCTCCGCGCCGGCGACTGGTTGCGCATGACGGTGCGCGCCACCCGGATGTAGACGATGACGCCCGACGAATACTGCCAGCAGAAAGCGGCTGCCAGCGGCTCGAGCTTCTACTACAGCTTTCTGTTCTTGCCGCCCGAACGCCGCCGCGCGATCACCGCGTTGTACGCCTATTGCCGCGAGATCGATGACGTCGTCGACGAGGTCCACGACTTCGGTGTCGCGCAGGCCAAGCTTGCCTGGTGGGCCGGCGAGATCGACGCGCTATACGCCGGCCGTCCCGGGCACCCGGTCACGCGGGCGCTGGCGCCGCATCTGACCGCGTTCGATCTGAAGCGCGAGCGACTGCTGCAGGTGCTCGAAGGCATGCAGATGGACCTGCGCCAGACGCGCTACCTCGACTTCGCCGGCTTGCAGCGCTACTGCCATCTGGTTGCCGGGGTCGTCGGCGAGTTGGCCGCCGGCATATTCGGCGCCACGCAGGCCTCGACTTACGAATACGCGCGCCAGCTTGGGCTGGCGCTGCAGCTAATCAACATCCTGCGCGACGTCGGTGAAGACGCGCGGCGCGGCCGCATCTACTTGCCGCTGGAGGACCTGCGGCGTTTCGAGGTGCGCGCAGCCGATCTGCTCGCCGGTCGCTACACCGAGGGATTCGAGCCGCTGATGCGCTTCGAGGCCGAACGCGCGCGGGCCATCTATCGCGCCGCGCTGGCCGCGCTCGCGCCCGCGGAGCGCCGCGCGCAGCGGCCGGGACTGATCATGGGCGCGATCTACGCCACGGTCCTCGACGAGATCGAACGCGAGCGCTTTCGCGTGCTGCATCAGCGCATCGCGCTGACCCCGCTGCGCAAGCTGTGGATCGCCTGGCGCACGTGGGTCGCGCCGACGGCCAGCGCCATGCCGGGCGTGTGAACGGCACGCGCGCGCTCGTGGTCGG
>JBBIQI010000120.1:0-10589 GCA_037442465.1 Burkholderiales bacterium
GGAATCTCCGCTGCTCGCAGTGCCGAGATCCCTCGCTGCGCTCGGGATGACGGAATCGGGGACGGTCAGCGCGACGGGAACTCGCAAGGCGGCGGTGTCACGAGGTTGGGTAATGTTCAATAGTCCGTTGCGGTCCGTCGTCTTGAACCCCGATTGGTCGGCCGATCCCGCCGTCTGGTCCTACGGACTCGCGGCATTCGCCTTCGGTGCATTCGCGATCCAGCTTGCTGTCGGTCGGCGCGGATCGGGGGTGGGCGGGCTGCTGCTGGCCGCAGCGGCCGTGCAGGCGATGTGGGCCTTGGCCTCGCTCGCGCATGCAGCTTCAGGAACCGACGTCGCCTGGAAGCTGGCGCGCGCTTTCGACGGGTTGCGCTACGGGGCGCTGTTTGCCTTTCTTGCGTTGATCCGGCCGGGCCGCTCGACCGAGCGCCCGTCTGAGGCCGGCGCGCGCCGCTCGCGGCGCCTTGTCGCCGTGCTGCTGGCGCTCGCGGCGGTCGCGATTTATCTCTTTTCCCCGCCCCCGAGCACGCTGGCCAGCGGGTATGGCGTTGTCGTGCCGGCGTTGCTGCTGGGCGCGAGCGTGGCGGGACTGGTGCTCGTCGAGCAGGTCTATCGCGGCATGCCGCCGGCGCAGCGCTGGAACGCGCGGCCGCTGTGTGTGGCACTGGCCGCGGTGTTCGGCTACGACCTCGTGCTGTATGCGGACGCGGTGCTGTTCCGCGAGATCGACGCCAACCTTTGGGCAGCGCGCGGTCTGGCGCACGCGCTGGTCATCCCGGTGCTCGGCATCGCCACCGCGCGCAACAAGGACTGGCGCTTCGAGGTCGCGCTTTCGCGCGGTGTGGTCGCCGGCTCGACCGCGCTCATGGTCTCCGGCGGCTATCTGCTCGCGGTTGCGATCGTCGGCTACTACGTTCACTACTTCGGCGGAAGCTGGGGCAAGGCGCTGCTCGCCGTCGTGCTGTTCGCGGGACTGCTCTTTTTCGCGCTCGTGGCCTTCTCCGGCACGTTTCGCGCCAAGGTGCGCGTGTTCATCGCCAAGCACTTCTTCCCGTACCGGTACGACTACCGCGAGGAGTGGCTCGCCTTCACGCGCACGTTGTCGAACCCGGGTGTGCCCGGCTCGATTCGCGAGCGCGGCATCCGTGCGCTGGCGGATCTGGTCGAAAGCACCGGCGGCGCCTTGTGGACGAGAGGTGACGACGGCGCCTACGTGCAGGTTGCGCGCGTCAATCTGCCGGCGAGCGAGCAGGTTGTACCGGTGTCGGACTGGTTGCCTTCGTTCCTGCGCGCAACCGGCTGGGTGATCGATCTGAACGAGCTGCGGCGGGATCCCGCCAAGTACCAGGTCGATCGGATGCCGTCGTGGCTGCTGCAGGTTCCTTCGGCGTGGCTCGTCGTGCCGCTGTTCGAAGGCGAAGACCTGCTCGGCTTCGTGCTGCTGGCCGATCCGAGAGTCAAGTTCGAACTCAACTGGGAGGTGCTGGACCTGCTGAAGACCGCAGGACGGCAAGTGGCCGGTTTCCTGGCGCAGGAGCGCGCCACGGAGGCGCTGCTAGAGGCCAGGAAGTTCGATGCGTTCAATCGCATGTCCGCTTTCGTCGTGCACGATCTGAAGAACCTGGTCGCGCAGCTGCAGTTGCTCTTGAAGAATGCGGAACGCCACCGCGCCAACCCGGACTTTCAGCGAGACATGCTCGCCACCGTCGAACACGCGGTCGGGCGCATGAATCACCTGATGCAGCAGCTTCGTTCCGGCGCGCAACCGGTCGAGCGCGCCGGGCCGGTGGATCTGAGCGCCGTGGCCGATCGCCTGCGGCGGCGTTTCGGCGCGGTGCAGGCAGCGCTGGCGTTCGACGTGGAGCCAGGGGTGGTCGTGCTCGGCCACGAGGACCGGTTGGAGCGCGTTTTCGGGCATTTTCTGCAAAACGCGATCGATGCGTCGGGAGATAATCCGCGCGTTCACGTGCGCGCCCGCCGGGACGGTGCGGCGGCCGTCGTCGAGGTCGCCGACCAGGGCGTGGGAATGAGTGCCGAATTCGTGCGCGAACGTCTGTTCAAGCCGTTCCAGTCGACAAAAGCCGCCGGCATGGGCATCGGGGCCTACGAGAGCCAGCAGTACGTCAGCAGCGTCGGCGGCCGGATCGAGGTCGACACTGCGCCGGGCGCCGGCACGACCGTGCGCGTGTTCCTTCCGCTCGCGGCCGTGCGCAGCGCGGCGGTGACCGAGGGCCTGGCGTGAACGCCGCGCGTAAACCGCTGCTGATCGTCGAGGACGATTCCGCCCTGCAAACGCAGATGAAGTGGGCGTTCGACGCCTACGAGCTCGCCTTGGCTTCGGACCGCGAGTCGGCGCTCGCGCAGGCGCGCCGCATCGAACCGGCCGTGATCACGCTCGACCTCGGCCTGCCGCCGCTGCCGGATGAGCCGACCGAGGGGCTTGCCACGCTGCAGCAGATCCTGACCTTGCTGCCGGATGCCAAGGTCATCGTGCTGACCGGGCAAAGCGATCGCGCGAACGCGTTGCGGGCGATCGCGCTCGGCGCCTACGACTTCTTCGCCAAGCCGTTCGATCCGGACGTGCTCGGCCTGACGATCGAGCGGGCCTTCCGTTTGCACGAGCTGCAGCAGGAAAACCGCCGGCTGCAATCGACGCGGCAGGCTGCCGCGCTGGCCGGCATCTTGACGCGCGACCCTGAGATGCTCAAGGCGTGCCGCACGATCGAGAAGGTCGCACCGACCAATGCGACGGTGCTGATCCTGGGCGACTCGGGCACCGGCAAGGAGCTGTTCGCGCGCGGGCTGCACGAGCTGTCGCCGCGGCAGGGACAACGCTTCGTCGCGATCAACTGCGCGGCGATTCCCGAAACGCTGCTCGAAAGCGAGCTGTTCGGCTTCGAGAAGGGCGCATTCACAGGCGCAGCCAGGCAGACGCTCGGGAAGATCGAAACCGCGCACCGCGGCACGCTGTTTCTCGACGAAATCGGCGACCTGCCGACCGCGTTGCAGGCCAAGCTGCTGCGCTTCCTGCAGGAGCGTTCGATCGAACGCCTGGGCGGGCGCGAGGAGATTGCCGTGGACGTGCGCGTGGTGTGCGCCACGCATCAAAACCTCAAGGCACTGATCGCGGAAGGCAAGTTTCGCGAGGACCTGTTTTATCGGCTCGCGGAGATCGTGATCCACGTGCCGCCGCTGAAGCAACGCAAGGGCGATGCGGCGCTGCTGGCGCACGCGTTCGTGCAGCGTTACGCCGCCGAGCACAAGCGCGGCTCGCTTAAGCTCGCGCCCGATGCGATCGAGGCGATCGAACGCCACGACTGGCCCGGCAACGTGCGCGAGCTGGAAAACGTGATCAAGCGCGCCGTGATCATGGCCGACGGCTCGTCGATCCGCGCCGCGGACCTGGACCTCGAAGCGAAGGGTGAGGCCGACGACCTGAACCTGCGTGCGGTGCGCGACGAGGCGGAACGCGGCGCCGTGCTGCGCGCGCTCGCGCGCGTGGACGGCAATCTGAGCAAGGCGGCCGAGCTGCTGGGCGTCAGCCGGCCGACGCTGTACGACCTGCTGCATCGATTCGGATTGAAATGAGCGGACTGCAGAATCCCCCCGACCCTCGGCCGACCGAGATCCCCCCGGCCCTCGCCCGACCCCTGTCTTCGAAGGGGGGCCACCACCAGCCCCCTTTCAAAAAGGGGGCGGCGCGCGCAGGGCGCGGGGCATGTCGAGCGGTGGCCGGTAGGACGGCATCTCCATGGGCACGCCCAGCGCGATCGATCGCGCTGCTGCTCGCTGCGGTCGCGCTCGCCGGCTGCCTCAAGGACAGCCCGGAGAAGCTCGTCGCGTCGGCGAAGGACTACTTGGCACGCGGCGAATACAACGCCGCGGTGATCCAGTTGAAGAACGCGCTGCAGGAGGCGCCCGCCAACGGCGAAGCGCGCCTGTTGCTCGGCCGTGCGCTGCTCGAAACGCGCGATCCGGTGTCGGCGGAGAAAGAACTGCGGCGCGCGCTCGAATACCGGCAGTCGCCGGAGGCGGTGCTGCCGTCGCTGGCGCGCGCGTTGATGGAGCAGGGCGAGGCGGCCAAACTCGTCAAGGAATTCTCCTCCCATCGCCTCGCCGATGCCGAGGCGGATGCCGCGTTTCGCGTGCAGCTGGGCGATGCGTTCCTCCGTCTCCGCCGACGCGAGGACGCAGCCGGCGCGTTCAACGCCGCCCTCGCCGCCAAGCCGGGGTTCGCTCCCGCGCGCATGGGTCTGGCGCGACTCGCGGCGCTGGAAGGTCGTTTCGACGAGGCGATCGCGATCGTCGACGAGGTCAAGTCCGCCGACCCCAAGATCGTGGACGCCTACCTGCTGAAGGCCGAACTGCTGTCGATGCGGGGCGAAGCCGACGCCGCGCGCGCCGAACTGCGGCAGGCCGTCGGCGCAGCGCCGGGCCATCTGCCCGCGCGATTCGCGCTGATTTCCCAACTGATCGACGCGCGCGATCTCGACGGTGCCGCGGCGCAGATCGGCGAGACGCGCAAGTACGCGCGCGGCGATCTGCGCGTCGATTACTTCGAAGCGCTGCTCGCCCTGCGCAAGGGCGACGTGCAGCGCGCGCGCGACCACGTGCTGCGAGTACTCAAGCATGCGCCCGACCACGTGCCCAGCCTGGTGCTCGCCGGCGCGGTCGAGTTGCGCGCCAATCAGCCGCTCGCGGCCGAGGCGCATCTGCGCAAGGCGGTCAGCCGCGTGCCGGAGCACCTCGGCGCGCAGCGCATGCTGGTCGGCGCCTTGTTGCGCGCGGGTCAGCCGGGCAAGGCGGTCGAAGCGCTGCAAGCGCTCGTGCAGCGCGCGGGCGACGCGGACCCGCAGGTACTGATGCTCGCCGGCGAAACGTATCTGGCCGCCGGCGACCTGAAGCAGGCGGCGAGTTACTTTTCGTCGGCGGCGGTGTCGGACACGCAGAAAGTCGCTGCGCGCACGCGGCTCGGGCAGATCGCACTGGCCACGGGACGAACCGAAGCGGGGATCCGCGAACTGGAGGCCGCATCCGAACTCGACGCCGGTCAGTATCAGGCGGACCTCGTGCTGATCGTCGGTCACCTGCGCGCCAATCGCCTCGAGCGCGCGCTCGAAGCGGCCCGAAATCTCGTCAAGAAGCAGCCCGACAATCCGCTGTCGCACCACGTGCTCGGTGTGGTCCATGCCGCGCGCAAGGACGGTGCTGCCGCGCGCGCCAGCTTCGAGAAGGCGCTCGCCCTGCAACCGTCGTATCTGCCGGCCGCACGCGGGCTCGCCGGCCTCGATCTGGCGGAGAAGAAACCCGCCGCAGCGAAAGCGCGTTACGAGGCGATGATCGCGGCGGATCCCAAGAACGAGCAGATCTACGTCGCGCTGGCTGACCTGCTTGCGCGGACAGGGACGGCGCCGGCCGATGTCGCGGCCACGCTGCAGCGCGCGGTGGCTGCGAATCCGCAGTCGGTCGATGCGCGCATCGCGCTGATCGGGTTTCATCTCCGCACGCGCGACACCGCAGCCGCGCTGGCGGCGGCGCGCGATGCCGCCGCGGCGCTGCCCAAGGAGCCGCGCGTGCTCGACGCGTTGGCCGAGGCGCAACTTGCCGCCGGGCAGTCGCGCGAGTCGATCGAGACGCTGAAAAAGTCTGCCGATCTGCAGCCGCAGGTAGCGCGCCCGCTCGTGCGGCTTGCCGCCATCCAGGCGAGCGTCAAGGAGCACGATGCGGCGATCGAAACGCTGCGGCGCGCGCAGCGGCTCGCACCGAACGACGCCGGTGTGGTTCGCAGCCTGGTCGCGGCGTTCGTGCAGGCGCGCCGACACGAGGAGGCGTTGCGAGAGGCCAAGGCGCTGCAGACGCGCGAGCCGAAGTCCGCCGCCGGCTACGGCCTGGAAGGCGACGTGCTCGCGGCGCAAGGCAAGCATGCCGAGGCGGAGCGCGCCTACCGCGCAGGACTGAAGCTCGATGCGCAGTCCGGCGCGCTCGCGGTCGGCGTGTATTCGGCGCTCGTCGGCGCCGGCAAACGCGCCGAGGCTGATGCATTCGCGCGCGACTGGGGTGCGCGCAATCCCAAGGACACGACGCTGACGATGCATCTGGCGGACCGTGCGCTGCGCGCGCGCGACTACCGCGCTGCGGCCGCGCACTACCAGGCCGTGGTCGCGGCCGAACCGAACCATGTGGTCGCGCTGAACAACCTGGCGTGGGCGAGCGGACAGTTGGGCGATCCCAAGGCGCTCGCGCATGCGGAACGCGCCGCGAAACTTGCGCCCAACAACGCCGCGGTGCTCGATACGCTCGGCGTGCTGCTGGTGGCGCGCGGCGAACTCGACCGCGCGCTCGCGCACCTGCAGCGGGCGCGCGCGCTCGCGCCCGGCCGCGCCGACATCCGGTTGAACTACGCCAAGGCGCTCGCCAAGGCGGGCCGGCGCGACGGCGCCAAGGCCGAGCTCGAAGCGCTGCTCGCGATCAAGGAAGAGTTTCCGGGCAAGGAGGAAGCCGCAGCGCTGCTGCGCAGCCTCTAGCCCGTAACCGGTATTCAATCCCAACCACGATCCTCAGGAAGCCACATGAGTGTTGTCGCAGTCGTCGGCCTCGGTTACGTCGGTTTGCCGCTCGCCGTCGAGTTCGGTAAGCGGTCCCGCACGATCGGGTTCGACCTTTCGCAGGCCAAGATCGACGCCTATCGGCGCCACGTCGACCCGACGGGCGAGGTCAGCAGCGATGAGCTGAAGGCCGCCAAGCATCTCGAACCGACGACGGATCCGTCGGCGTTGCGGGAAGCCGATTTCGTCGTCGTCGCCGTGCCTACGCCGGTCGACGACGCGCACAACCCGGACTTCGGCCCGCTCGCCGGTGCGAGCGAGTTCGTCGGCCGCAATCTGAAGCCGGGTGCGACGATCGTCTTCGAGTCGACGGTTTATCCCGGCGCGACCGAGGAGGTCTGCGTGCCGATCATCGAGAAGCACTCCGGCAAGACCTGGAAGAAAGACTTCTTCGTCGGCTACTCGCCCGAACGGATCAATCCCGGCGACAAAGAGCGCACGCTGACGAAGATCGTCAAGGTGGTCTCCGGCGACACGCCCGAGACGCTGGAGCGCGTCGCACGGATGTACGAGTCGATCATCACCGCGGGCGTGTATCGCGCCTCCTGCATCAAGGTGGCGGAGGCCGCCAAGGTGATCGAGAACACCCAGCGCGACCTGAACATCGCGCTGGTCAACGAGCTGTCGCTGATCTTCCACCGCATCGGCATCGACACGCTCGAGGTGCTCGAGGCCGCCGGAACGAAGTGGAACTTCCTGCCGTTTCGCCCCGGGCTGGTCGGCGGACACTGCATCGGCGTCGACCCGTATTACCTGACACACAAGGCGGAGATGCTGGGCTATCACCCGCAGGTCATCCTCGCCGGCCGGCGCATCAACGACGGCATGGGCAAGTACGTCGCCGAGCAGACCGTCAAGATGCTGATCCGCAACGGCTTTCCGGTGAAGGGCGCCAACGTCAACGTGCTTGGCCTGACCTTCAAGGAGAACTGCCCCGATCTGCGCAACTCGAAGGTCATCGACGTGATCCGTGAACTCGAGTCCTACGGCGTCAATGTGCACGTCCACGATCCGGTGGCATTGCCACAGGAGGCGCTGCACGAATACGGCGTGCGCCTCGTGCCGTGGGAGCAGCTTCCGCGTTCGAGCGCGATCGTCGCGGCGGTCGCGCACAAGGCCTACAAGGAGTATTCGATCGACGACGTCGCGGCCAAGCTCGCGCCGGGCGGTCTGTACGTCGACATCAAGTGCCAGGCGGATCAGGCCGCATTGCGCGCGCGCGGCTTCTGCGTGTGGCGGCTCTGACGTGAAATTCGCGCAGCGATTCGCGGTGGGCTCCGGCCCAGAGCGACGTCGGGCGACGATGGGCTGGCGCCGATGAACGACATCGAACAGGCGGTTCGCGCGCGCCGCCGGCGCTGGCTCGTCACCGGCGCGGCCGGCTTCATCGGGTCGCATCTGCTCGAAGCGCTGCTGCGGCTCGGGCAGGAAGTCGTCGGGCTCGACAACTTCGCGACCGGTCATCGTCGAAACCTGGACGAAGTGCGCGCTGCAGTGGGCGAATCGGCGTGGACGCGGCACCGCTTCATCGAAGGCGACATCGTCGATCCGGCCACCTGTCGCGCAGCGTGCGACGGGGTGGACATCGTGCTGCACGAGGCCGCGCTCGGATCGGTGCCGCGCTCGATCGAGAACCCGCTCGCGACGCACGCGGCGAACGCAACCGGCTTCCTCAACATGCTGGTGGCCGCGCGCGATGCCGGCGCGCGCTTCGTCTATGCGGCGTCGAGTTCGACCTACGGCGACCATCCGGCGCTGCCGAAGGTCGAAGACGTGATCGGCCGGCCGTTGTCGCCGTACGCGGTGACCAAGTACCTGAACGAGCTGTACGCGGAGGTCTTCGCGCGCTGCTACGGGACGCAGACGATCGGGCTGCGCTACTTCAACGTGTTCGGTGCGCGGCAGGATCCCGACGGCCCGTATGCCGCGGTGATCCCGCGCTGGGCACGCGCGATGCTGCGCGGCGAGGCGTGCACGATCAACGGCGACGGCGAAACCTCGCGCGACTTCTGCTACGTCGCCAATGCCGTTCAGATCAACCTGCGCGCCGCACTCGTCGACGATCCGGGCGCACTCAACCAGGTCTACAACGTCGCGGTCGGCGGCCGCACGACGCTGAACGAATTGCACGCGGCGATGCGCGAGTTGCTGTGTGCGCGGCTTCCGCAGCTTGCCGTAGTCGCGCCCGAATACCGCGACTTCCGCGCGGGCGACGTGCGTCATTCGCAGGCCGACATCGGCAAAGCCCGTCGACTCCTGGGCTATGCGCCGACGCACGATCTGCGCGCCGGGCTGGCCGACGCGATGGACTGGTATGTCCGACGCTTCGGTGCGGTTGCCTGACGCGCGCCGAGCGTTGGTCTTCAACGCCGCGGGAGCAGCGATGCGTGCCAACGACGCCACCGTCCTCGCGCTGGCGGCACGCGCGTGGCGACGCGCGCGCCGTTGCGCCGCCGGCGCGGTCATGCTGCTGGCGGCGCTCGGCGCGAGCGTTGCCGCGTCTGCGCAGGGCCAGACCGCGCAGACGATCGCCCGTGTCAAGAGCGCCGTGGTCGCCGTCGGCACGTTTCAGCGTACGCGCACGCCGCCGTTTCGTTTTCACGGCACCGGCTTTGCCGTCGGCGACGGCTCGCTGGTGGCGACCAACGCGCATGTGTTGCCTGAGGCACTGAACGCGGGCAGCGAGCCCGAGACGCTTGCCGTGCTGCTGCCGGGACCCGATCCGCAGCGTGTGCAGGTCCGAGCGGTGACCCGCGCGGCACGCGACGACGAACACGACCTCGCCTTGCTGCGTTTGTCCGGCGCGCCGCTGCCGGCGCTCGCCTTGCGGGACTCCGCGACGGTCGGCGAGGGCGACACTTTCCTGTTCACCGGTTTCCCGCTGGGCGCGGCGCTCGGGCCCCATCCAGCGACCCACCGCGCGATGATCGCCGCGATCACGCCGATTGCGATTCCCCCGGCCCGCGCGCAGCAACTCGATCCAAAGCTGCTTCGTCGCCTCAAGACCGGCGCGTTTCCCGTTTTCCAGCTCGATGCCACCGCCTACCCCGGCAACAGCGGCAGCCCGTTGTTCGACGCGAGCACCGGCGAAGTCGTCGGCGTCATCAACATGGTCTTCGTCAAGGGCACCAAAGAGGCGGCGCTCGCGCAACCTTCGGGCATCACCTATGCGATACCGTCCCGGCATCTGCTCGATCTGTTGGCTGCAACCCGGTAGTTCCTTAGCAGCGGCCGGGAGCGCGCGCTTGCCATGATGAGCTTCGTCGCGGCGGCCAAGGCGGTCTTCAAGGCGCTGGCGCTGCCGCCGGCCGGTCCTTTGCTGCTCGCGGCCGTGGGTCTAGCGCTGTGGCATCGCAGGCCGCGGCTTGCGCGTGCGCTTGCGGCGACGGGGGTTGGCGCGCTGCTGCTGCTGTCGCTGCCGATCGTTTCGTCGATGCTGCTGGTGGCGGCGAGCGAATCCGCCGTGCTCGATCCGGCGGCGGCGCGCGACGCACAGGCGATCGTGATCCTCAGCGGCGGTCTGCGGCCCGACGCGCCGGAGTATGGCGGCGACACGCTCGGACGGCTTTCGCTCGAGCGCACGCGTTACGGCGCGAAGGTCGCGCGCGAAACGGGCCTGCCCGTGCTGGTCACCGGGGGGCCATATCGCCGCACGCGGCCGGAGGCGCACGTAATGCGCGACACGCTCGAGCGCGAGTTTGGCGTGCCGGTGCGGTGGGTCGAGGACCGCGCGCGTACTACGCGCGAGAACGCGCAGTTCAGTGCGCAGATCCTGCGGCCGCTCGGCATCGGGCGCGTCGTGCTGGTGGTGCACGCCTTCGACGTGCGGCGCGCCCGGCTGGAGTTCGAGAGGGCGGGTTTGAGCGTGCTGCCGGCGCCGACGCTGATCCCGCGGCTTGCGTTCGCCGGCATCGCCGACTTTCTGCCAAGCGCGGCGGCGCTGCAGTCTTCCTACTACGCGCTGTACGAGCTGTTCGGCTACGC
>JBBIQI010000121.1:0-10551 GCA_037442465.1 Burkholderiales bacterium
CGCACGCGCGGCAGCGCGTTTCGCGGCCGTCTTGCCGGCGGCTGCCTGGCCGTCCCCGCGGGCGCGGCGCGCAGCGATCCGGTCGGCGGCGAGCTTCAGCCGCACCGGCTTGCTGCCCCACATTTCCTCCAACTCGTAGTACTCGCGGATCGCCGGCTGCATGATGTGCACGACGATGTCGCCGAGGTCGACCAGCACCCACTCGCCGCTGTCGGTGCCCTCGACGCTGACGACCTTGCCGCCGGCGGCCTTGACGCGCTCGGCGACGTTGGCCGCGAGCGCGCGCGTCTGCCGGTTCGAGGTGCCGCTCGCGAGCACGACGCGGTCGAACATGTCCGACAGGCCGACCGTGTTGTAGACCTTGATGTCCTGGCCCTTGACGTCTTCCAGCGCGTCGACGACGACGCGTTGCAGTTTCTGCAGATCGGGTGCGTTAGCGGTATAGGTCATGCGCGCGAATATAGTCCAGCACCGCCGCCGGCACGATCTGCGCGAGCCGCGCATCGCGTTCGGGCGAGGCGGGTGCGCGCAGCAGCGCACGGATCTCGGTCGCCGAGGCGTCGACCGGCTCCATCTCGAGATCGACGATGCGGCCTGCCGGCCGGCCGGCGAGCTTCGCGGGCCGGGCCCAATGCTCGTTGTAGAACTCCTGCAGCGGCCACGACAGCGTCAGCACCGCGTCGTTGCGGCGCGCGACCGCGATGTGCGCAAGATCGAGCAGATGCGTCCAGTCGCGCCAGGTGTCGAGCCGCTCCATCTGGTCCGCGCCGAGCACGAGCACCAGCGGCGTATCGGCGCCCAGCGTTGCGCGCAGCGCGCGCAGCGTGTCGATCGTATAGGTGGGACCGGGGCGCTCGATCTCGCACACGTCGAGGACGAAGCGCGGCTCGCCGGCGATCGCCAGCGCCACCATCTTCGCGCGGTGGGCGGCGGCGGTGACCTCCGCCTTCTGCCACGGCTGGCCTGCCGGGATGAAGCGCACCTGGGCGAGCCCGAGCCGCTCGAGCGCGGCGCGCGCGAGCGCCAGATGACCAACATGGATCGGATCGAAGCTGCCGCCGAGCAGGCCGATCATTCGATCACGCCCACTCCCTGGCCCGCAGAAAGTCGGTGTACAGCCGTTCCTCGGCCGATCCCGGCGCGGGCTTCCAGTCGTAGCGCCACTTCACCACCGGCGGCAGCGACATCAGGATCGACTCGGTGCGGCCGCCGGATTGCAGGCCGAACAGCGTGCCGCGGTCGTAGACCAGATTGAACTCGACGTAGCGGCCGCGCCGGTACGCCTGAAAGTCGCGCTCGCGCTCGCCGTACGGATGGCTGCGGCGGCGCTCGACGATCGGCACGTAGGCCTCGAGAAAGGCGTCGCCCACCGCGCGCAGCAGCGCGAAGCTGCGCTCGAAGCCGAGTTCGTTGAAATCGTCGAAGAAGATGCCGCCGATGCCGCGCGGCTCGTTGCGGTGCTTCAGGAAGAAGTATTCGTCGCACCACTTCTTGAAGCGCGGGTACTTGTCGGTGCCGAAGGGATCCAGCGCCGTCCTGCACGCGGCGTGGAAGTGCGCGGCGTCTTCCTCGTACGCGTAGTACGGCGTCAGATCCATGCCGCCACCGAACCACCAGACGTCGGCGCTGCGCGCGGCCGCCGGCGGGCGCGTGATCTGGGCCGGCTCTGCTGCCGCCCTCTCTCCCGGGGGCGGGGCGGCGGCGTTCGGCGCCCGCGCGACGAAGCAGCGCACGTTCATGTGCACGGTCGGCACGAAGGGATTGCGCGGGTGAAACACGAGCGACACCCCCATCGCCTCAAAGCTGCGCCCGGCCAGCTCGGGCCGCTGCGCGCTCGCCGAAGGCGGCAGTCTGGCGCCGGTGACATGCGAGAAGCCGACCCCGCCGCGTTCGAGCAGGTTGCCCTCTTCGACGATGCGCGTCAGTCCGCCGCCGCCTAGCGGTGCGTCGCGCGGCTTTTCCCACGCGTCGCGCAGGAACGGCGTGCCGTCGAGCTGCTCGAAGCGCGCAACGATCCGCTGCTGCAGATCCAGCAGATATTCGCGGACGGACTGGGTGTCGATGGAGTCCGAATGCACGTCGAGGCAGTTCGAACTGAAGGATCAGGCGGCGGCTGCGAGGGCCGCGATGTCCTTGAAGTATCGACCGTGGGTCTCGCGCAGCGCGGTTTCGCTTTCCGCGTCGAGCAGTACGACTTCATAGTCGCTATCGTCCCGATGCGCCAGCTCGAGTTTCATGCGGGCTTGCTCGGCTGCGGATCTTGCGTCGTCGGAGAAAGTTTCGAGCCGAAGAAGTCTGCCCGCGGAGCGCTGGTACTCGATCAGGTAGATCACTTCTTGCTCCTGCGCGCGTCGATTTGTCTGATCATCTTCCGGAAGTCCTCCACGAGCTGACGCCTGAGATCGGCACGTTGCAGGGCAGTCGCGACTCTTTCCGCAGCGTCTAGATCCGTCGCGGCGATGCGCTGCTCCAGATTCTCGAAGTTGGCTATCAGTTGCGAGGCGCTCTGCAGCAGTTCACGTGCCGGCTCGGGACCGGTGCCGTACTTTAGCCCAGGATCGAGCAGATCGGAGAGGCGCTCCGAGATCTCCGCCCATAGATGCTGCAACTTCGTGCGAACCTGGATCTCTACCGGTTTGTCGTCCACGCGAGCGATGACATGAAGCGCGCGGTATCCATGACTGGGGTCCTTTCGCCGATCGTGCACCCTCGCTTCGGGGAACGCCGCCAACAAAGCCGTCAACGCGCGCTCCTGTTCCGCGGTGTCGGCAACGACAATCCGGCAGCCCGCAATGTCCTGGATTTGACTGAGCCGAGCGTGCTCTCGCCGCAGCTTGGCGATGATGGACGTCGTGGTCTTGGCACGCCGGCCAGTGGTCGCAAAACTCGCCTGCCGCCTGATTGCGTTGACCACTGCATCGTAGGCAGGACTGAAGGAGCGCCGATACTCATCGAGAAGCCGCAGCTTCGGACACCGACCCCTGCTTCAACGTTTGCCCAGGCGGTCGACTTGCGACTTCGTGAGAAGGCTCATGCGCCTGGCGCGCCCAGATGCCGCCCGATGAACCCCAGCACGTTCTCGTACCACGCGACGATGTTCTTCGGCTTCAGGATCCAGTGATTCTCGTCGGGGAAGACCAGCAGTTCGCTCGGCACGCTGTGGTACTGCAGCGCTTCGAACAGGTTCAATCCTTCGTTGATCGGGCAGCGGTAGTCGAGCTCCCCGTGGATGATCAGCACGGGCGTCTTCCACTGCTTGATGTGGCGGATCGGCGCGTAGCGGTCGAAGCGGGCCGGGTCCGCGTACGGGTCCTCGCCGCCCATCTCCAGATACCACCACGCCGGGTGGTCCGTCGTGCCGGTGAACTGCGCCATCGTGGCGATGCTCGCGTGCGTGATCAGGCACTTGAAGCGCTGCGTCTGCGTGCCGATCCAGTTCGTCATGTAGCCGCCGAAGCTGCCCCCCATCGCCATGATCCGCCTCGGATCGACGTCGGCGCGGCTCTCCAGCGCGTCGGTCACGGCCATCAGGTCCTTGAAGCACTGGTCGCCCCAGACGTTGCCCCAGATGCCCTGGATGAACTCCTGGCCGAAGCCGGTCGAGCCGCGTGGATTCGGCAGCGCGACCGCATAGCCCTGCGCGACCGCCAGCAGCGGATTCCAGCGCCAGTGCCAACCGTCGACGTCCATGCCGATCGGGCCGCCGTGGATCCACAGCAGCGTCGGGCACTTCTTCGCGCCCTTCGGTTTGACGATGAAGCTTTGGATCGGCACGCCGTCGGTCGACGGGACCTTGAAGCTCTCAACCTCGGCCCACTCGTTGGCCGGCGCAAACCCCGACAGCCGCGCGAGCGGCCGCGGCGTTGCATCGGCCGTCTCGTCGAGCACGTAGCACTCGGGGGCATCGAGCAGCGTCGAGCGGATGCAGGCGATGCGGCCGTCGGCGAGCGCCGTCGCCTCGCCGTGCGCGCCGCCCGCGCTCGGCGCGACGAGCCGCTGAACCTTGCCGCTGGCGGTGTCGATCGAAAACAGCGGCGCGAGCCCGTCATCGTCGGCCGCAACGATCAGGCGCCGGCCGTCGGCGCTCCAGTCCGCCAACTGCGGCCAGCGGTCCCAGTCGGCCGCAAGCGACCGCAGACTGCCGCTCGCCACGTCGATCAGCGTGGCCAGCGGCCGCACGACGACCTGCGGGCTGCGCACACTGCGCACCGTCGCGATCGTGCGGCCGTCCGGCGAAAAAAGCGGCGACTCGAAGTTGACGTTGTCGGCTTGGCCGAAGACGCGCTGCTGCTTCGTTTCGATGTCGATCAGCAGGATGGTCGAATCCAGTTCGCGGTCCTTGCCCGGGGTCTGCCGCGTCACCGCGACTAAACGGCCGTCGGCGGAAACGTCGAGCGCCGGCTCGATCGCGAATTCGCGTCGTGCTGCGGGCGTCAGGTCGACGCGGTTCGTGCCGTCGCCGGCATACGCGATCACGTGCGTGACCGCGAGATCGGAATTCTCGTGCAGCCAGTGATCCCAGTGACGCACCGGCTGCTGCGTGAAGCGGCGCGCGCTCGGCCCCTTCTTGGCGCGTTCAGCGGCGGTTTCGCGCTGCTTGTCGTGCTCCACGCCCGGGATGACGGGCGCGAACAGCACGAGCCGGTCGGCTGCGCGCGCGAACTTGAAGGCCTCGACGCCGAGCGGCTCGTCGGTCAACTGCCGCGGTTCGCCGCCGTCCTTCGGCAGCAGCCAGACCTGCATCCGCTTGTCGGCGTCCTCGTCGGCCTTCAGTTCGTTGGGCCTGCGGTTGGAAAGGAAGCCGAGCGCGCCGTCGCGGCGAAAGCACGGTGCGGCGTCCTTGCTGTCGCCGCGCGTCAATTGCGTCGCCGGCGAGCCGTCGGTCGGCACCTTCCACAGGTCCGACACGTACTTGGCGCCTTCGCGGTCGAGCCGCTGCACCGCGACCGCAAGCCAAGTGCCGTCCGGCGCGGCGGCGATCGACGTAACGCGCGCGAGCGCGATGTGCTGCTCGACGGTGTAGGCGGGTGTGCTCGTCATCCTTGTGCTCTTGTTCGAACGGAAGGGGGACTATTGTGCTCGATCCCCCGCTCGTACCGTTCCCCAGCCGATGTACGCGGTATCCAGCAGGCGACGCTCCCAGCGGAAGTCGGGCACCCAGTGCGCGAGATGACGCCACGGCTCGCGCAGTCCCGCTGCGGTGGTGCGATAGCGCCAGCCGCGCCACAGCACCGACCAGTTCAACGGAAACAGCAGCGGGTGGGTCTTCTTCAGGCCGGCCACGGCCACGCGCGCACCGGGCCGGGCGCGCGCAAACACGTTGGCCAGCGCCGATTCCGACGGCAGGATGTCGTGCGTGTAATGGAACAACAGCGCATCGAACGGTGCGCCTTCGAGCAGCGGCGGCGCGAGGGCGACGCGTACCAGATCGGCAACGATCACGTGAACGTTGGACCAGCCCGCCTGCCGCACGCGTTGCTGCGCGATGCGCGCCATCTCCGGCGACAGCTCGACGCCGACCACGCATCCGTTGTCGCCGACGCGCTCGCGCAGCGGCTCGAAGGACAGCCCGGTGCCGCAGCCGACATCGAGCACGCGGTCGCCCGGCCGCAGTTGCAGCTTGTCGATGCAGCGCAGCCGGCGCGGCATCTCGCGCCGCGCGCTGGCGTCGTAGCTCGCCGCCAGCCGCCGGTAGCGCCGGAGCGCGAGCCTCGAGTCTGGACCGCCGTTGCGACGCATGGCGATGGCCGGCGCGTCGCCGCCGCTGCTCACGCGCGGCCCTTCAGCGCGCGATGACCGATGTCGCGGCGAAACTGCATGCCCGCGAAATGCACCTGCGCGACCGCCTCGTACGCGCGCCGCTGCGCCAGGTGCACGGAGTCGCCCAGCGCGGTCACCGTGAGCACGCGGCCGCCGCTGGTGACGAGGCGGCCGTCGACGAGCCGCGTGCCCGCGTGGAAGATCACGCAGTCTGCGGTGTCGGCCGGAAGCCGCTCGATCGCATCGCCCTTGCGCGGCGCGTCCGGGTAGCCCGCCGCGGCCAGCACGACGCCGAGTGCGGTGCGGCGGTCCCACTGGACCTCGGCGCGATCGAGCGTGCCGGCGAGTGCGTGTTCGAGCAGATCGACCAGGTCGGACTTCATCCGCAGCAGGATCGGCTGCGTTTCCGGGTCGCCCATCCGGCAGTTGAACTCGAGCGTGCGCGGCCGCCCGTCGCGGCCGATCATCAGCCCCGCGTACAGAAAGCCCGTGTAGACGACGCCGTCGGCGGCCATGCCGTCGATCGCCGGCTGGATGATCTCGCGCAGCACGCGCGCGTGCAGCTCGGGTGTCACGACCGGCGCCGGCGAATAAGCGCCCATGCCGCCGGTGTTCGGGCCCTGGTCGCCGTCGCGCAGCCGTTTGTGGTCCTGGCTGGTGGCCAGCGCCAGCGCATGGCGGCCGTCGCTCATCACGATGAAGCTCGCTTCTTCGCCGTCGAGGAAGTCCTCGATCACGACGCGCGCGCCGGCGGCCCCCATGCGGTTGTCGACCAGCATCGAATCGATCGCGGCGTGCGCCTCGGCGACGGTCGAGGCGACGACCACGCCCTTGCCGGCCGCGAGCCCGTCGGCCTTGATCACGATCGGCGCCCCTTTGCGTTCGACGTAGGCGCGCGCCGCGGCAGCGTCGGTAAAGGTCTCGTAGTCGGCGGTCGGAATGCCGTGGCGCTTCATGAACGCCTTGGCGAAGTCCTTCGAGCTTTCGAGCCGGGCGGCCGCTTGCGTCGGACCGAAGATGCGCAGCCCGCGCGCGCGAAAGGTATCGACCACACCCGCCGCGAGCGGCGCCTCGGGGCCGACCACCGTCAGCGCGATGCCTTCGGCGACAGCGAAGTCCGCGAGCGCGTCGCTGCCGTCGATCGCGACGTTGACCATCCGTCGGTCCCGCGCAGTACCGCCGTTGCCCGGCGCAACAAAGACGCGCTGCACGCGCGGCGAAGCCGCCAGCTTCCACGCCAGCGCATGTTCGCGGCCGCCGCTTCCGATCACGAGAATCTTCATTTGACGAAGGCAGTTGTCTTGAACCAGGGAGACGCAAAGAAGAGCGTCGTTCTCAGCGGGGATTGCTCAACCTCGTGACACAGCCGGCTTCCGAGCGCGTCTCGCCCTCGCGGGCACCGCTTCCGTCATCCCGAGCAGCGCGAGGGCCCCCGGCGTTGCAAGCGGGAGAGATTCCTCGCCTTCGGCTCGGAGTGACGGGGCAGTCGGCTCGGAATGACCGTAAGGGCGCGGCACGCAGCGACGATGGCCGAGGAATGCGGACGCGGGGCGCTTGGCTGGTTTCACGACGATGAGTAGTGCTTGCCAATTGACCCGTCTTTCTCCGTGATCCTCTGTGTCTCGGTGGCGAATAAGTCGCGTTGTTGCGGGGGCACTGCCTCACTCGATCGCCGCGGTCGTGTAGACGGCCTGCACGTCGTCGAGGTCGTCGAGCGCGTCGAGCAGCCGCTGCATCTTCTGCCCTTCCTCGCCGCGCAACACGGTCTCCGCCAGCGGCTTCATCGTGACCTCGGCGAGCTCGGGCGCGAGCCCCGCCTTCGTCAGCGCCTGCTTGACCGCTTCGAAGTCGCCGGGCGCGCAGATCACCTCGATCGAGCCGTCTTCGTTCGTCGTCACGTCCTCCGCGCCGGCCTCGAGCGCGGCTTCCATCACCTTGTCCTCGGACGTGCCGGGCGCGAACAGGAACAGCCCGCAGTGCTTGAAGTTGAACGCGACCGAGCCGTCGGTGCCGAGGTTGCCGCCGTGCTTGGTGAGCGCGTGCCGCACTTCGGCAACCGTGCGCGTGCGGTTGTCGGTCACGCAATCGATCATGACCGCCGCGCCGCCGATGCCGTAGCCCTCGTAGCGGACTTCCTCGTAGTTGGCGCCTTCGAGCCGGCCAGCGCCGCGCGCGATCGCATTTTGCAGCTTGTCTTTCGGCACGTTGGCCAGGCGCGCCTTTTCCAGCGCCAGCCGCAGCCGCGGGTTCATCCCCGGGTCGGCGCCGCCGTCACGCGCGGCGACCGTCACTTCACGGATGATCTTGGTCCACAACGAGCCGCGCTTGGCGTCTTGCCGGTTCTTGCGGTGCTGGATGTTGGCCCATTTCGAGTGGCCGGCCATGGCGATACCTGTGGCTTGTGGAGAGCTACGAAGGGGCGCGAATTGTAGAACCTGCCGAGGTTTGCGAATCCTCGTGGCGCGCGCTGCCCGCCGCGCGTCCGCGGTTCTGACCCCGCGCCATGCCGAGCCGAGGGCGAGGAATCGCTCCCGCTCGCAAAGCCGAGATCCCTCGCGTCGCTCGGGATGACGGAAGCGGCGCCCGAGGGACGAACCGGGCTCGCCGGGCGGCGGTGTCACGCGGTTGGGCAGTGACTCCAGATCGCCTGCGGCCACGGCGCGATCGCGCGGGAGTGCGGCGCGCGGTGCGGCCGGCGGTCCTTGGTCGGCGCCAAGGAGCCGAGCGGCAATCGCGCGACCGTCGGGACTACGAGCCGGGTTCCGGCGGCTGCGCTACGTGCTCCGACCTGCATGCGCTACGCTTGCGCGCATCTGCGACCCGTAATCCGCGATCCGCACCCGAGGAGAACATGGCCGACCCCCTGATCATCGCCAAAGCCGGCGAGCGCGAACTCGCGCTGCTACCCGCGCTCGCCAATCGCCACGGCTGCATCACCGGTGCGACCGGAACCGGCAAGACGATCACGCTGCAGGTGCTCGCCGAGCGCTTCTCGAAGATCGGCGTGCCGGTCTTCATGGCCGACGTCAAAGGCGATCTGACCGGCATTGCCAACCCGGGGAAGCTCACCGAAAAGATGAAACAGCGCCTCGACCTGCTAGGGCTTGGAGAACCGAAGTGGGAAGGCTGTCCGGTCACGCTGTGGGACGTTTGGGGCGAGCAGGGCCATCCGGTGCGCGCGACCATCTCCGACATGGGGCCGCTGCTGCTCGCGCGCCTGCTGAATCTGAACGAGACGCAGGAGGGGGTGCTCGCGCTGGCGTTCAAGATCGCCGACGACAACGGCTTGCTGCTGCTCGATCTGAAGGATCTGCGCGCGCTACTGCAGTTCGTCGGCGACAACGCCGCGCAGTTCAAGACGCAGTACGGCAACATCAGCGCGGCGTCGATCGGCGCGATCCAGCGCGGGCTGCTGCAGATCGAGGAGCAGGGCGGCGACAAGTTCTTCGGCGAGCCGATGCTCGACATCGCCGACCTGATGCAGACCGTCGATGGTCGCGGTGTGATCAACATCCTCGCGGCCGATCGCCTGATGAACAACCCGCGGCTGTACGGCACGTTCCTGCTGTGGCTGCTCGCGGAATTGTTCGAGAACCTGCCCGAAGTCGGCGACCGCGAAAAGCCGAAACTGGTGTTCTTCTTCGACGAGGCGCATCTGCTGTTCTCCGAGGCGCCGCCCGCGCTGCTGGACAAGGTCGAGCAGGTCGTGCGCCTGATCCGCAGCAAGGGCGTGGGCGTGTACTTCGTCACGCAGAATCCGCTGGACATACCGGAGAAGGTGCTCGGCCAGCTCGGCAATCGGATCCAGCACGCGCTGCGCGCGTTTACGCCGCGCGACCAGAAGGCGGTCAACTCGGTCGCCGAAACGATGCGTCCCAACCCGAAGCTCGATCTCAAGGCGGCGATCCTGGAGCTGGCGGTCGGCGAGGCGCTGATCTCGCTGCTCGATGCGAAAGGCACGCCGTCGATCACTGAGCGCGCGTGGGTCTATCCGCCCGCCAGCCAGATCGGGCCGATCGCCCCCGACGAACGCAAGCGGCTGATCCAGTCCTCGGTCGTCGCCGGCGTCTACGAGAAGGCGGTCGACCGCGAAAGCGCGTTCGAACTGCTCAAACAGCGCGCGGAAGCGGCGCCGACCGAAAGCGGCGGCATGCGCGGCCGACCGGAGGGCGTTGGGCAGTCCACGACCGCGCCGGCGGCCGGCGGGGGCGTGCTGGGCGGACTCGGCGACATCCTGTTCGGCTCCACCGGCCCTCGCGGCGGCCGCCGCGAGGGCATGGTCGACGCGCTCGCCAAGAGCGCGGCACGCAGCATCGGCTCGTCGATCGCGCGCGAGATCACGCGCGGCGTGCTGGGCTCGCTGCTGGGCGGGCGCCGGCGATAGGCGCCGCCAGTGGTGGGCCACCGGCCTGATTGCGCAGCGCGCGGGTGCGCTGCGATGCACCGTGGGAGGTCGAGATGAGATCGTTATGGATCGCAACGCTTGCGATGGGGGTGGCCGTCGCGGCTGCGCTGCTCTGGCCGAAATCCGAGGCCGGCGCACAGATCAACGCGGAAGGATGCACCTGCTCGAGGCCGACCGCGATCACAGGCCCGGGGCGTGCAGAGGCAGCCGTGTTCTACTGCGTCTGCCCCGGCACCCAGTGCGTGGTGACCGTCACGCAGCCCGGCGCGACGCAGCCGCCCAACGTCGCGCAGACCTGCCGTTGACGCGGCCGTTCTAGACGAGAGTGATGTCGCTCTGCCGCCGCGGCGCGGTCTCGGCCAGCGCCGCGCGCACCGCGTCGTCCA
>JBBIQI010000122.1:0-10362 GCA_037442465.1 Burkholderiales bacterium
TCGGCTGCTCGCAGTGCCGAGAGCCCTCGCTGCGCTCGGGATGACGGAACCGGCGACAGCCAGCGCGAAGCGAACTCGCAAGGTGGCGACGTCGCGAGGTTGCGGAATCCTCGAAAGGCCCTGGCCGGCACCGGAGCAACGAATCAAGATGGATCTCGTCATCCAGTCCAACGACCTTCCCACCGCCGCCGTCGACGCGTTCCGCGTCGCCTGCGTCGCGCAGCGCTTGCAACGGAAACTGAACAGCGCGCGGCTCGTCGGCATCCAGGACGACGCCGATACGCGCAAGGCCGCGGCCGCACTTGGGGAGTACTGGAAGTGCGACTGGGCGTTCGTGCCGCCGACGCTGAAGCTCGCCGACTTTCGGCTGCTCGCGCTCGACATGGACTCGACGCTGGTCAACATCGAAAGCCTCGACGAAGTGGCGGCGCTGGCCGGCAAGGGCGCCGAGGTCGCCGCGATCACCGAAGCGGCGATGCGCGGCGAGATCGCCGACTACAAGGAAAGTCTGCGCCGGCGCGTCGCCATGCTGGCGGGCGTGGACGCGGCACTGCTCGAGCGCGTGTACGCGGAGCGACTGCGCCTGAACGACGGCGCCGAGAAATTGCTGGCCGCATGCAAGGCGGCGGGACTGAAGACGTTGCTGGTAACCGGCGGATTCACTTTCTTCACGGATCGGCTGAAGCAGCGGCTCGGCTTCGACTACACGCGTTCGAACGTGATCGAAGTCGTCGGCGGCAAGCTCACGGGAAGGGTCACCGGCCCCGACGGCGGCGAGATCGTCGATGCGGACGGCAAGGCGCAGGCGCTGCGCGATGCCTGCGCGGAGCTTGGCTGCCCGACCGCGCGCGCGATCGCGATCGGCGACGGCGCCAACGACCTCGCGATGCTGAAGCTCGCCGGACTTTCGGTCGCGTACCGCGCCAAACCGGTCGTGCGGCAGCAGGCTACCTATGCGCTGGACTACACCGCGCTCGACGGGGTGCTCAACTGGTTTTCATGAGGGGGAGATCGATGCAGACGCCTGTCGCCGACGAAGTGATCCAGAAGACGAAAAACGTCGCGCTCGTCGTCTACGTGCTGTACGCGCTGTCGTTCCTGTACGGGATCACCGCGATCGCGGGTGTGGTGATCGCGTACATCAAGCGCGACGACGTGCGCGGAACCTGGCTCGAAAGCCACTTCGACTGGCAGATCCGCACGTTCTGGTGGGGCCTGCTGTGGACGGTCGTCGGCGTCGTGCTGGCGCTGGTCGCGGTCGGCTTCCTGATCCTGTTCGCCGTCTGGATCTGGGCGATCTACCGCGTGGTCAAGGGGTGGCTGCGGCTGAACGACGGGCGCGCGGTGAGCTGAGGCCGTCGGGTCGCGCCTCGGAACTGGCACGGCCACGGAAAGACCCGGTCGACAACTTTCGGGGGCCGCCGCAAGACTTCCTACGAGGCGCGGCGCTCCCGCGACAGCGACGAACGCAAGCGCTCGTCAGCGTGCTCTCCGCGTGTGCGTATCGAAGTCGGAGCGTTTCCGGGACGCCGCCGTAGCGCGGATCAAACGCGCTCGAAAATCGCCGCGATCCCCTGCCCGCCGCCGATACACATCGTCACCAGCGCGTAGCGCCCGCGGGTGCGCTGCAGCTCGTACAGCGCCTTGACCGTGATAATCGCGCCGGTGGCCCCGACCGGGTGGCCGAGCGAGATGCCGCTGCCATTCGGGTTGACCTTCGCGGGGTCGGCGCGCAAGTCTTTGGTCACCGCGCACGCCTGCGCGGCAAACGCCTCGTTTGCTTCGATCACGTCCATCCGGTCGATCGTCAACCCAGCCCGCTCGAGTGCGGTGCGCGATGCCGGCACGGGGCCGATGCCCATGTACTTCGGATCCACACCCGCATGGGCGTAGGCGACCAGCCGGCCGAGCGGCTGCGCACCGCGCTTCTCGGCGGTGGCCCGCTCCATCAGCACAAGCGCGGCGGCACCGTCGTTGATGCCGGAGGCGTTGCCGGCGGTGACAGTACCGTTTTCCTTAACGAACACGGGCTTCAATTTCGCCATGTCTTCGAGCGTGGCGTCGGCGCGCGGATGCTCGTCGGTGTCGAAGACGACGTCGCCCTTCTTGCCCTTGGTCACGATCGGCACGATCTGGCTCTTGTAGCGGCCTTCCCTGATCGCCGCCGACGCGCGCTTGTGGCTTTCGACCGCGAGGCGGTCCTGTTCCTCGCGCGTGATGCCCCATTTGGCGGCGACGTTCTCGGCGGTCACGCCCATATGGATGTTGTGGAACGGGTCGTGCAGCGCGGCGACCATCATGTCGACGACCTTGGCGTCGCCCATGCGCTGGCCCCAGCGGCCGCTCGGCATCGCATACGGCGCGCGCGACATGCTTTCGGCGCCGCCCGCGACCGCGATGTCGCAATCGCCGAGCAGGATCGACTGCGACGCGGAGACAATCGCCTGCAGCCCGCTGCCGCACAGGCGATTCAACGTCAGGCACGGCACATGGTCGCGCACGCCGCCGTCGAGTGCAGCCACGCGCGCCAGATACATGTCGCGCGGCTCGGTGTGAATCACGTTGCCGAAGACGACGTGGCCGACCTCGCCGCCTTCGACGCGCGCGCGCGCCAGCGCTTCTCTGACGCAGGTCGCGCCGAGTTGCGTCGGCGGGATGTCCTTCAAGCCGCCGCCGAAGTCGCCGATCGCCGTCCGCACACCGCTTGCGATCACCACGTCCCTGCTCATACGTCCTCCGCTCGATGCACTTCGTTCGCCGCGCGGCGCAAGGTCGCCGGCTCCGGCACCGCAGGTTAGCACCGGCGCCGAGTGCAGCGTTTAGACTCGCGCGCCGCGCGCTCTCGGCCTGTGCATGTCGTCCGCTCCCGCCACCCTGTTTGCTCTCGGCGCCGTCTTCCTGTGGAGCCTGCTCGCCGCGCTCGCGGTCGGGCTGCGCGCGGTGCCGCCCTTCCTGCTGCTGGGCCTGTCGCTGACCGGCGCCGGCCTGATCGCTTCACCCACCTGGCGCCGGTGGCGCGTGCCGCCGGCCACGCTCGCGCTCGGCATCTACGGCCTGTTCGGCTTTCACCTGCTGCTGTTCCTGGCGCTTCGCCGCGCGCCGGCGGTCGAAGCGAACCTGGTCAACTACCTGTGGCCACTGCTGATCGTGCTGCTCGCGCCGCTGCTGTTGCGCGGGCTGCGGCTAACGGCGCGGCACGTGACCGCCGCTTTGCTCGGCTTTGCGGGCGCCGCGCTCGCGATCACCGGCGGGCACTGGACGCTGTCGATCATGCACTGGGACGGCTACCTGCTCGCGTTCGGATCGGCGCTGGTCTGGTCGACCTATTCGCTGCTGACGCGCCGCATACCGCCGTTTCCAACCGCGGCGGTCGGACTGTTCTGCCTCGTCTCAGGGCTGCTGGCGTTCGGCGCGCACGCAGCGCTCGAGTCGCCCTACATCCCTTCGGCGCGCGAGTGGCTGCTGATCGCGCTGCTCGCGCTCGGGCCGATGGGCGCGGCTTTTTTCCTGTGGGACGCGGCGCTCAAACGCGGCGATGCACGAGCGATCGGCGCACTCGCGTTTCTGACGCCGCTGCTGTCGACGCTCGCGCTGGTCGCGACCGGCCTAGGCCGCTTCAGTTGGATGACCGCAGTCGCCGCCGCGCTAATCGTCGGCGGCGCGCTGCTCGGTTCGCGCCGCTGATCGCTACTGGAATCCGTGTCGCTGCCAGACCGGTGCGACTTCCGGCAGCGCTTCGATCCGGCGCAGCAGCGCGTGAAACTCGGGTCGGCCATCTTCGAGGAACTTGCGGGCGCCCCACCAGCGCGAGATGTTGGCGATGTACACGTCGGCGATGCGCGGCCGTTCGCCGAGCATGAACGGGGTGCCGCGCCAGGCGTCGGCGACGATCGTCCAGTACTGCGCAATGCGCGCGCGGGCGCCGGTCTGCAGCGCTTTGCGCGCCTCCTCGTCGGCAAGCCAGCGCGACGGCACGTCGACGATGCTGCCCGCCGCATAGACATTGGCGGCGACGAACGTCATCCAGCGCAGACAAGCGGCGCGCTCGATCGTCGACGGCGCGGGCACCCAGTCGCTCGGGTGGCGCTCCATCAGCGTCCACAGGATCGCCACGCTTTCCGTAAGCACCTCGCCGGCGGGCGTGACGAGCGTCGGCACCTGCGCGAGCGGACTGACCGCGTGCAACTCGGCCAGTCCCGGCGCGTTTTCCTCCCACGGCGCGGCGTCGACGATTTCGTGCTCGACACCGAGGACCGCAAGCGCGAACTCGACGCTGGCCGAGCCGGATCCGCGCCCGCCGAGCAGCCGGTACTTCACGCAGGGACTCCGTGTAGGTCGTGCTCCTCGGCCGCGGTGATGCGCACGTCGACGAACTCGCCGACCGCGAGCTTGCGGCGCGCCTTCACGTAGACAACGCCGTCGATCTCGGGCGCATCGGCGCTCGAACGACCGACGGCGACCGACGGCCGAACTTCGTCGATCAGCACGCGCCGAGTCGTGCCGACCTTGCGCGCGAGCCGCTGCCGCGAGATCGCCTGCTGCACGGCCATAAAGCGCTCGCGCCGCTCCTCGCGCACCTCGTCGGGCAGCATGCCGGGAAGCGCGTTCGCCACTGCGCCTTCGACCGGCGAATACGCGAAGCACCCGACGCGGTCGAGCTGCGCTTCGCGCAGGAAGTCCAGCAGATACTCGAACTCATCCTCGCTCTCGCCGGGGAAACCCGCGATGAAGGTCGAGCGGATGGTGAGCTCCGGGCAGAGCGCGCGCCACGCGCGAATGCGCTCGATGTTCGCCTCGCCCGAGGCGGGCCGCTTCATCAGCTTGAGGATGCGCGGGTGCGCGTGCTGGAACGGTACGTCCAGGTAAGGCAGTAACTTGCCTTCGGCCATCAGCGGGACGATCTCGTCGACGTGCGGGTACGGGTAGACGTAGTGCAGCCGGACCCACACGCCGAGCCGGCCCAGTTCGCGCGCGAGTTCGGTCATCTTCGTCTTCACCGCGCGGCCGCCGACGAAGTCGAGCTTGTACTTCACGTCCACGCCGTACGCGCTCGTGTCCTGCGAGATCACGAGCAGCTCGCGCACGCCCTGCTTGACCAGACTCTCCGCCTCGCGCATCACTTCGCCGATCGGCCGCGAGACGAGATCGCCGCGCAGCGACGGGATGACGCAAAAGGTGCAGCGGTGATTGCAGCCCTCGGAAATCTTCAGGTACGCGTAGTGCCGCGGCGTGAGCTTCAGCCCGGCCGGCGGCACCAGGTCGGCGAACGGATCGTGCGGTTTCGGCAGCTGCGCGTGCACATGCCGCAGCACTTCGTCGGCCGCGTGCGGTCCGGTCACCGCGAGCACCTTAGGGTGCACCTTGGCGACCAGATTCTCGCCGCCTTCGGTCCGCGCGCCCAGGCAGCCGGTGACGATTACCTTGCCGTTTTCGGCGAGCGCCTCGCCGATCGCATCGAGCGACTCCCGCACGGCGGCGTCGATGAAGCCGCAGGTATTGACGATGACGAGGTCCGCACCCTCGTAGGTGGCCGACAGTTCGTACCCTTCGGCACGCAACTGCGTGACGATGCGCTCGGAGTCGACCAGCGCCTTCGGGCAGCCGAGCGAGACCAGACCGACGGTCGGCACATGTGCCGAACGGGAAGGCCGTGCCTTGGCGCGGGTCGTCATCGAACGCAAGGAGAAAGGTCGCAGCCGGCTTGGCGGGGACAGGCGCCGCACGCGCGGCGCCGCGCGGCTACGGGCCGATCACGGCCGCGCGCAGCGCGCGACCCGGACGCCACGCTCCGCGCGAGCGGCAGTCACTTCTTCTCGGTCGGCTGCTGGAAAGGAAATCCGGTGAACATCGAGCGCGCCTGGTTCTGCATGTTTTCCTGCATCTGCACGAACAGGTTCTTCGACTGCTCGATGTAGTTGCTCATCATCGACTGAATCATCGGCGCCTGCATATTGACGAACTGGGTCCACATCTCCGGCCCGATCTTGTTCGTCTCGTAGAACGCCTTGCTCTGCTCCTGCAGTTTGGCCTGGATGTCGATGAAAGCCTGGATGTTCTTTTCCAGATACGAGCCCATGATGCCCTGCATCGCGTTGCCGTAGAAGCGGATGATCTGCGCGAGCATCTGCGCGGAGAACATCGGCATACCGCCCGACTCTTCCTCGAGGATGATCTGCAGCAGGATCTGGCGCGTCAGGTCCTCGCCGCTCTTGGCATCGACCACCTGGAAGTTCTCGTGCTCGAGCACGAGCTGCTTGACGTCGGCCAGCGTGATGTAGGTGCTCGTCTGCGTGTCGTACAGACGACGGTTCGGATACTTCTTGATGAGACGGAGTCCGGCGGCCATGCTGCGTTTTCCCTTCACGATGCTGCGCCGCGTGCGGTGTTGCTCCGCAGGACGGCGGGGGCGTTCCGTTCTCTCGACGGGTCGCGCTAAATGCTTGAGAGCGCGCGCATTTTAGCCGAAGGCATCGACCCGCCCGGTGCGCCTTTCGCGGCGCAATGTCAGAGCCCCGCCTGACGCGGCGCAGGAGCCCGCGCACGCGCGACGGCGCCAGGCGCACCGCAGCCGGGTCCGCGCAGGCGATCAGCCCATGTGCAGTCCGCCGTTGATGGCGAGGTCGGCGCCGGTGGTGAATGCGGCGTCGTCGGTCGTCAGCCAGCCGACGATCGAGGCGATCTCTTCGGCGCGGCCGAGCCGCTTGACCGGGATCGACTGGATGATCTTTTCGCGCACGTCCTCGCGCACCGCGAGCACCATGTCGGTTGCGATGTAGCCGGGCGATACGGTGTTGACCGTCACGCCCTTGCTCGCGACTTCCTGCGCCAGCGCCATCGTAAAGCCGTGCATGCCGGCTTTCGCCGCCGAGTAGTTGGTCTGGCCGAACTGCCCCTTTTCGCCGTTGACCGAACTGATGTTGATGATGCGACCCCAGCCCTTGTCGAGCATGCCGTCGATCACCTGCTTGGTGACGTTGAACACGCTGTTGAGGTTGGTGTCGATGACCGCGCGCCAGTCCTCCAGCGACATCTTGCGGAATACACCGTCGCGCGTGATGCCGGCGTTGTTCACCAGGATGTCGGGGTTGCCGTGCTCGGCCTTGACTTTGTCGAACGCCGCCTTGGTCGACTCCCAGTCCGCGACGTTGCCCACCGACACGAAGAACGTGTAGCCGTCCTTCTTCTGCTCGGCCAGCCACTTGTTGTAGTCGCGTGTCGGGCCGCAGCCGGCGATGACCTTGTAACCCATGTCGTGGAATCTGCGGCAGATGGCGGTTCCGATGCCGCCCATGCCACCCGTCACGTATGCGAGCTTGGTCATTGCTGCCTCCTCTCGATGATTGGACCGACGGTCGGCGTACGCGCCCACCGTCCGTCGTTGGATGATCCGCCTTCGCTCGCCGCAGTCGCGCGAAACCGACCGCCGACGAACACCGTCAACGCTCGACGGCGAGCGCCACGCCCATGCCGCCGCCAATGCACAGCGACGCCAGCCCTCTTTTCGCGCCGCGCCGCTTCATCTCGTGCAGCAGGGTCACCAGGATGCGGCAGCCGGAGGCGCCGATCGGGTGGCCAAGCGCGATCGCGCCGCCGTTGACGTTGACCTTCGAGGTGTTCCAACCCATTTCCTTGTTCACTGCGCAGGCCTGCGCGGCGAAGGCCTCGTTGATCTCCATCAGGTCGAGATCCGCCGGCTTCCAGCCCGCTTTTTCGAGCGTGCGCCGCGATGCCGGCACCGGTCCCATCCCCATGATCTTCGGCTCGACACCGGACGACGCAAACGCCTTGATGCGCGCCAGCGGCACCAGGCCCAACGCGTTGGCTTGCGCCTCCGACATCACGACCACCGCCGCCGCCCCATCGTTGATGCCGGATGCGTTGCCGGCCGTGACCGTGCCGTCCTTGTCGAATGCCGGCTTCAAGCCTGCCAGCGCTTCGGCGCCGGTCTTGCGATTGACGAACTCGTCGGTGTCGAACGGGATCGGATCGCCTTTTCGCTGCGCGACCGGCACCGCCACGATCTCGTCCTTGAACTTGCCCGCATCCTGCGCTGCGGCGGCCTTGCGTTGCGACTCGAGCGCGAAGGCGTCTTGCTGCGCGCGGTCGATGCCGTACTGTTTCGCCACGTTCTCCGCGGTGATGCCCATGTGATACTTGTTGTAGACGTCCCACAGGCCGTCGACGATCATTGAGTCGATCATCTTGACGTCGCCCATGCGGAAGCCGTCGCGCGACCCGGGCAGCACATGCGGCGCGAGGCTCATGTTCTCCTGCCCGCCGGCGATCACGATCTGCGCGTCGCCGTTGGCGATCGCTTGCGCAGCAAGCATCACCGCCTTCAGTCCCGAACCGCACACCTTGTTGATCGTCATCGCCGGCACCGCGACCGGCAGCCCGGCCCTGATCGCCGCCTGACGTGCCGGGTTCTGCCCGGACCCGGCGGTGAGCACCTGGCCGAGGATCACCTCGTCGATCTGTTCGGGCCTGAGCTGCGCCCGCCTGAGCAGATCGGCGATGACGATCGCTCCGAGTTCCGGCGCAGGGACCTTCGCCAACGCGCCACCGAACTTGCCGATCGCCGTTCGCGCGGCGGCGACGATTACTGCCTGTGCCATGTCGTCCTCCTAGGCTTTCTCTTTGACGTAACGACCCGGTGCCGGTTCGATCACCTTGTACCTGGCATTGCCGTATGACTTCGGCGCTGGCTTGAGTGCGCCGCCCAGCGGCGCGAGCCACTTCGACCAGTCGGTCCACCAGCTTCCGGGGTGTTCGGTCGCGCCGTGCAGCCATGCCTCCGAGTCGGCCGGCAGCGGCCCCGGCTTGCCGGTCCAGTAGCTGCGCTTGTTCTTCGACGGCGGATTGATCGTGCCGGCGATATGCCCGCTTGCGCCCAGAACGAACCTGACGCCCCCCGGCTTGTCGCCCGGCAGCAGCCTCGCCGACGCGTACGCGGCTTTCCACGGGACGATGTGATCCTCGCGCGCCGCGAATACGTAGGCCGGCACCTTGATCCGGTTCAGATCGATCGGCACACCGCAGCACTTGACCTTGTTGGGCACGCGCAGGTTGTTTTCCAGGTACGTATTGCGCAGGTACCAGGTGTACATCGGCCCGGGCAGATTGGTGCTGTCGCTGTTCCAGTACAGCAGATCGAAGGCGGGCGGCTGCTTGCCTTCCAGGTAGTTGCTGACGACGTAGGTCCACACGAGGTCGTTGGCGCGCAAACTCGAGAACGTGTTGGCCAGATCGCGCCCCGGCATCAGTCCGCCCTTGCCCATCTGCTGCTCGCGCATGCGCACGTGCGCGTCGTCGATGAAGATGTCGAGCACGCCGGCGTCCTCGAAGTCGAGCAGCGCCGTCAGCATCGTCAGACTGGCGACGGGATCCTCGCCGCGCGCGTACATGACCGCCAGCGCGCACGCGACGATCGTGCCGCCGACGCAGAAGCCGAGCGCGTTGACCTGCTTCGAACCGGTGATCTCCTGCGCGACGTGAATCGCCGCGATCGGCCCCTTTTCCAGGTAATCGTCCCAGGTCATGAAGCGTTCGGGCGCGTGCGGGTTCTTCCACGACACGACGAACACCGTGTGGCCCTGCTCGACCGTGTAGCGGATGAACGAGTTGTCCGGCTGCAGGTCCAGGATGTAGTACTTGTTGATGCAGGGCGGGATCATCACGTACGGCCGCGCGTGGACCCTGGCGGTCAGCGGCTTGTACTGGATCAGCTGCATCAGCTCGTTTTCGTACACGACCGCGCCTTCGGTGGTCGCGACGTTGCGGCCGACCTCGAATGCGCTTTCGTCGGTCTGCGAGATCCTGCCTTTCTGCAGGTCGTGCAGCAGATTGCGCAACCCCGCCTTGAGGCTTTCGCCGCCGGTTTCCAGCAGCGTCTGCTGCGCCTTGGGGTTCAGCGCGAGGAAGTTCGACGGTGACGCGGCGTCGACGAATTGCGACACCGCGAAGCGGATGCGCTTCTTGGTCTTCTTGTCCGCCTCGACGCTGTCGGCCATCCGGTTCATGAACTCGGCGTTCAGCAGGTACGCGCGCGCATAAAACGACGCCAGCGGATTCTGCTGCCAGGCCGGGTCGGAGAAGCGGCTGTCCTTGATCGGCTCATCCGCTTTTTCGGGATGCTCCAGGAAGTCCGTCCAGAGTTGCGTCAGGCGCTGCACGTAGTCCTGCTGCAGCTCGAGCAGGCGTTCGGGCGACACGCCGATGTGCGGCACTTGGGTCGCCCCGGGCGGTATCGACGCAAACGCGTTCCACCAGTCTGACCAGGGGTTTCCCGGCGGCGGGTCGGCGCCGGGCGCGGACGTCGCAGCCGGTGGCACGCGCGCCGCCGCGCGTTCGGCCGCCGCGGCA
>JBBIQI010000123.1:0-10202 GCA_037442465.1 Burkholderiales bacterium
CTCGTGGATTTCCGCCATCCGGCAGGCGGTCATGACGTCCTCGAACGTCGCATGCGGATTGGCCAGCAGCAGGTTGTCGAGGATCGACCCCGAGAACAGCACCGTCTCCTGCGGCACGACGCCGAATGTGGCGCGCAGCTCGTTGGCCGACAGATGCCGACTATCAATGCCGTCGACGAGGATGCGACCTCGCGTAGGCTGGTAGAACCCCTGCAGCAGCTTGGCAAGCGTGGACTTGCCGCAGCCCGACGGCCCAATCAGCGCAACGCATTCGCCTTGCCTGATCTGCAGGCTGAGGTCCTCGTAGACGTAAGGCCGGTCGTCGCCGTAGCGGAACGCGACGGATTGCACGTCGATGACCGGCAGCATCGATCGGACTTTGGGGTCGCGAGCAGCCCGGGCGGGATTGACGCTGTAGGGCTCGGTCGGCGAGTCCATCAGATCGCCAAGCCGCTTGACCGCAAGCCGCGCCTGCTGGAACTGTTGCCATAGGTCGACCAGCCGCAGGATTGGCTGGCTGAGTTTGCCGGCGAACATCTGGAAGGCGACCAGCATGCCGATCGTGAACACGTCGGCGAGTTCGGCCGGCGGCTGCATCACGATCCAGGCGCCGACCACGAGGATCAGCAGACTCATCGTCTGCTCCAGCGTGGTGGCGAACACGTTGTAGGTGTTGGCGACCTGCCTGGTTGCGAAGTTGGCCTTCAGATGCGAGGCAAGGTAGTCGCCGTAGCGGCGCGTTAGGATCGGCTCCATCTGCAGCGATTTCACCGTCTCCATGCCGGCCACGTACTCGGTGACGAAGGCCTGGTTGCGCGCACCGAGCAGGAACTCCCGGTTCAACCTCGTCTGAAAAATCGGGCTGACTACCAGGCTGGCCGCGACGATCAGCGCGAGGATGCCGAGCGCAATCAGCGTCAGCGGCACCGAGTAGACAAACATGATTGCCAGCGCGATCGACAGGAACGGGATGTCGAGGACGAGCGAGACAGCGGCCGACGACATGAAGTCGCGGATCTGCTCCACGCCGTGCAGCCGCGCAGCGATCACACCGGTCGGGCGGTGCTGGAAGTAACGCGGCGGCAGTTCGACCAGGTGCCTGAAGACGGCGCTGCCCAGCACGGCGTCGATGCGCGTGCCCGTGTGCAGCACGAGATGCTGGCGCACCCAGGTCAGCAGCGCGGAGAACCCGGTGAAGACGGCGAGCCCGATGCCGAGCGCGATCAACGTGGATTCGGTGCGGTGGACGACGACCTTGTCGATGATCGCCTGGGTCATCAGCGGCAATCCCAGCGCGAGCAACTGGATGACCAGCGATGCGAGCAGCACGTCGCACCAGATCCGGCGGTGCTTGAGCAGTTCGGGCACGAACCAGCGGAAGCCGAAGCGCGCAGCGGCCCGCACTGCGTCCGGATCGTTGGGCGGCGCGACGTTCGGTCGCGCGACGAGGAACGCACCGACAGCGCGCGCTGCGAACTCGGCCGGCGCAAGAACTGAAGGTATCGAATCGAGCGCCCGGAAGAAAACGATCTCGCGTCCGTCTGCGCGCACGATCAGGACAGGGCGAACACTTTCGTCTGCCGACGGCCTCTCACTGACAGCGGCCGACAGATGAACGAACGCAACAGACGCAGCCGACTCGCGTTTCAGCTCCGCGGATCGTTCGACTTCGAGCCCCAGTGCGCGCAGTGCGCTACAGAACGCGTCAGCGTCGTAAGGCGGCGCGAATCGTTGCAGTGAAAGTTGGGGGTCGAACGGAACGCCGTGAATCCCGCAAACGCTGCCGAGAAGCCAAATGAACTCGTCCGCTGATAGCGGCGGCGACCGCATAGGGTGAGGCTTCGCGGCGACCGGGCGAGTTTCGTCGCCCGGATCCGGCGCGTCTCCACGTGGCGGCATGATCGTCCCCTCCCTTGGAGGCGTCGACGGGCGTCGCCTCCCAGTGTTTGCGGTCGCTGTGTACCGACGGCGCTTTTCGTTTCAGTGAATCAAATCGTTGCGGACATGGTCAACCATGAATATTCACGTTTCGGCAGGCGCGCCGATTGCTCGCTGTGATGCCAGCGTGCCTCGCGTACTTGAACAACGCGCGCCAAGTGCGCGTGGCTGCAACGGCAATCGAAAGATGGGCGGTTCGCGGCAAGACCACCACCGGGGGGAACGCCCGCGTGTGCCTATCGAGTTCCCATCACGCGAATGCGCCAACGCCGGTTGCTTTCACGTGGGGATATCCGAACTCGAGGGAACTCGCGAACAGGGCGCGAATGACCAGCACCAAAAGAACAAGGCCCGCAAGTGCGGGCCCTGTCTCGTCGCGACCGCTTTCGGCTATAGGCTCAGACGGTCCGCGTGCGACTTGCCACTTTCGTGCTCGCCAGCAACAGCAATGCGAGCGCCAGCAGCGCGATCGTGTGCGGCTCCGGGATCTCCGCGGTGATGCGTATCCAACTGAGGTAGGAGTGCAATAGGACGCCGCCACCAGCGTCGCCGAAGTCGCCGCTGCGGCAGCGCCCCTGGCTGTCGCGCGGATCGTCGCTGTAGCAGAAGTTGATTCCGAACGTGTTGTTGGCGACGAGGAAGTACTCGCCCGTCCACGACCGGATGAACGAAGGTCCGCCCGAGTCCCCGCCGCCGAGATGCGTTTCGACATCGTTACCAAGATATGCGGAGCAGGCCAGCCCAAGGAGGCAAAACGTGTCGCGGAACAGCCCGTTGCGGGTGCCATCGAAGTCGTAGTACCAGACCTCGCGCGGCGTGGCCGGATCGAAGTTCGCTTCGTCGTCATTGTCGAACAAGTCGTAGATGTTGCCGCCGACCCGCTTGACGAAGAAGCTCGGCGCGACCGTGTAACCGTTGACGCCGTCGCCGCTCGTGCCGTAGCCCACCATCGTGAACTCGGTGCCCGGTGCGACCGCTTCGTCGGCAAGGCGATAGGTCTGCACCGTGTCCGGCAAAGCCTGCGACAGTCGGATGATCGCAAGATCGTCATTGACGCAGCCGAATGTGCCGTCGGGGCAGATGCCGAAGCCGTCGTAGTCCGGGTGGATCGTCACCTGGCTCGCGGTGATCAGGTCGGTCGCTGGGTTGAAGAACCCGTCGTCGTTGACGACGACGCGAACGTCGTTGCCCATCTGCGTGATGTCGATCACCTGGCCGTTGTCGAGCGGATCGACGCAGTGCGCCGCCGTCAGGACCATGAACGGCGAAATCGCCGTGCCGCTGCAGATGAAGCTCTGCAGCGTGCCGCCGGGCGGCGTATAGCGGATGTTGATGCTGACCACGCCGGTGAATGGCGACGTCGTGACGTTGGGATCGACCCGCGCCGCCGGGCTGTCGGGCGGCGCACCCGCCTGGATCATCGGCAGCAATTCGGCCTGCCCCGTGCCTTGCAGCGCTTGAATGACTGACGCCAGCGCCAGCGCCGGCACGCCGAACAGAAGCGCTGCGACCGCTTTGGTGCATCGATTCATCTTGGCTCTACCCCGTGGAAGTCCGGACCGATGCAGCCTCGCAAGCAATGGGCGTTCCTGCCGTGCTCAAGGTGGGCAAGTCATTGATCGAATTGGAATCGGCTCGAGAGGGATGAAGCCCCTTTCAAGCGGCTGTAAAGCGGAGTGACAGTGCCACTGAACACCCATCGCGCGTTCACGTGACCCAGCCGCGGACCTGCGGGCCGATCGCGCTCAGACGAGCAGCGCCGGCAGTTGCGCTTCGAGCCCTTCGTTCGGCGGCTTCTTGAAGCCACTCTTGGCGAAGCGGTGCCAGCGGCCGACGACGTAGGCGACGACCAGGTTCGCGCGCGCGGCGGGGTCGAACGTTTCCGGCAATTCCTTCTCGGTCATCGCCAAGCGGAAGCTCTGCTTCAGCGACGATTCGATGCGCTCGAAGAGCTGGTTCATGCGCTCCTGCAGCCGCTCGTTTTCGTTGACCAGCGCATCGCCGATCAGCACGCGCGTCATGCCGCGGTTGGTCTGCGCGAAGTCCAGCAGCATCACGACGATGCGCCGCACCTGCTTCAGTCCCGAGGGCTCCTTGGCCGAGATTTCGTTGATCAGACCGAAGATCGTCGTCTCGATGAATTCGATCAGGCCCTCGAACATCTGCGCCTTGCTGGCGAAGTGCCGGTACAGCGCAGCCTCCGACACGTCGAGCTTGGCCGCCAGCGCCGCCGTCGTGACCTTTTCGCCCTTCGGATCCTCCAGCATCGCCGCGAGCGTCTGCAGGATCTGCAGCTTGCGGGCGCCGGGTTTGCGTTTGCCGGACTCGGCCGCCGGCTTGTCGGAAGATTGGGCTGGTTGCATGGCGGGCTTCCGTAGGGACGGAAAATCTACCGGAAACTCGCGCGACGTGGGGGATTACTTCCGCAGAAAAGCAAGACTTTTCGGCAGGTCCAACACGGAGGTCACGCGCAGACCGACATAGGTTGGCCGCCCCGGTAAGCCCCGCGCACGGGGATCGCCGCGCCGCCGCACCAGGATCGTTCGCAGACCGACGGCGCGGGCCGCCTTGAGATTGGACCGGCTGTCGTCGACCAGCACGGCGCGGTAGGCCGGGACTCTTTCGCGCGCGAGCATGTGGCGCAGCATCGAGCGCGACGGCTTGGGGCGAAAGCTGCCGTGCAAGCGCAGGCGCTCGATCGCGTAGCGCGCGCCGATATGCGGGTGCAGCGACAGTTCCCGCAGCACCGCGCGCGCGTAGCGGTCCGGCGCATTGGTCAGCAGCACCTTGCGACCGGGCAGCCGTGCCAGAAGCCGCGCCAGTCCGCGCTCGGCGCGCAGCAATTCGGCCACGTCGAAGTCGTGCGTCTCGCGCAAGAAGTGATGGGGATCGACCGCGTGGTGCCGCGCGAGCCCGAGCATCGTCGCCCCGTAGCGGCGCCAGTAGGCGAGCCGCAGTTGGTTCGCGGCGGGCTCGTCGAGCGCGAGATGCCTGACGACATAGTCGGTCATCCGCCGGTCGATCGCACCGAAGATCGCGTGCGACGCGTCGTGCAGCGTGTCGTCCAGATCGAAGAACCAGACCAGCCGCGCGCCGCGGTTCATCGGTGCGTCGTGCGGTGCGCCGCCCGGTCAGTGGCTGCGGATCATCGTGCCCACGCCGGCGTCGGTCAGGATCTCCAGCAGCAGGCAATGATCGACGCGGCCGTCGATGATGTGCACCGCGTTGACCCCGCTTCTGGCGGCCTCGAGCGCGGATGCGATCTTGGGGAGCATGCCGCCGGAGATCGTGCCGTCGGCGGCGAGTTCGTCGATCTGCCGCGCGGTCAGCCCCGTGAGCAACCTGCCGTTCCTGTCGAGCACGCCCGGCGTGTTGGTCAGCATCACGAGTTTTTCGGCCTTTAGGATCTCGGCGAGCTTGCCGGCGACCACGTCGGCGTTGATGTTGTAGGTCGCCCCCTCGTCGTCGAAGCCGATCGGCGAGATCACCGGAATGAAGGCGTCTTCCTCGAGCGCCTTGACCACCGCCGGGTTGATCGCATCGATCTCGCCGACCTGGCCGATGTCGTGCAGCTTGGTCGGATCGTCACGGTCCGGGATGCGCATCTTGCGCGCGCGGATCAACCCGCCGTCCTTGCCCGTGAGCCCCACGGCCTGGCCTCCGTAGCGGTTGATCAAGGTGACCAGCTCGCCCTGCACTTCGCCGGCCAGCACCCATTCGACGACTTCCATCGTCTCGGCGTCCGTCACGCGCATGCCCTGCACGAAGGTCGACTTCTTGCCTACGCGCTCGAGCGCCTCGTCGATCTGCGGACCGCCACCGTGCACGACGACCGGGTTCATGCCAACGAGCTTGAGCAACACCACGTCGTGCGCAAAGCTTTCCTTCAGCCGCTGCTCGACCATCGCGTTGCCGCCGTACTTGACCACGATCGTCTTGCCGTGGAAACGGCGGATGTACGGCAGCGCCTCGGACAGAATGTCGGCCTTCAGGTTGGCAGGAATCTGAGCGCGGTCCATGCGGTCGCAGGCGGTACGCAAACAGCGCGCAGTGTATCGGACGGCGGCGATCAGGCCGCCGGGGCTGCCCCGGGGACGCGAGCGTGCCGCCTCGCATCGGCGCAAAATGCGCACTTTGCGGGCCTGCTACGACGGGCTCATCGAACACGGGAAGAACCGATGACACGGGAATTCGAGATCACCGGCATGCACTGCGGAGGCTGCGTGAACCGCGTGACCAAAGCGCTCAAAGCCGTCGCCGATGACGTCACCGTCACGCTCGAGCCGCCGCGCGCGGTCTTCGGCGAGCCAGTCGACGTCGACGCGGTGCGGGCGGCGGTAGCCCGCGCCGGCGACTACACGGTGAAGCCGATCCAGACCTGACTGGCCCCGGCGCGCTGCCGCGCCGGCTGCGCATGGCGTCGCCGGTCCTTGATCTGCGCCGCAGCGGCGGGCCGCGCGGGTGCTATCTTGGACGCGAGCAAACGACCACCGGCCGTCGTGGATGTCGAGCGTGCCTGCGCATTGGGAACACTTCGAGCACGGTGCCGACATCGGCGTGCGCGGCGTCGGCCGCACGCTCGCGCAGGCCTTCGAGCAGGCTGCGCTCGCGCTGACCGCGGTCATCACCGACCCGGCGGCGGTGGCCGCGACCACGGCCGTCGACATCGCCTGCGAGGCGCCCGACACGGAACTGCTACTCGCCGACTGGCTCAATGCGCTCGTGTACGAGATGCAGGTCAGGGGCATGCTGTTCGGCCGCTTCGAGGTGTCGATCGAAGGCACGCGGCTGGCGGCGCGCGCCTGGGGTGAGCCGGTCGACGTTGCGCGCCACAAGCCGGCCGTCGAGGTCAAGGGCGCGACCTACACGCAGCTCGCCGTGCGCCGGCTCGATGACGGCCACTGGCTCGCGCAGTGCGTCGTCGACGTTTGACGAGGACACAACGATGGACATCAGCAAGCTCGTCCGACGCAGCACCACCGAATGGGTGATCGAGCCGGGGTCCGATGAGCGGGCGCGCGGCATGTGCGTACCGGGGGTGATCTACGCGACTGAAGCACTCGTGCGCGAGATGGACGAGAAGGTCTACGAGCAGGTCGCCAACGTCGCCAAGCTGCCGGGCATCGTCGCGGCGTCCTACGCGATGCCGGACGCACACTGGGGCTACGGATTCCCGATCGGCGGCGTGGCCGCGTTCGACCCCGACGAGGGCGGCGTGGTCTCAGCCGGCGGCGTGGGCTTCGACATCTCGTGCGGCGTGCGCTGCCTGCACACCGGACTGAAGTCCGCCGACGTCGAGGGCCAGAAGCAGCTGCTCGCCGACGCGCTGTATGCGCGCATCCCCGCCGGCGTGGGTTCGACCGGTGCGATCCGGCTGACGCCGAGCGAGATGGACAGCATGCTCGCCGGCGGCGCACGCTGGGCGGTCGAACGCGGCTACGGCAGCGCCGACGATCTCGAGCGGATCGAGGAACGCGGCTGCATGCAGGGGGCACAGCCCGAAGCGGTGTCCGAGCACGCGAAGAAGCGTCAGCGCGACGAGATGGGCACCCTCGGCTCGGGCAACCATTACCTCGAAGTGCAGCGGGTCGCCGCGGTGTTCGACGAGCGCATCGCGGCGGCCTTTGGACTCGCGCTCGACGACGTCGTCGTCAGCATCCACTGCGGCTCGCGCGGGCTCGGCCACCAGATCGGCACCGAGTATCTGCGATCGATGGCGGTCGAGGCGAGACAACACGGCATCGCGCTGCCGGATCGCGAACTGGCGTGCGCGCCGCTCGCTTCGACGACCGGTCGCAGCTACCTCGGCGCGATGCGCGCGGCGATCAACTGCGCGCTCGCCAACCGGCAGATCCTGACGCACCTGACGCGCCGGGTCTTCGCCGACATCCTGCCGGCTGCGCGGCTGCCGCTGCTGTACGACGTCTCGCACAACACGTGCAAGCTGGAAGAGCACGTCGTCGACGGCCGCAAGCGCAAGCTCTACGTGCATCGCAAGGGCGCCACCCGCGCGTTCGGCCCCGGACATCCGGACCTGCCGCCGGCGCTGCGCGAGTTCGGCCAACCGGTGCTCATCGGCGGCAGCATGGGCACCTGCTCGTACGTGCTCGCCGGCACCGCGGCGCCGGCCGAACGCGCATTCGCGTCCGCCTGCCACGGCGCGGGGCGCAGCATGAGTCGGCATGAGGCCACCCGCCGCTGGCACGGCCGGCAGGTCGTCGACGAACTCGCGGGCCGCGGGGTGCTGATCCGCAGTCCGTCGATGCGCGGAGTGGCCGAGGAAGCGCCCGGCGCGTACAAGGATGTGACCGCCGTGGTCGACGCCGCCGACGCCGCAGGCCTTGCGCGCAAGGTCGCGCGGCTCGAGCCCCTCGTCTGCATCAAGGGCTGAAGTGAAGCGTTCGGTCGCGGTCCCCGTCGATGGCCCGGCGCGAAACGGCGACCGCGACGGACGCAGCTGCGGCGCACCGGGGGCCGGAGGCTTGCCGCGAATCCGCTCGGCGAGACGGCCGAACGACGCGACACGCCTGCACGGAGCGCACTGAAAATGTCCCGGCACGAAGGCCTGCTCACCGATCTGTACGAGCTCGCGATGGCGCGCAGCTATCGCGTCGAGGGCATGGACGAGCGCGCCGTGTTCGAACTGTTCGTGCGCGCGCATCCGGGCCGCAACTTTCTCGTCGCCGCCGGACTCGAGCAGGCGCTCGACTATCTGCAGTCCCTGCGTTTCGACGAGGCCGACCTCGAGTTCCTGCGCACGCAGCCGTTCGGCACGCCCGACTTCGTCGACTGGCTGCGCGGCTTTCGCTTCACCGGCGACGTCGATGCGCTGCCCGAAGGAACGGTGTTCTTCGCCAACGAGCCGGTCCTGCGCGTGACCGCGCCGCTGCCGCAGGCGCAGCTCGTCGAAACGCGGCTGCTGAACCTGATCCACTTCCAGACGTTGATCGCGTCCAAGGCGGTGCGCTGCGTGCTCGCCGCGCGCGGCCGGGCGGTCATCGACTACGGGCTGCGGCGCGCGCACGGCGCCGAGGCCGGCGTGCTCGCGGCGCGCGCGAGCTGGATCGCAGGCTTCGCGGGCACCGCGACCGTCGAGGCGGGACGCGCGTTCGGGCTGCCGCTGTACGGAACGATGGCGCATTCCTTCGTGCAGGCGCACGGCGACGAGACGGCGGCGTTCCTGGCGTTCGCACGCGCCCACCCCGGCAACGCGATCCTGTTGATCGACACATACGACACCGTCGCCGCCGCGCACAAGGTGGTCGCGGTCGCGCGTACGCTCGCTGCCGAGGGCATCGCCGTGCGCGCAGTGCGCATCGACAGCGGCGATCTCGTATCCTTGTCGCGCGCGGTGCGCCGCGTGCTCGACGACGGCGGGCTGCGCACGACCCGCATCATCGCCAGCGGCGGCCTCGACGAGGACGCGATCGACGCGCTGCTGCGCACCGGCAGCCCGCTCGACGCCTTCGGCGTCGGCAGCGCACTGGCCTGCGCGTCGGACCATCCGGTCCTCGACTGTGCGTACAAGCTGCAGTCGTACGCGGGGCTCGCGCGCCGCAAGCGTTCGACCGGCAAAGCGACCTGGCCCGGCGTCAAACAGGTGTTCCGGCGCGCCGTGGACGGCCAGTACGCCGGCGATACCGTGGCGCTCGCCGACGAGCCGGTCGCCGGAAGGCCGCTGCTCGTGCCGGTCATGCGCGCCGGAGCCCGTGTCGCAGCACCCGAGGCGCTCGACGCGATCCGCGCGCGGCTGCGCGGCGAACTGGACGCGCTGCCGGATGCGCTGACGCAACTGGCGAGCGCGCCCCCGTACGCGGTCGAGATCTCGCCAGCGATCCGCGCACTGGCGGCGCAGCTCGACTCGGCGGCGCGTTGAGCTTGCCCGGTGTCCGCGCGACGGCGCGGGCGCGTGCGGGCGCGCAGCGGGCGCATTGCGTCGAACGCGCGATCAGCCCGCAGCGGTGCGAGGCGCCCCACCTCGGGCGCTCAACCCGTAGGGGCAGCGCAAGGCGCCGGCGAGCGACTCGCCGCGGCAGCCACCGGCGCACGCTGCCCCAGTGCCAACCGACGCCTTCTCGGCTTACCGATGATTACCCGACCTCGTGACACGGCCAGCTTGAGAGGTTTTTCGGCTCTGAACGCACCGTTTCCGTCATCCCGGCGGTAAGCGCTGCATTTCGGGTTTTCGGACGGTCGGATCGTTCAACCCAAATCCGGCAGTCCACACATGCAGTTTCGCGCAAGTGCGTTGGGCGACTGGGGTT
>JBBIQI010000124.1:0-1675 GCA_037442465.1 Burkholderiales bacterium
CGCCACGGTGAGACCTTCGAAGCGCGCCGGCTCCTGCCAGGCCAGCGCGATGCCGCGGCGCGCGCGCTCGTGCAGCGGCAGCGTGTCGATCCGTTCGCCGCCGAAGCGCAGCTCGCCCGCGGCCGGCGCATACCCGCTGCAGCCGATCAACGCGTAGGCGACGGTGCTCTTGCCGGCGCCGTTGGGGCCGAGCAGGGCGTGCACCTCGCGCTCGGCGACCGCGAGCGTCAGGCCGTCGAGTACGGCGCGGCCGCCCAGTTCGACGCGCAGATCGCGCGCCGCCAGCAGCGGTTCGGCGCCGCGTGCAGGGATGGCGCAGCCCTGCGCAGCATCGGTGGAGGCCATGGGCAGCATCACTCCGTCCGCGGCCGTCTCAGAAGTACCGCTGCAGCCGCAGTTCGACGCGCTGCGCGGCGGGCTTCTCGCCGAACTCGCTGCCGCCGTTGCCGCGCGTGACGATGCCGCGCAGCCGCAGCTCGACGTTCTGCCAGCCGGTGTAGAGCACCTCGAAAGTGAGCTGGTAGCTGCGGTCGTCGACATTGACGATCGAGGTCACCGACGGCGAGACGTACAGCCAGTCGAACGGGTCCTTGGCGCTGACGCGCAGGTAGGCGTAGTTGCGCCCCGGGTTGGCGCGCCCGTAGCCCGACTGCGCCAGCGAGCGCGCCAGCGCCTGCAGCGCCTGGCTGCCGCCGGCAGCAAAGGCCTGGTCGAGCAGGGCGTAGAAGCGCGCGAGCGCGTCTTCGCCGACGCCGGTGCCGTTGCGGTACAGCTCGCCGATCACCGTGACTTCGCGTTCGGTGAGGTAGCGCGCGCCGATCAGCCAGCTGTCGGCATTGGCCCTCGTCGTGCTGACGCTGCCGTCGGCGTTGAGCTCGCGGCGCGTGACGCCGATGGCCCGCGCCCATTCGCCGTGCACTTCGAGCTGCGTGCCCAGGTTGCGCGAGAAGTCGAAGCCGAAGCGCTGGGGCCGGCTGCCCTTGCCGGCCCACATCAGGTCGATGTCGGTGTCGGCGAGCAGCAGGTAAAGCTTCGCGCCCGGGTTCGCGTGGCCGGTCGCGCCGTAGTCTTCGTTGAGCGACGACGACACCGGCAGCACCACCGGCGTGAAGCCCACGGCCGCCAGCGTGCCGGCACGGCTGGTCACGACGTCGGCGCTGGCCATCGCGTACCCCTCGCGCGATTGCTGCGGGTCGTTCGGGTCCTTGGGCCGCTCGAAGAAGCCCACCGGGTTCCACGCATAGCCCTTGCCCCAGCGTTGCACCTGCTTGCCGACGTCGAGGCTAAGGCCCTCCGACGGGCTTGCGCGCAGCCCGCCCTCCAGCCAGACGAACTCGCGGGTCGACTCCGTCTGGTCGACCGCGGCATCGGCGCGCGCGCGCGTACAGCCCGAAGATGTTCCTGCGGTAAGTCCCGCCCAGCTCGACGCCCGCCGCGCCGCGGTCGAGCGCATCACCCGAAGGCGGCGTGGCAAAAGTCAGCGGCAGCAGCGCAGCGCCGGAGCGCAGCCAGAGGCGCTCGTAGCGGCCTTCGAGGAAGCCATTGATCTCGTACGCCCGCGGCTCGAGCTCCGACGCGTCGAAGCTGTAGTCGGCCGCCTGCACCGGCACGGCGGCAGCCGCGAGCACGAGCCCGACCGCGAGCCGGCGCATCATCGGCGCAGTTCGTCCAGCCG
>JBBIQI010000124.1:1775-9863 GCA_037442465.1 Burkholderiales bacterium
CGAGCCCGACCGCGAGCCGGCGCATCATCGGCGCAGTTCGTCCAGCCGCGACATGAAGTTCAGCGTGAACACCTCGTCGGGCACCTCGCGCTTCTTCACGTTGGCGTACAGCATCACCGACTTGTAGCCCTTGTAAAGCGGACTGTCGGTCTCGACCGTGGCCGGCCGCACGATGCCGCCGCCGAAGTCCTTGATGTCCTTGAAGCGCAGCGTCTTTACCAGCAGGCCGCTGGCGGCGTAGGCCTCGATCACCGTCGGCAGCACGGTCTTCTTGTCCACCGTCATCTTCAGCCGGTCGTAGGCCACGGCGCCGGTCTTGGCCTTCAGGTCAAGCAGGTAGCTCGCGCCGTCCTCGCGGGCCGCGGTGACCTCGTATTCCTCGGCATAGTCGATGCGCAGGATGTCGGCGTTGTTGAACACGCCGCCGGTGACGCTCTGCAAACTGGTGATGCGCACCGGCTTGCCCACGCTCGGGATGTACAGCCACATGTTGTCGCCCTGGCGCAGCGTGCTGCGGCCCTTGTCGCTCGCCGGCGCGAGGAACAGCGCGGCCACCTTGTCGCGGCCCTTCTTGACCGAGTACAGGATGAACTCCTTGCGCCGGCCGTCGGGCTCCTCGTTGATGAGCTTGCGCGTCATCTCGTAGCTTTGCGGCTCGAGGTTGCGGTCGACCTTCTCGAGCAGCGACTTGCCGTCGAGGGCAAGCGCAGGCGGCGGCAGCAGGGCGGCGCCGACGGCGGCGGCCAGTCCGTGGCGCAGGAAGCGGCGGCGCGGGGTCTTCATCGGGGCTCTCCGGTCAAACATGGCGCAGGGCCTGGATCGGGTCCATGCGCGAGGCGCGCCAGGCCGGCTGCAGGCTGGCCAGCACCGCCATGCCGATCACCAGCAGCGCGACGGTCGCGGTCTCGGCGACCGACAGCGCGGGCTGCAGCGTGATGACCTGGCGCCCGAACGGGAACTGCAGCGGCCAGACGTTGAGCAGCGCAACCACCCCCAGGCTCAGCGCGACGCCGATCGCGGCGCCGAGCAGGCCGAGCGGCAGCCCCTCGCCGACGTACAGCCCGAGGATGCGCCGCGGCGGGGTGCCGATCGCGGCCAGCGTGCCGATCTCGCGGATGCGCTCGTAGACGGCCATCAGCATCACGTTCATCACGCTCACCAGCACGATCGCGACCAGCATGATGCGGATGAACAGCGTCATCAGGTCGATCATGCTGGCGATGTTGGCGAAGGGCGAAAGCTGCTTCCAGCTATGCAGCTCGAGCATCGGCCTGCCCTCCTTGTTCACCAGCTTGTCGAGCTTGGCGGCCAGCGCGGCCTGCACGGCCTCCAGCCTGCCCAGGTCGTGCAGCCGGATCGCGATCTCCATCGCCTCGGGCTCGTCCATGCGTAGCAGTTCGCGCGCGTCGTCCTGGTGCAGGTAGCCGTCGCGCCCGCCCGGGCCGGTGACCGGCTCCAGCACCCCGCGCACGGTGAAGTTCTTGCCGTTGACCGAGCCGTCGCGGTTGGTCGCCACCAGCACCACCGTGTCGCCGACCTTGACCTTCATCCCGCGCGCGATCAGATCGGGAATCAGCAGCTGGCCCGGTGCCACCAGCGGTCCGTCGCGGGCGCCGTCGATGATGCGCGTGCGCAGCCCCGGCGCGGCGGCGTCCTCGGCGGCGGGGTCGATGCCGTTCAGGCGGATGCTCGTCGTCTCGCTGTAGTTGCTGAACATCGCCCCGAGCTTCAGCCGCACCGAGATCGCCGCGATCGCCGGTTCGGCGGCGAGCTCGGCTTTCACGCGCTCGACCATCCTGGCGCCGATGTTCAGGTTCAGCGGCAGGTTGTCGACCGAGGCCACGTAGCCGCGCCGGTGCACCTGCAGATGGCCGAGCATGCTGTCGGTGATCTGGCCGATCATCAGGTTCTTGAACGAGCCGGCGGCCGAGACGAACAGCAGCATCGCGACCACGCCGATCGTGATCAGGCCGGCGGTCAGCAGCGTGCGCCGGCGGTAGCGCATCAGGTTGCGCGCGGAGAGCTTCAGCGTGGCGATCATGGCGCGCGCTCCTCACGCACCAGGCGGCCGTCTTCGAGCACCAGCATGCGCTCGGCGGCCGCCATGATCTTCGGGTCGTGGGTCGAGAACACGAAGGTGGTGCCGAACTCGTCGCGCAGCCGCTTCATCAGGTCGAGCACCTTGTGCGCGCTGTCGTGGTCGAGGTTGGCGGTCGGTTCGTCGGCCAGCACGATCCGCGGCTCCGACACCAGCGCGCGCGCCACCGCGACGCGCTGCTTCTGCCCGCCCGAGAGCTGGTCGGGCCGCTTGTGGGCCTGGTCGGCCATGCCGACCGCGTCGAGCAGCTTCATCACCTGGGCGCGGCGCTTGCCCGGCGGCCAGCTTCGCACCATCAGCAGCGGGTACTCGACGTTCTCGTAGGCCGACAGCACCGGCACCAGGTTGAACTCCTGGAACACGAAGTCCAGTGCTCGCCGCGGAAGGCGGCCGCGGCGCTGCGGTCGAGCCGGGCGACGTCGGTGCCCATGACCGTCAACGTGCCGCGGCTGGGATGGTCGAGGCAGCCGACCAGGTTCAGCAGCGTCGTCTTGCCGCTGCCGGACGGGCCGACGAAGGCGACGAACTCGCGTGCATCGATGCTGACGCTGACGTCGCGCAGCGCGGCGACTTCGACGTCGCCCGTCTTGTAGATGCGGGAAACGGATTCGGCCGAGATCAGTGGCATGGGATTCTCCGCAGGATGACCGCCGGGCAGGCGCGTTCGGTGCGCCGCTTCGTCACAGCATCTCGACGGCGAGCGCGATGCCCTGGCCGCCGCCGATGCACCGCGTGACGATGCCGCGCTTGATGATGCCGGCGATCGCGCAGTCGATCATGCAGCTCCGGATTTCGAGTGCCGAACTGGCCAGCGCCAGCGCCTGCGCGTTCTCCGGTGCGGGGTTCGAGCGCTTGAGCACCTCGCGAATGGCGGCGGAGCCCAGATCGGGTACCGGGATCTCCTTCAGGCTGCCGCGGTAGGTGCCGACGGTAGTGTGGACGGCGCGGCACAGGACGACCTCGGGCTTGCTCATGCGTGGACCGCGGTGCACCAGGTCAGCGAGGCGACACGTGGAGCAAACGATCCAATGCGACGCGGCGCCTCAAGAGCATGATGGCGGGCATTTCAACCGCAGGATTGAGAATCCGCAACGCAGCCGGGCGGCATCGGCGTGGGCCCGCGTTGCGGGCGTCGTCATCAACGCCGCACGCGGGCAGACGTCGTTGGCGCTGTCGTCGCATTCACTGCCGCCCCTGGCGCAGCCTTCACAGTCGATCGGGCCACGCCAGTGCCCCCACGGGAAAGTGCGGCGCGGTCAGCTCCGCTGCGAGGACCTGCCGGTATCAGGGCAGCCACAGCATGCCGATGACCTTGCCACCGGCCACGAGCTCGACCCGCGTTCCGCGAGCGCCGGTCCAGTACGCGCCGACCTCGACCGCCTTCAGATCGCTGTCTTCCCACAGATTGCCGACGACCAGTTTGTCCTTGTTCAGCAGCGGAATGTGGGTGATACCGCGCGGGCTCTTCCATGGCTCGCCCTTTGTCACGCCATCGAGCGCGGCGCGCGCCTTCTTCTCCACCGTGGCGCGGTCGAGCTGCTTGTCCTGGTAGTAGTAATGGCCCGGCGCGTTGTAGCGCCAGCCGTAGGGGCCGGCGGCAATGGCATCGGTCACCGCAAAGGCGCCGGCCAGCAGCGCGGCCAACGGGACGAGTGCGAGTCTGGCTTTCATGGAGTCCTCCAACTGCATCTGTGTCGCGCGGCGTTTTCCCGTTCGAGTCCGCGTCGCGCCGCCCGGCTGCGGACTCGGCGGCGCGCATCGCATCGCGACGCCGCCGTCCAACCGGAAGACGCGCAAGGTCCGCAAAGGACGCGTTTGTGGAATCGACGATTACGTCTCTTACGAGCGCTTACCAGTCTTGGGGATTGCCGACAGCACCAATCGCCAGCGGCAGCGTGGGCCCTCGATCGACACGCCGCGGATCGCGTGCGCATCCGGTCGGCGTCCGACGAACGGCCTCGCGCACCCGCGCAGACAGCAGACCATGCACTCCAGCACATCAAATCAGCATGTGCCAGGCGGCTCGATGCCTGCAATGGCGTCTGCACTGCAGGTCGGCTTCCAGTGCGATCGTGCAGCCAGCCGCGGTACGGCCGTTTGCGCGAGATCAGGATCCGCGCGCGTCATGCCGGCTGGCGCGCAGCCCTCGCAGGGCGCCCGCCGCACCGCTGCGGATCAGACGCGAGGCGGCCGCGGGACGAAGTCGACGACGTGCCCCGATGCGTCGAACCTGACCTGACAGGCCTCGGTCAGCCGCTCGCGCAGCCGCTTGCGGGCGCGCTGCACGCGCGACTTGGCGCCGGCGAGCGTCAGACCCATGCGGCGCGCGTACTCCTGCTGCGTGATGCCCTCGATGTCGCACAGCGTGATCGCCTCGCGATCCTCTGCGTTCAGCTCCGACAGCACCCGTGGCAGGCAGGCCGCAAGATCGTCGACGGCCGCGGTCTCGGAAGTCTCGGCGGCGAGGTCGTCGGGCAGCTCGACCATCTGCCGCGTCACCCGCAGCCGGTCGGCGATCGCGTTGCGCGCCACCTCGAACAGCCAGGCGCGCGCGTTCTCCATCGAGCAGAACCGCTCACCCTGACGCAGCGCCTTGACGAACAGGTCCTGCAACAGGTCCTCGGCATCCGCGCCGTTGCCCAAATGACGGCGCAGCCAGGCACGCAGCTCGGCCTCATGCTGGCGCCAGGCCTGCATCAGGCAGTTCACGCCCGAACTCCCGCCTCGTACCACCCTTTGCTGCGGTTGACCACCTTGACCACCAGCAGCATCACCGGCACTTCGATCAGCACGCCGACCACGGTGGCCAGCGCCGCGCCGGAGTCGAAGCCGAACAGGCTGATCGCCGCGGCCACGGCGAGCTCGAAGAAGTTCGACGCGCCGATCAGCGCCGAGGGGCAGGCCACCGAGTGCTTCTCGCCCGCCTTGCGGTTCAGCCAGTACGCGAGGCTGGAGTTGAAGAACACCTGGATCAGGATCGGCACCGCCAGCATCGCGATGATCAAGGGCTGACGCAGGATCTGCTCGCCTTGGAAGGCGAACAGCAGCACCAGCGTGGCCAGCAGCGCGCCGATCGACCACGGGCCGATGCGGGCGAGCAGCGCGTCGAGCGCCGGCTGCCCGCCGCGCGCGAGCACGCGGGCACGCACGAGCTGCGCGATCGCCACCGGGATCACGATGTACATGCCGACCGAGATCAGCAGCGTGTCCCACGGCACCGTGATCGAGGAGATGCCGAGCAGCAGGGCGACGATCGGCGCGAAGGCGAAGATCATGATGGTGTCGTTCAGCGCCACCTGCGTCAGCGTGAAATACGGGTCGCCGTTGGTGAGCCGGCTCCAGACGAATACCATCGCCGTGCACGGCGCGGCGGCGAGCAGGATCAGCCCGGCGACGTAGCTGCCGAGCTGCGTGGCCGGCAGGTACGGCGCGAACACGTGGCGGATGAAGATCCACGCCAGCGCCGCCATCGAAAACGGCTTCACGGCCCAGTTGATGAACAGCGTCACGCCGATGCCGCGCACGTGGCTGCGAACCTGCCCCAATGCGCCAAAGTCGATCTTCAGCAGCATCGGAATGATCATCACCCAGATCAGCACGCCCACCGGCAGGTTGACCTTCGCGACTTCCATCGCGCCGATGGCCTGCACCGGCGCCGGAAACAGTTGCCCCAGCGCGATGCCGGCGACGATGCACAGCGCGACCCAGACCGTGAGATAGCGCTCGAAGAAGCCGAGCGGCGCGCCGGCGGCACGCTTGGCGGTGACTTCACATTGGGCGGACATGGCGGAGGGCCTCGTGCAATGCGATTCAATGGACGGTACAGACCAGCGGCGGCACGGCGAGCCGCTGCGCATGACGATCACGCTCCGGTTCGATCTGCTTGATCTCGGCGAGCGCGCACCTGCGCAGCGGCGGCGCCGACGGGCGCGCGACCGCGACGCGACCGCTGCCGGGGGAGCACATCGCAGGTCCATGGATCCGGATCTGTGCCATCGCGGATTCTCCGGCCTCACCCGGTCAAGGCCGCAGGCCGCCGATGCGGTCCAGCTCGCGCTTGAGCCGCTCGCGATCGCTCGCCAGTTCTTCGAGCGGCAGGGCGAGGAAGGCCTCGATGCGCGCGCGCAGGATGCGGTAAGCCTGCTCGAAAGCGGCGTCGATCTCGGCGTCGGTGCCGGTGGCGCGCGCCGGGTCGTCCACCCCCCAGTGCGCGCGCACCGCCGGGCCCAGGTAGGCGGGGCAGGTCTCGCCGGCGGCGCTGGCGCAGACGGTGATGACGACGTCGGGGGTGAGCGGCAGGCTGTCCCACGACTTGCTCAACAGACCCTCGGTCGCAATGCCTTCGCGCGCCAACAGCGCCAGCGACCGAGGGTGCACCTGCCCGGTCGGCTGGCTGCCGGCGCTGATCGCTCGCCAACCCGCTGGCGCGAGGTGGTTGAAGGTCGCCTCGGCCAGGATCGAGCGGCACGAGTTGCCGGTGCACAGAAACAGGACGTTCATCGTGCGGAATTCGGGGCGGTCATTCATCAACTCATCGATAGGCGAATGGCGCGCGGCGCGATTCTGCAGAGGCGGTGCCGCGGCTCGACTTCGCCGCGGCGAAGCTCAACGCTCGCACGGCAAAGCGCTCCCGGCATCGGCGCCGGATCCGCGCGCGAACGCCATGATGGCTTCCACCGCGCGCCCATGACCGCGCAGAAGCTACTGCCGCCAAGCGAATCGACGGCACCCGCGCAATCGGCGCGCGACCGGAGCCAAAGATACCGGAGGCGTCCGCCCGGCGGCGCGACGCATGGCGACGAACCCGGGGCCGCTTGACCGGCCTCAAAGGCGAAGCGCGGCCAGCGGCGCGCGGCGATCGTCGAAGTCAAGCGCATGGTCGGGCCGAAGGGACGAAGCTTCTCCTCGTACTTGGGTCTGTCGCTGCCGGTCGATGAGCCGAAGTGGGTCACGCCGGACCGACGGCGTGACGGCGCGGCCCGCCGCTGCACGCTTCATTCGCGCTCGACTTCCAGGTACGTGCGGCTGGCGTTGCCCGGATGCAGTTCGGCAGCGTCGCGCAGGCGCATGTACGGCCCCGCGTCGAACGTGCGTATCGCCGTGCTCAGGTCGACGCCGTCATCGACCGCTTTTTTCATGTGCGCGCGCAGCGCGGCCAGATAGGCGTGCGAATCGCGCCGTGCCGTGGCCGCATCGGTGACGCGGCCGTGGCCGGGAACGATGGCCGCGGGGTCGAGCTGCTCGATCAGCGCGAAGTGATCGAGCCAGCGCCGCGTGTTGCTGACGTCGAGCACGCCGAGCAGACGGTCGACGTACACGACGTCGCCGCTGAACAGCACGCGGCGGTCGGGCAGCCACACCATCGTGTCGCCGGGCGTGTGCGCGCCGCCACGATGCTTGAGCTCGAACACGACCCCGCCAAGCATGAGCCGCACGTCGTCGCCCTCGACGAAGCGCGTCGGCAGCGTCGGCTCGGTGCCGGCGGCGCGCTCCTTCAGGACGGCCGCCGGCGCCTGCAACTGCGCGCGGCCGCGCGCCAGCATGTCGGCGCGAGCGTCGACGTGGGCGATGATCTGCGCGCCCTGCGCCTTGAAGTAGCCGTTGCCGAGCCAACGATGATCCTGGCCGCCGGTGTTGATCACCCATCGCACCGGCTGCCCGGTCACGCGGCGAATCGCCGCTTCGATCTGCCGGGCCGAGCGTTCGGTCGCACCGCTGTCGATCAACACCGCACCGCTCCCGGTAACCACCAGGCCGAGGTTGGCGTTCAGGCCTTCGTTGTCGTAGGTACGCGGCCCCGTCTCGCCGATGTGCGCGTACACGCCCGGCGCCACCGGTTCGAATCGCACTTCGACCGCGCCGGCGGCGCTACCGGCGAGCGCGAGCACGAGCCCTGCCTGTATGACGCCGCTCACACGCACGGCCCGGTCCCTCCGCTCAGAAGCTGTGAATCTTTCTGCTGCGCGGTCCGCTGGCGTCGTTGCGCGGTG